>JABHWT010000424.1 GCA_018657645.1 Halieaceae bacterium | reverse complement strand
GCCAGTTGCTCTCTCTGGTGCGCTGGCCGACGATAACCTCGAAATTGCCTTGTTCGTCAAAGTCTATGTTGTCGCTGGGCAAAAATGATGTGGTGTTGAGTTTGGTCGGGTCGAACTCAGCGAGCCCGGCCGTGCCCCGGAGTGCCCAGTTATGGTCTCCAATATCGACGGGTTGCGGGGCGCTCCAGGCCGCCAGAATAAAATAGGGCAGCGTACCGCGATTACCAGTGATGCGATATTCGTACTGGCCATCGACAAACTCACACAATAAATGGTCCTGATCAGGACACTGTACGTTGATACTCTGGCGCCAGGGGGCATCGCGCAACCGCGGTCGGTCGGGCTCACAGTTTTCCATAAAGCGCTCAAAGCCGTTGCGCGCCAATCGACTGAGAAAGCGATACCACTCAGCGCGGTCCAGGTCATTGGGCGTATCCCCAAATTCATCGACCATACGGCCTGCCACTTTCAAGGTCTCACAGTAGTCTTCCCATGCCTGTCCGGACAGAAGTCGCCGCTCGGATTGCTCGCTCATGTCTGCTCCTGTTGTTATTCCAAGTGCCGATGGCTTCGATACAAATTCGAACAGAATTTCCCCGGCAATGCCACCCCTTTCCTGTGTATCTAATACTAATTTCGTAAACCAATCAGTCACTTAACCTCAAAATGATCAAGATAAAATGGATCAGGCACTTGTTATAATAGGAAACCTGGTCTTAAATCAGATAGAGGGAATTAGAAATACAGAGACAATAGGCGGCAACGAGGCTCAGAACTATGGCTTATATGCCAGGACACCACTCTGCAAGAACAATAATTTGACTTAAAAATACTTTCAAATATTGTTATTGTCAGATCAACATCTTCACACCTGAAATCAGGAGAAGGAAAATGCCAAAATATGTGATCGAGCGCGAAATACCCGGTGCAGGAGATCTATCTTCAGAGGATTTGCAGGGCATCTCCCAAAAGTCCTGCGGCGTTCTACGGGAGTTGGGCCCCCAGGTTCAGTGGGTTCAGAGCTACGTAACTGGCGACAAAATCTATTGTATCTATATTGCCCCTGATGAAGCCTCCGTGCAAAAGCACGCAGAAATGGGAGGTTTCCCGGCCAATTCTGTTTCGGAGGTCAGAACGGTCATCGACCCAACTACAGCCGAATAGATTGCTGGGGGCATCGTAATTGGATATTAAAGCACTGGCTCAAGGCCGGTACATTCTGTGGGGTGCAAGTTGGTCGCTTTATTCAGCGAAAGTGCGGCCGTATCTACGTAAAAAGGGTCTAGATTATGTTGAAATAAACCCTTCACATCCTCATTTCAGTGAAAAAATAGTCCCCGCAATAGGGTACCTTACAGTCCCGGTCCTGGAGCTGCCGTCGGGCGACTTTATAGCTGACTCTACTGAGATAATTGAATACCTGGAAGGCCAACACCCTGCTAATCCAATGATACCAGCAGACAAGACGATGGCAGCCCTGGCCTGGCTTATTCACAGTTACGGATCGGAGGGCCTACACAAACCTGCAATGCACTATCGCTGGAATACAACGCAGGAGAATCGCCAATTTATTATCAACGACTTTGAGCGCAGTTTTGAGCTTCGAGAAAAGCGGAAAACTGCAGAGAAAACACTTGGCTCTGAATTCGCTGATAGCATGAAGGCCTATGTACCTGCCTTGGGTATCACTCCCACCACCGTTGAAGCCGTAGAGCGCTCAACAAGAAAGCTCTACCATCTATTGAATGCGCATTTTTTAAATTTCCCCTATGTCCTTGGCGGCCATCCTTCCATTGCAGACTTTGGCTTGATGGGCCCCATATATGCACACCTTGGGCGCGATGTCTCCTCAGCGAATGAGCTGAAAATAAATGCACCCGCTCTATACCGGTGGATTGAGACAATGAATAACCCCAATATAGTCGACCCCGAACTCTGGAGCGTACCGCCTGCATTTTTTGATAGACAACAACTACCGCAATCGCTAATTGAATTACTGAAGTTGTTGTGTGCTGATTATGGACCTGAATTAATTGCTACCGCAAATGCCTACCATCATTGGCTAGGCGAGAAGCGAGACCGGCCTTCGGGAACGGTGATTGCTATCGAGGGGCAAAAAGCGACCCACCAGGTAATTGGTGAGATAGAGCATCTACAGCAAGGCGTCAGTATAAAAAGAATTGCCATGTTGGATTGCTTAATCCAGCATCAGCGACTATCAGCAATACAACAGCGAATGGATGACGGTGAGCGACAGGCTTTCGAACAACTGCTCGAATCAGTCGGTGGGAGTGCTATCGCTGAGCTTGAGTTGGAGCGACTAATGATGCGTGAAAACTACGCCTACGTGATTGCTTAGAATAATCATTCGAGCAATCGCTTACGCAAACGCCTGGCAAGGACCCTATAACCTGACAAGACAGGTCGCTCCCTGCGGTGCAAAACGCGGTTGGTGGCCTTATATAAGAAGGAGCCAATACAGTGCACAACAGGTTTGTTAAAAATGCATTTCAAAGTGCATGGGTTGTCGATGACATTGAAGATGCAGCCAGCCTGTGGGCTGAAAAAACCGGTATTGGTCCCTTTTTTTTGGCCGATTACCAGGAAGGCGTTCTGGTTGACACCTTTTACCGAGGGACTCCATTACCTTTGACAATGAAAACTGCGCTAGCACAGGCGGGTGACATGCAGATAGAGCTCATTCAGCCAACAGGTAACCGACCCAGCGCTTATCGAGATACCGTACCGGTGGGGCGTGCAGGATTTCATCACATAGCCCTTTGGTCCAGCGACGTAAGTGGTGACATTGCACATTATGTCGATAGGGGATTCGAGGTGGCCGCGTCTGGAAGCGCTGGTGGTATTGGGCAATTTGCTTATATAGACACTACTTCCGTGTTTGGGCACATGATTGAGTTAGTAGAAGATATCGATATAATTCGCACTGTTTTCAAAGCTGTTGCCGACGCTGCCATAGGGTGGGATGGCTCGGACCCAGTACGAGCTTTTCCTGGCAACTGAGGATCTGGCTATCTGAATTGTCAGCAATGGCGTATTACTATACTCTGAGTCCGAGCCTGACTGCCATTGTAGGCCGGTCAGTAAGCGCTTAAATCAAACAACAGGCTAATAACATGAAAAAAATTCTGAGTTTCTTCGCCATTGCGCTTTTACCGTTTTCGACAATGGCCGAACACCACGGCCCTGCACACGCGGAAGTAGCTGCTGCGGCCGAGGCGTTCAATACCGCCTACGCCACCAATGACGTCGACACCTATTTTGGCTTCTACACCAAAGATGCGGTCTTATTCTTCTTTGGTGCACGACAGCCAGTCGCCACCTATAGAGAGGAGTGGACAGCATCGATTGAAGCCGGAGGCGGCGTTGAGAAGAACGAGACATCTGACATACGTATTCAAATGATGCCCAGTGGCGACGTCGCAGTAGTATCCAGTTTTGTCGATAACCGTACGCGCTCAGAGGGCGGCGAAACATCCACCGTTAAAGCATACGAAACCGATATCTGGCAGAAAATTGATAGCAAATGGCGCGTAGTCGGCCTGCATTACAGCGAGTTTGAGCCGAGCGAGTAACGGTAGCGAACCGCAGCCTGGTGTGCCAGGTACACCGGGTTCACAAATGTCATCTACCGTAGGGTTTATCAGCCCTCCAGGCTGGTTTGATCCTGCCCGCCAAGCGGAGGCCTGTTTTCAGGGGTTGGAGGCACATGGGCATGCAGGAAAACCGAAGGCCGGGCGATGATGTCCAAAACAGCTAACCTTTGCAGTCGCCTCCGATGTCTAGTGAAAAAAGTAGCGTTTCTGGGTGCGCGCTAATTAGAGGTGCACTGGCTGTTAAAGCAACGGTGGAAACACGATTCCAGTGTGGCGGGCAAAAAATCCGGTAGCGGCTCTATTTCTGCCAGCACACGGATGCTTCCGTAGTGCTCAATCGCATCCCGATTACGGTTATTTAGCGGCCCATTCAACACCACTCCCAATACCTCCACCTCGCTCCGGCGAAGCTGCTCCAGGGTCAACAAGGTGTGATTAATCGTGCCCAGTTGACTGTCTGCAACAATCAATACCGGAATGGCCAGCCTGATAATTAAGTCCAGCATGTAATCCTGGCTATTAAGCGGCACCAGGATACCCCCGGCCCCTTCTACGACCATTTGTTGATCCGTGTCCGGCAACTCAAACTTGTCCAGAGAGATGTGAGCCCCCTCATCAGCCGCCGCCGCATGAGGCGACAGGGGCTTTTTGAAGCGGTAGGTTTCAGAGTGAAAATGTGAACCGGGCAGGCCCGTATGCCGCTGGATCCATTGGCTATCGTCGTGTTCCGGCGCGCCGGTCTGAATGGGCTTCCAGTAGTGACTCTTAAGACCCGCTACCAAAATCGAACTGATCACCGTTTTACCAACATCGGTATTTGTACCTGTCACAAAGATCCGACTCGGCAAAGCCATTAGCGGAACACCTTAATTAAATGCTCTATTTGATCTCTGGTGTGGGCGGCAGACAGTGCTAAACGTATTCGCGACATCCCCTTTGGTACAGTGGGAGGTCGTATCGCCGTTGCCAGTATTCCCCGCTGTTCCATTCGCTGTGACAATTCGAGCGTTTGTTTCTCATCGCCAATCAATACCGGAATAATTTGAGTGGTGGAATTACCCGTGTCGTAACCAAGTTGGTGCAGGGAGGCGCGTAGATATTCAGCATTTTCTGCCAGTACCTGCCGCTCATCATTCATTGTCGGCACCAGGTCCAGAGCCGCGTCGATCGAGCCTATAACAGAGGGCGGCAAAGCGGTGGTATAGATGAACCCACCACAGCAATTAATGAGGTAGTCCACTATCTCTTGAGAGCAGGAGACATAGGCGCCAAATGAACCCAGTGCCTTGCCAAAAGTGCCGATTACGACATCGACCCCCTTGTTCACCGTTAGCCCCATCCCATTGTCACCCAACACACCCGTTGCATGGGCTTCGTCTACCAGGAGTATCGCCTGATAGCGATTTGCCAGTTCGACCAGAGCGTCGATGTCGCAGCGATCTCCATCCATACTAAAAACTGATTCAGTAGCGATAAGCGTGCTCGAGTAATTTTTGTCCTGATTCTCGACCAGCAATTGTTCGAGATGCTCGATATCATTGTGCCGAAACAACAGTTTTTTGCATTTGGCCAGACTAATGCCTTGAATAATGCTGTTGTGGTTGAGTTCGTCGGAAAGCACGAGCGATCCGGAGTCGAGAAGCGCCGGGATGATAGAAACGTTGGCCTGGTATCCGGAGTTGAGAATCAGTGCGCCCTGAGCCCCCTTTAGAGACGCCAGTTTTCTCTCCACCTGATGGAAGCAATCGTAGGACCCACAAACAAGCCTGGAAGCTGTCGAGCCCACGCCATAATTTTGCGCATAAGCAATCGCTCTTTCGACCAATTTGGGGTGTTTTGAAATCCCCAGGTAGTCATTTGAGCAGAAATTAATCACGTTCCGATCATCTATCTCCAAGACCGTGTTTGAGACTGGACTGACAGATCGTAGCCGCCGCTGCTGCTGTGTCAATCGCCTCCTGCTCATTTCGCTATCGATAAAACTGAATTTGGTCACGATCTATCCAGTAGCAACAACATGGGTGATGGCGGAGGTCAGTTCCCGCAATTCAGAGGCTTCGATTATATAGGGTGGCATGATATAAATTAGATTGGAGAAAGGGCGAACCCACACACCTTTATCGACAAACACCTTTTGCAAGGTACCCACGTCAACGGCGTTTTCGCATTCGACAACTCCGATCGCTCCCAGTGCCCGCACATTCCGTACGCCTGGAAGTTCACCGCAGGGCGTTAATTCCTCTCTGAGTTGTGTTTCTATTGCCGAAACTTCGGCCGCCCAATCGCGCTCGAGTAATAACTTGAGGCTGGCCAGAGCCACGGAACAGGCCAGTGGATTCGCCATAAAGGTGGGGCCGTGCATAAACACTCCAGCACCATCGGAGGCTATGCCATCGCTGACTTTTCTGCTGGCCAGGGTTGCGGCAAGACTCATATAACCCCCGGTTAGAGCCTTTCCAACGCACATAATATCGGGCTCAATTTGGGCATGTTCCGAGGCAAACATCTTCCCTGTGCGGCCAAAGCCGGTGGCGATCTCATCGAGGATTAAGAGAATGCCGTAGTCGTCGCACAGTTGCCTGACTCGACGGAGGTAGTGGGGCGAATATATCCGCATACCCCCCGCGCCCTGCACGATCGGCTCGAGGATAATTCCACCAATCTCCCGCTGATTGTCATTCAGAATTGTCGCCAGGGATTCACAGTCCGACTCATCAAATGCTTCATCAAACCCGGTTCGAGGTGCGTCCGCAAAAAAATGCCGGGGCAGAACATTTGCGAATATTTCGTGCATCCCCGTTACCGGGTCACACACCGACATGGCGCCAAAGGTATCTCCGTGATAACCCGACCTGATCGTCAGCAGTTTCGTTTTTTCTGGTTTGCCCTTTGCATACCAGTACTGAATAACCATCTTGATCGCGACCTCTACGGCAACAGAGCCCGAGTCGCAAAAGAATATTTTTTCCAGAGATGCCGGAGACAGAGAGATTAATTGATCTGCCAGATCGATGGCAGGCCTGTGGGTCAGTCCACCGAACATGACATGGGACATCGACTCAATTTGGTTTTGGACAGCCGCATTCAGTTGAGGGTGATTGTAACCGTGAATGGCAGCCCACCAGGAAGACATGCCATCGATAAGTTCCCTCCCGTCTGCAAGCTTTAGACGGACTCCCTGTGCCGACACCACTGGATAAACAGGCAATGGATTTTGCATGGATGTATATGGATGCCAGATAGCGGTTCGATCCAGCTCCAAATGATGTTTGTCAAATGCGTCTAACACGAGTGTTCTACCAGGAATTCCTTTACTGCCGCAGGGCCATTGCCCGCTACTTGTCATCGACCACGGGGATATTCAGCGTACCACAAACTGGCGCCTGAATGCGGCTGTATAGCCACAGCAATTCTACCAGGGTAATTACTCGAGCAGCCCGGCGACGCTGCTAGTCCAGATGTACCGGGCACACCGGCATTGTGCCATTCCAGATTGGCAGGTCCATATCTTCTGGCTCCTCGTTGGGGCCACCGGTGCGAGACTTGAATGACCCCTCGTCGAAGCGGAGTTTCATTAGCGCTGTCGCCTTGCGCTCCACCTCATTGGGTGGACGTACCTGCTCCCAGCGGCCCTCCTCTATCTGCTCTATGAATGCGGCGAAGGCTGCATCGAACTCGGCTTCATCGGAGATCCGCTCACCCGTGCAATAAATGACCGCCGAACGGTAATTGGTGCTGTGGTGATAGGCGGATTTTGACATGACCCACTCCTTCGACTCGGCAAAGGATATACAAACCTCCTGCCCCGCCTCCAACAGCTTCTGCAGCCTGCTTTTGTTGCCGACGTGGAAGTACAAGGCACTGTCAACACGCCAAAATGTCATCGGTACAACAACGGGTTTGCCATCGACAACAAAGGCCATATGCCCCAGCTTCAAATCGTCGATCAGACGATTCACGTCGTCCCGGGAATAGGTGGCATTTTCTCTGCCGTGGCGAACCAGGCTCCGCTCTGTCGGCGGCATGTCCAGAGATGCCTGCTCACCCGCTTTTGCAGACTCAAGGCCGTTTACTTGATGTGGCACTAATTAGTCATCCTTTGTGTAGTTACACCCACTTGCCTGGGCACATTTGAATAATACCATAGTGCTTCAGCGTGGGTCGCCCCTTGCGGATGTGCCCTTTAGCTCCTGCCCCGTGGGGCTTCCAGGCATGTTCAAGCTGCGCGTTAACGCAAGATAATGACAGGAGGCCCTCAAGTATTTAGTATGAAGGCGTTGAGGGAGATCAAAGCTCCCCCATTGGTCAAACTGGAAAATCTGCTAAACTGACTTAATACATGCCCCCAGCTCGGAAAATACTGTCGGTCATCCAGGGGTTGGGCATTTATTCACAAAGGAGCGGTCAGCTATGAGAAGTATTAAAACTCTGTTGGAAATAAAGGGCGGCCAGGCCTGGTCTATTGCCCCACAGGCAACCGTCTATGATGCACTGCAGCTAATGTCGGATAAAGATGTTGGAGCCTTGCTGGTCGTTGAGCACGGAAAACTTGTCGGCATCTTCACTGAGCGGGATTACGCTCGAAAACTGATTCTCAAGGGCAGGTTCTCCAAAGATACGGCGGTTCGGGACCTGATGACTCCGGATGTTCTCTATATTGAACCCACCAATACGATTGACGATTGCATGATGTTGATGACCAAGAACCGGATTCGCCACCTGCCTGTTATGGAGAGCGGAGAGCTGGTTGGCATCGTTACCATTGGCGATGTGGTCAAGCAGATTATTTCTGATCAGGAATCCACCATTGGACATCTTGAACAGTATATTACCGGAGGCTACTAATCGTGGCAGATTATATTGACTTGCCACTTTCTGGCCTCGAGGGTCCGCTGTCGGAGATGGAGCAAACCGTTCAGGATACCGCTCACCGCTTTGCCGAGGACGTGATACGCCCGGCCGGCCAGGTATTGGACAAAATGGACGCGCAGGACGCCATTGCCGATGGGTCCATCTTGTGGGATGTGCTGGCACAGTCCAAGGATCTGGGACTCACGGTTTCCGCAATGGCCGACCTGGACCCCGCTGAGGGGGCCAGACTGTCGCTTATAGCGGCCGAGGAATTATCCTGGGGCGATGTCGGCCTGGCCAGTATGATTCTGGTCGATTGGTTTCCACCCGTATTCAGCACCCTGGCCGGCCGCGAAGACCTGGTTCCCTACTGTGAAAAGTTCCGTGGTTGCTGGGCGATCACCGAACCCGATCACGGCACCGACATGCTCGATCCGCAAGGCGACATAGCAGCGGTAAACAGTGAGCATAACCCACCTAACTGCGTGGCACGCATTGCCGGAGACAAGATTATTATCAACGGTCAGAAATCCGCCTGGGTGTCCGGCGCGATAACAGCCGAACTCTGCGCCCTGTATTGCCACGCCGATACAGACGGTGGCACACAACCTGGCATTAGCGTTCTGGTACCTCTGGATTCCCCGGGCGTGAGCCGCGGCAAACCCCTGGACAAGTTCGGCGTGCGAGCACTGAATCAGGGCGAAATATTCTTTGACAATGTTGAAGTACCCATTGACAACCTACTGGCTGACCCTGCCAGCTACAACGACCTAGTCCATCTCACCCTGGCCAGCGCCAACGTGAGCGTGGGTAATATGGCGGTTGGCATGGCCCGAGCCGCCTATGAGTACGCATTGGCTTATGCCCACGAGCGCAACGCGGGCGGCCAGACGATTATCAAGCATCAAAGCGTCCAAAGCCGTCTGTTCCACATGTTCCGCAAGGTTGAGGCGGCAAGAGCTCTGGTTCGACGGGCGGCGGAATACAATGCAACTGCGCCGGCGCCGGCCTTGCAGGGATCAATAGCGGCCAAAGTGACGGCCACCCAGACCGCTTTTGAGGTGACCAGCGACGCCCTGCAAATTTTTGGCGCCAACGGGCTAACCAAAGAATACCCGATGGAGAAACTTCTACGCGACGCCAGATCGTTTCTAATTGCCGATGGATGCAATGAAATGCTGGCGCTGAAGGGCGGTGCCCTGCTTGCGAATCCTGATCTGCTATAAATTGTCGTAGATACGACTCACCACAGTCAATTACCTGTTACATGGTAGGAAAGAAATGATGAAGTTGTGTTCGATATTAGCGAGTGGGCGCTGGCCGACGAGCACTCACTGAATGCCCAGACGACCACTGAAGCTGACCTTCGAGGAATGCGGCGACATTAATGCCTATTTTACCCCAGCCGAGCGCCAGATAACCCTGTGCTACGAGTTCTTCCAGTTCTTTGATCAACTAGCCCGTAGTGAGTAATTGGACGCGGGTTTTTGCGCAGCAAAATTCTGACCGGCCAAGAGTCAGGCAAGAATGATCTTTGAAAAAATAACACTAAGGCACCTCTGAGCGCACCAGTCGCACATGCCCCTCATCGAGGCGTCCGTAAAAGCCATCCTCCGAGTCACCATAGTCGAAAAGCACATACCACGCACTACTGGCATCGTGGGAAGACGGCGAGGCCGACCAAAAAAGCGCAGCCGGGGTATTCGGAAAAACTGACGCTCTCTGATTAATGCTCGGATTAGAGCAACGCTGCTCGACGATAGAGCGCAGTTCCTTAACATTAGGTAACCGCCAGTTATTGTAGCCGGCGAGGGTACTGCCGGCAGCAGGTCTAGTGACTGCTGCCAGTCGTGATTCTGCGCGGTACCAGACGCACACCGCAGGCCTGTTAGTCCCTCCGTGCATTTAGCCCACATCAGGCCTGTGGCATGATGGCTAATGGTGCCATCGCGGTGGTCTGTAAATTCCGCTGTAGGTGTGGTTGCCGGTATCCTGCTTTCGGGCCGGCACACTTGTGCAGATTCACTGCCGATTGAGAAACCCAGCACCCAGACAGACAGCAACAGACGCGGCCAATTATTCATCACTTCCACCATTGTTATAACAGCTCGCATCCGAGGCTGCTCACTTTGCTGTGCTCACTAATCGAACCCGCATAAAAGTCTCGCGGTCACCCCAATCGTAGGAATAACCTGCATCAAAATTTACATGCCAGGCGTAGCCCGAGCCATCGGCAGCTGGCGATGCCGACCAGAAATCTGCAGCCGCGGTATGGACAAAGAACGTCGTATCAATCGTTGGGTCATCCCTATTTAAATTTACCAGGCTCTCCAGTTCACGAGTGGTCGGCACCCGCCAATCTGCATAGCCACACAGAGCTGCAGTATTGCTACCATCAACCAGAACATTCCAATCAGAGTAGTACTCTCCCCATCCCGACCCCAATGCCGTTTTACCGCCCCAGCGGTAGGTGTTAGCCTCATTGTGAATTCCGCCGAGGTCGGTTTTGGCTTCCCACACCAGGCCGGTGTTGTTGTCTCTAACGCAGGAGAAGTCGGCGGCAGCAGCCGACAATATGGCCCCCGTGGTGCTCAACTTGGTATAACTAAAGCCCGCGTGACCATCTGAATCATCATTATTGCTCGCATCCCGCCCATTCGAACAATCCTGCTGGCTAATTGTTGCGCCTGTGCATCCGACATTATTGCCAAACGGGTAGTCGGCGCCAAAGGTGATGCCCGTGTCATTGAGAGTGAGTTGAGCGCCCTCCGTAAATTCCGGCACAAGAAAAAATATACCGCTACTGGCCAGTAACGGCCTGAGCTTGGGCTGTTTATCAATAAAAGCCGTGTAGAGTCGGCAGGGGCTATGCCGCTGATTAACGGTTGCACAAAATCCGCGTCCGGCCTTCTTCTTCCACTGAACAAAAATATAGCCGGTATCCGGTACTGCGGTAAACGTCTCGTCAAAAAACAAATCGACAATGTCTATTTCGCAGGTCTGGCCCGCTGCGCAGCTGTAGGTACCGGAGTCTGTTATGACCTGGCCACCGAGAGGCACGATTATTTGTAGCTTACAGCCCGCGAGAAAACTCAGCAATATGACCGCAGTGACTCTTCTCAACAACATGTAGGCCCCTGCCCTTCGATCTGCTTGTGCTAGGGCAGGTTCAGCTCGCTTCGCTTGCGAGGCTGATCCTCTGCTGCACCCTGGGAGTAGTCTCCAAACGGCCCGTCACGCATTTCAACAGCTCCTCCCACACCTTTTTGAGAAGCGACGTCAACAAAATGCCTGCCCTGCGGCGTATTTCGCATCACACCATCCAGGATGGGACCCAGGGTCTGAGTGCTTTGCAAGCCCATGTTGTCGTAGGCATCCAGTCCGTCGGAAAAGTCAAAGCCGGCGCAAAAAGCATCGCCCGCCCCCTGCAGAATGATAACCCGCACATCGTCATCTCTGTTGGCCTTCTCCAACACCCCCTGCAAACTGGTAATCACCTCGCTACGCAGGGTGTTGTATTTATCGGGACGATTGAGTGTCACTGTTGCCACACCGCCGCTGGTACTGTATTTAACCCACTCGCTCATTGTTGCTCCCCCTGTCATATCATCGTCTATCTTGCATCACAACTGGTAGATTTAGTAAAACTCCACGTGTATTGAGTCAGTAATCTAATTGTTTGGCAATCTCTTTGACAAAATGACGGCGCCCTTCTCCGCCGCTCTGTTGCCCCGCCGCAGACGTTTTGCATGCCCATATCGGCTTGCACGTGTTGTCAATATGTCAATGAGGATTGGGGCGTTCCAGAACCTCCATACCACAACCGCCAGTGGAAGCTGTTCTGCAGTGAGCAGGTTCCGGCTCAGCTGCAAGTTGCATTCTGACCGATTTAAAGTCTCCCCAGAAGCAGTTAGGGCAGGGTCGCAAGCTGGAAGAATCGTCAGGTAGGCGGCTGTTTCCAGTGTTCATCATATAAATCTGAGTGGGCAATAGATCGGTCCAGGCCATCCCGGTTGTATCCGGAATAGCGTAGGGTAATGGGCCATGCCCCCAGTCGTGATCCAGCACCCGACGCCAACCCAAGTGCATTTTTGTTGCCAGCACACCCCCGTTAAACATCTTGTTATCGGGATTGTCGTAGGCCAGCCCACCGGTTTCCGGGTCATAATCCAGCTTACCCAGTTTGTCGGTTACATTGCGTAATCTACCAAAAAGCTCGACATCACCGAGCTCTTTGCTAACCCATAGTCCAAACAAGTGCGCGGTTTCGTCCGGCCTGCCATCTACCTGGTACTTGATTCCCGCGTAGGGACCATAATCCGACACCAGGTGAGTCTTGAAGGTGCTATAGAGCGCCTCCATTTCCCGCGGCAGGAACGGATGCAGGAAGGTAATAATCCAGGCATTGGTATAGCCTCGAATGTCCTTCTGAAACGCATCGTGATAGGGCATATAGACGCTGTAAAACAGCCCTGTATGCGGATCTCTCATCTTCTCCATGATAAAGTCCAACGACCACTGGACCTCATTTTCAGTGTAGTGGGTAGCATACAGCTTGTCGTAAATGTGAAGACTGAGCATGCCAATTGTATTGCACTGTGCAAACCAGGCATTGGGCTCACAGGTTACACCCTCGTAGTGACCCTGGTGGTGAAGACGCATTTCGGCGGCGATTTGCCGAGTCAACCAGGTATACTCTCTGGCATACCGGAGATCACCCGTGGTCATCTGGTAGAGGCCGTACATCAAGTTCAAATGCCCTTTGTACATGATGTTCTGGATGGAAATCGGATCGGAACCAAAACCAAAATCGGTAAAATCTCCCCACACCCTTCTAGACTTCATCTTCCAGATCATGGTATCCAACAGCACTTTGTAGTCCGTTAAATGATCCGGGTCTATTATCATCGCAGACGGGACGCCGTATGCTGCAAAGGCTATAGAATACTTCCAGAAATACTGCCGCTCTACACTCCAACCGCGAAACTCATCGCCGGAGGTCGCAAGTTGCAGGTAGTTATCGATCGTGGCTCGAAGTTGTCCCACCTCGTCGGGTTGCAGCTGCCTTGTACCGGGTACCTCAAAGTACTTGCCCGCGTCGGTCAGGCCCATAGGCAGCACCGAAACAGCACCGACAAGGATAGCCACGCCCAGCGTTGCCAACAATCCTCCAACTATTGCCTTTCGACTCATCATGGCGCTGCTTCCCGGTGCATTACTTGAAATTACCCCCCCAGGGCAGCGTGCTTCCCCATGAGGCGCGTTCTTTTCCCATCCCGATTATACATCCGTCGCCAACGAGGCACAGTGCAAAGTACAAGGAGAGAGTCGCCCGGGCCTCGATCACCTCATTATTGGTACGAAATCTGCACCATTGTACTCAGGGCACCGCTCCATATGGAATTGGTCCCCCTAATTCGCAAAATGCGAGGCGCAATTACTACCCTGCATCGCAATTTGCGAATCAATTAATCTAAACGGCTAGCAGGAAAATAATGTGGACCCGGATATAAAGCATCTTCAAGACCCGAACTTTGCAACCGCAATGCTATCAATGGTACGAACCGGCAGCGACTGCAAATCACCCTCAGATGTGGCCTGGCAGGTCTGCGACAGCATACAAAATGGTCTCTGCCTGGACGATATTATTCTGTACTTGATGAACGACGATAGTACGGAGCTGATCCAGGCCGCGGCCGCTGGTCCGAAAAAAAGTCCAGATAGAAATATTTCCAACCCTATTCGGATTCCTGTGGGCCACGGTATTGTAGGTTCGGTTGCAGAAACTGGACACGCGGAGATAATCGACGATACCTCGGTAGATGGGCGCTACATCCTCGACGACGCCCACCGCTTGTCAGAGATCTCGGTACCGATCATCCAATCGGGTCGCCTGATTGGAGTATTGGACTCGGAGACAGACCCCAAAGGTTATTACACGTCCGATCACCTTGCCAGGCTCGAGTTAATGGCCTCGGTTGCCTCACCTCACATTTTGCGGGTAATGGCTGAAATCAATTTGGAGAACGTTTCAAGGCGCAAGAATCAACTGGAACAGATCGCGGCACAACAGACGCAGGTGAAAGAGCAACTTAATGCTATGGAAACCTGGCTGTCGAGAGAAAGCATCAACCTGACCCAAACTCTTCACCACGAGTTGAGAACACCTTTGAACGCGATTATGGGAATTTCAGAAATACTGGATGACATTTGTAATCGCGGCGACCCCAGTGAGAAAGAGCTGATTCCCTTTGCCAGCATGCTCAAGCGAAGCGGGCAGGATCTTTTGGACCGGATTACCGATTTACTGGAGGTTCCCCGCCTGTCTGGGAATGACAGACTCAGTTCGACAGGTTTGCAGGAGGTCGATGTTGCATTGTTATTGGGTAAAATTCACTCGCGGTTAACGCATAATGCCGAGAAATCCGAAATGCAGATCGAACTAGACGTTCAAGCCAGCGGGGCCGCCCTGGCCTGTGATCCAGTCGCTCTTAGCCGAGTGATCTGCTACCTCATCGATAACGCCACAAAGTTTTCAAGCAATGCTGCCGTGCTGGTTCGACTTGTAGTGGACGAGTCGGGCAAACCGCAAGAAATTGCCGTCATCGACCAGGGTATCGGCATAGAAAGGGCGCAGATTGACCGCATATTTGAACCCTTTTTGCAGTTGGACCAGGGCCTGACGCGACGGTACGGAGGACTGGGCCTGGGTCTCCCTATAGCCCGGCGCCTGTGTCGGGACATGGGGTTCACCCTGGCTGTAGACAGCCACCCTGGACGAGGCTCCTGTTTTAGTGTCAAGTTTTGCTAGCGGTCATCCATATACTCCTCAGTGTGAATATGGCCGTAAGGCGTCGATCGATGTCATTGTTCAGAGGTGCCCTAGCAGCCCATCCTGTTTTTTGCGTAGCGATACTCGGCAGTATTGAGGCACAATGCATTACAGATGCGCCCTCTTGATACACCCGACTGGCATAGCGATTTAAACACCGCTAGATTCAATGCTGCCAGCTTGGCGCGGTCCATGGGGTAGCATGCTCTGATACGCCCATGGATGACACCCACCTGCCTGGCGACCTCTCGTGAACGCGAGTTAGAAGTATTCATGGTTTCACCTCCTTTAGTAGGCGCCGCGCGCCAGTAGTACAGCCGGAATCGTTTTCACCAGCAACAGTAAATCCATAATCATGCCATCGTAATCGGCGGTGGACAGTAATAGTGTTCTGCATATCTTGTCTCTGGCAACGCCCAGAGATACCAGGGATGTGAACATGCACACATCCAAACGGGCCAGCTTTAGCGGACTAATAGAGTACCCATGCAGATCACTTGCTAATTGCGAGCGGCGTGTATTGCTATGCTGTTTGGTATTCATTTTTATGACTCCAACGATATCAAGTGTGGTCTATCTATCGTTAGACTCAGCAAGGAACGTGCCACGTATTGATCGCCAGTCAATCTCGTTAATTTGTTGGGCTATGAGGCATTTCCGAGTGCTCGCGATGCTACTGCCGATCGCAGAATGAGGAAACCTCGCAAATTGCATTCAAATTCGCGAGCAGCGCGGACAGCCGATGTCTCTCACCGGTCCTCAGTGGTTATTTTCAGACCGGTCGTCTGGTACTGCCGCCTGGCTGAATATTTATCAATTCTCAACGGCAAGTATAACCACCATCGATAACCAACTCAGATCCCGTCATGTATCTGGATTCATCACTGGCCAGGAACAGGCAACCATTGGCTATATCCAGAGGCTCGCCCATGCTGCCAAGAGGAATTTCTGTGTTCACCTTGGCCAGCATTTCCGCACCAACTTCATTAAGCTGCGCAAATCCCTCCTCAACCATAGGTGTCCAGATAAATCCGGGATGTACCGAATTAACCCTGATATTGTAGCCCTGAGCGGCACAGTGCAGGGCGGCTGATTTAGTGAAGATTCTCACACCCCCCTTGCTGGCATTATAAGCCGGTGTATTAGGGTCGCCGATGATCCCCTCGATCGAAGATATGTTGATAATGGAACCACCCCTGCCCTTCATAACCTTCACGGCGGCTCGTGTGCCCATAAAAACGGCATCGAGATTGACCGCTTGCGTTTTGCGCCAATCATCCAGTGTTACTTCCTCTACATTACCGGTAAGAGCAATTCCGGCATTATTTACCAGGATATCAAGCTGACCATGGGATTGAATAATTTCGGTCATAAGCACATCCCAATCCGCTTCGATGGTTACGTTCTGCTCTCGGCCTGTTGCGCCACCCCCAGCCTGTTTTATTTCATCAACGACTCGCTCAAGACCAGCTATGTTCACATCGGTAACATATACGTGTGCACCCATCTGTGCAAAACGCTTGGCCGTAGCCTCGCCCAGGCCACTGCCACTGCCTGTAACCAGAGCCACTTTGCCCTCCAATCTTAGAGCCATGCTGATCTCCCATCCAGTAATTAAATTAACACGGCACAGCGAAGCACAACGCTGCTAACCGCGACTACATTCTGTCAAATTGTGGTGATTGAATCTATATCAATCCCCACTCCAATGGACCACGACAATGAGGAATCGGAAAGCCAATGGCAGAATCGACAATTAGTGTGAATATTTTCTAAAGGTTATTTGAAAAATGCCGATACTCTCCTATGATGTATATTATATCAAGCACTTGCGTGCCCAACGTGATGGAATGTCATCGATAAAACGATCACCATTAGCAGGTGAATAGACTGCGAACTATCAAAAGGAATAAGTAATGGAAGCGCTGCTCTCGCTCTATACCAAAATCACAGGCCAGGAAAAGAACCTTTTTCTCAAACTCATGGCACCGCTGGTGGTGGTTTTCCTAGT
>JABHWT010000475.1 GCA_018657645.1 Halieaceae bacterium | reverse complement strand
GCAGGCGCAGAATCTGCACACATGACGTTAGAGAGAGTCCGAGCGGTTATTGAAGATCTGGCCACGAGAGATTCGAATGGCAATACGCTTAAGGTTACGGCTAGCATCGGATTCTCTAGTAGCAATGGAAAGCCAGAGATTGCTACCTTATTGAGGCAGGCCGATGAGGTGCTGTATGAGGCCAAGGCCGAGGGTAGAAATCAAGTCGTTGGCTGGACTGATTCTCGCGAATGACAGTCGCTCACGACGGCCGTGCCTAGAACAGGCGCCAGATCGAGGCTTCACCCGTCCCGCGTTTGAACTCGTCGTATTTCTTACAAAGCGGATACAGGATGACGAGCCCAACGAACCAAGCCGGATACATGCCCAGTAAGCTCGTCTCACCGGGGTAGAGCCTCCCAAAGATCGCGTAGATGTACATGTGGAGTACATAGAAGAAGAGCGCCGAACGACCGAAGACCAGCAGTGCGCGCCCGGGCCCCTCGAGATGCTTTTGCATTCCAAGGATGATGCTAAGGAAGAGCGCATTGCCACCGAGCCCCAGCAGCAAGAAGGCGATGCTCGGCGGATACTTCGTCACTTCGAGAAGGGCCATCCAACTTTCGTCCGACATGGGGTGATGGGCGCCGAAGCCCCCCGCGATCCGCACAACCAGGAACAGCAACAACATCGCCACTCCGGCGGGCAGGGCGGCCTTGAGCCCTGTAGCCGCATTGGCACGCAAGGCGCCGCCGTACGCGACCCCGAACAAGCATACCGACAGCCACGGCAACAACGGATAGTTGACGACGAGAAATCCGTCCTGGCCTGCGACGAGTAGCAAGCGAGAGAGAAACGACTCTGTGCGAAAGGCTTCACTCGCATCGGGAAGTAGTGCCTGGCATGCGAGCAGTATCGCGAGAGCGAGAAATGCAGTGGCCTTTGTGCCGAGTCGCATCAAGAGGGCCGACACTATCATCGAAAGACCCAACGTGGCGAGCACGTTGACAACCAACATGGGCTCGCCGGAAATACCGGGAATGACGTCGGCTAGGCCCTCTCCGGACGCAAACTGTTCCCACATCCCGAGGATGAACGCGGGCGTAATTATGAAGAGGTCAACCAGGACGAGCACGCCGCCGCGCACTGCAAAGTGTCGCGCGATCTCGCCCTCCGACCAGCCGCGCTCGCGGCGCGATGCCCAGAAGAAGTGCATACCGACGCCCATCAAAAAGAAGAAGCCGGGTGCGCAGAGATGGCTGATCACTCGAGTGAAGAGCCCGAAGGCATGCGGGTAGACGGGGAGCGGCGTGCCCCAAAACTCAGCGTAGTGCTGCCCGGCAACAAAGAGAGCAGCGTGGTCGATCGCCATCACAACCATAATGAGGCCGCGCAACGCATCCAACGCTTCGAGACGCTGGCCTTGGGAAGTGCTCATGTTTTCTCTCTCACGGCGACAGGCGGTTTGTGAACCGCATGAGCGTGTGGGCGACTTTGGATCCAAACCCCGCAATCACGCGCCGGGGCCCGGGCTCGCCATCGTGCAGCGACAATCGAGAGCGTACCGCCTCGCTACTGACTGTCCTGGTTCGCCTCTGCAAATTTACCGCCGATGATCCCTCCGAATTTAAGTATAAGACGAACAAACGCCACCTTTTCAATCAATCCAGTATACACAACTTGTCGCAGATAACCGCTGCTGCCGGGCGTAGGCCAGTTGAGTGAAGGCTGCCCCTTTTGTTAGTCAAACATCCCATAAGCAATACCTTGATCTGCCGGATATCTGTGTCGATGAATGGATATCCTTTGCAACTTTTCATGATAGTGCTTTCAAATTTCTACCGGGTTCGATTATAGTGATCATCGGTGCGCGCATGGAATCATATTCGGCCACTATTCGGTCTGTGTTCTTGTGTGCCAACTACAGCCATGGGCACCAAGAGCGACAGATGAGAGTAAATCGACTTCAGCATGATCTTCTCAAGCAGCTGTTATACGAGCTGGAGAAGGCAGGGGTCACACCCGATCAACTGTTTTCCCGGGCCCGCTTGCGGGGATATTCAGCTTCCGGGGAAGGTGCCTTTGCCGGGGTCGATTCGCTGGTGCTGTTAGAAACTGCGGTGCAACTCACGGGTGATCCTTGTCTGGCAATACGCTTTGGGCAGGGGGTTGGCATTGCCAGTTACGGAGTCTTTGGTTTCGCCTTGATGAGCTGTGCCAATCTCAGGGAATCCATCTCGCTGATGCTACGCTATGGGAAGGTGTGGTTTGAGACAAACTGGGAATTGCACGATTATGATGGCGGGTTATTGTTACGCTTGGAGCTAGCTCAGGGCACTCCAGTGCAACAATCGCTGGCAACCGAATTGTGTTTCTCACAACTCAGCTTCATAGGAAGCTCTCTCTATCGGGGCCGACTAGAGGGTGCCGAGCTACGTTTGAATTCCCCCAGACCCCCTCATTCGGCCTATTTTGATGCCACTTTGAAGGCGGCTGTGAAGTACGACTGCGAACACAGCGAGCTGTTCCTGCCAGCACAGGTTCTCGATATGCCAGTAAGAACAGCAAGCCCTTCTGAGCATGTGGTGTATCATCAGCAGTGTGAGGAGATGCTGCGCGGGCTGGACAGTGTCGAGAAAACCACCGCCGCGGTACGGCAGTTGCTGATTCAATCCGCAGGCGAGTTCCTGGATATAGCGCAGGTAGCTGACAGTCTGCATGTCAGTGAGCGCACCCTGAGGCGCCGCCTGGAGGCAGAATCGACCAGTTTTAGAACTACCTTCGAGGAAGTCAGGGATTTGCTTGCCCGGGAGTATCTTGCAGAAACCGAGTTGACGGTTGCCGAGATAGCACACCTGCTGGACTATTCCGAGACAGTGAACTTTCGCCGGGCCTTTGTGCGCTGGAACGGTGTAACGCCCAGCGAGCACCGCCAGCAGCAGGTCGCGTAGGCAATCTTGCTTTTCTCAGCGCGGCAAAGCAAAAGCCACAAGTGTATTCCCTGACTCCCGCCCGGTCATCTTACTCAAGAAGTAACTGCCTCCCGTGGCAATCACCACATACTGTCGATCACCTTGCTGGTAAGTCATGGGGTTGGCATTGCCATCAAAGGGCAGTTTATGCGTCCACAGTTTTTCCCCGGTTTTCAGATCGAAGGCGCGAAAACGCTTGTCCAGTGTGGCACCAATAAACACCAGGCCACTGCCGATAATTAACGGACCACCCAAGTTTGGGCTTCCCAGGCTAATTTCAAACGGTGCGGTAACAGGCCCCATGTCGTGCACCGAACCCAGCGTACTTTCCCATAGCACTTCGCCCTTTTTAAGGTCAACGGCCACCAGTTTCCCCCAGGGTGGCTTATTGCAGGGAAGGCCGAGAGGGGAGCCCAAATTGCCCATTTTCATCGCATAGGGCGTCCCTTCCATTTTTGCCAGTAAGGAGCCCACACCGGCATGGGTTTCACCGCCTTTTCCTGCAACTGTGGGAACCAATTGACCAATGGTGGCCAGGTTATTGAGGTTCACTACGCCGATCTGCTGCTTCTGGTCCACAGCGATCCCACCCCAGTTTGCCCCGCCCATTGCACTGGGCATATACAGCGTACGCTCGGTAGAAAGCGGCGTGAAAATGCCGTCGCTGCGCAGGCTGCCGATAAGGTCTCGACACTTACCCTCATCCCAAAAGGTAAAACCCCAGGCATCCTCTGCCGTGATATGGGTATCGAGCAGTTGTAGTGATTCCTCTGGAAAGGGCTGGGTGGGTGACAGCCACTCACCCTCTACCGCGCCCTGGGGAACCGGTTGCTCCTGGATCGGGTACACCGGATCGCCGGTTAGTCTGTTAAACGCAAACACGAAACCCTGTTTGGTTACCTGGATAACGGCGGCGATCGTTTTGCCATTGCGCTCAATATCGGTGAGCACCGGCTGTGCCGGGGTATCGTAATCCCACAGATCATGATGTACGAACTGGAAGTGCCAGGCCACTTCACCGGTGGCGATGTTCAGTGCCACCAGAGAGTTGGCGTAGCGGTTATCCCCCGGTCTGGCCGCACCGTAATAATCCGGAGACGGTGAACTGGTGGGAACATACAGCAATCCCAGCTCTTCATCGGCAGACATGGGTGCCCAGGCATTGGCGGCACCGCTCACCAGCCTAGGGTTCTTTGGCCAACTGGACGCCGCCGGATCATTTGGGTCGGTAGGAATAGAGCTAAACGTCCACCTGGCTTCACCGGTTCTTACATCAAAGGCCTTAACCTTTCCGGTTGGGGCGTTGGCGTGACTAAAATCCTGCACAGCCGCTCCAATCATCAGCACACCGCCCGCAATAACCACCGGAGATGAGGTTTTAATGCCGCCGGGCACCTGGGCCTCCTCGGCCTTCACATCAAGTTGCAACTCACCATTTTGGCCAAACCCCGCACACGCCGTTCCGGTGCGGGTATCCACTGAAATTAGCCGGCGATCCCGGGTGCCCCAGATAATACGGTTAGCACAGTGCGCCTGGTTCTCCATGCGCGGGTCTTTCCACCAGCTGACACCGCGACATATATTGCTATGTCCGTTGCGATCCACCTTCGGGTCATAAATCCAGCGTTCCTCACCCGTTGCCGGGTCAAGGGCAATAGCACGGCCAAAGGCGGTGCAGAACACAAGATGCCCGCCGGCCTCGGGTGGCAACAGTATGGGGGTCGGCTCGAATGATGTTTTTCCACCCGATTGGCCAGGCTTCACGGTTTCACCCGTGTCGTACGTCCAGGCGATGTCCAGTTGATCGACATTGTCAGCAGTTATCTGTGACAACTCGGAGAACTTGGTACCGCCGCTATCACCTGCGTGGTGCTGCCAGCCGTAGGCTTGCAGCGGGAGAACTAGAGGAAAAAGCAGAGACAGAATCAGACCCGCTAGTAGTTTCATGTTGTACCTTTGTGAGATTGCGGCGTCGCCCACCTTCTGTGGTGACCGTGGAGTGAAACGAAAGATAGGAACAGGTGTGGAGTATAGGAAAAATTGACAGAACGCATGGAATCATATTCGGTCATACTTGCAGTGCCGGGGGAGGCTCACATTTATTCGCTGTTAGGATCATCGGATGCCGCCCACCCGATTACTCAGCCGGGCAATACTGCAAATTCCTGCGAGAAAGGTCAGCACCGCGCCCAGCAGAGCAGGCGAACTGTCGCTGCCGTGGCCCGCTGCGAGTAGGGCCGCCACTAAAGCGGTGCCAAGTGCCTGGCCAGCGAGCCGATTCGTAGCGATCAAGCCGCCAGCTGAAGCTGCACGTGCCATTGGCGCGGCCGAAATAATCAGCTTTGCGTTGGGCGAAAAAAATAGACCGTAGCCAGCGCCACACACTGCCATGCGCCAGGCAATATCAGGCTGCGTGGCACCCTCGGGTAGCAGGGCGAGTAACAGCATTCCAGCGGTTGCGATTGCCATGCCAATACTACCCAGAATTGCCGGGTGATAACGGTCAGATAGCATGCCGGCAAGGGGCGCGCTAACCATCATCGCCAGTGGAAAGGGCGCAATGGCCGTACCCACTTCGCTGGGCGAGAAACCGAAATGCTCCTGCAGGCGAAAGGGCAGTGAGAGAACAAAAGTCATTGAACCAATAAACGCGAGTTGTGCACTGATAATAGAGAGGGCCACCACGCGATTGGCCAATAGGTCTACCGGCAAAATAGGTGTAGCCTGGGTCAGCTCGCGACGCACAAAAACAACAGCGGCAAGAACACCCAATAGCAGTACCGCGAGGGAGGTAGGCAGGTGATATCCCCGGGCCATTGCCAGCAGCCCGGAAATAATCAGCCCGAATGTCAGAGCACATAACAGCGCGCCCAGAGGACTGATTGTCTGGCCATGTCCCGCCACATCGGGAAGAGCGCGTTGACCCACTACCAGTGACAGCAAACCCAACGGAGCGGTAGCGACAAATATCCAGTGCCAGTTCACCTCGGATACGATGTACCCCCCGAGAATGGGTGCGATTCCTCCGGCGCTTGCCACGATTATGATGTTAATGCCGAGACCTCGTCCCAGCTGACTAGTGGGATAAATTAAACGCAGCAGCGCACTGGCAACACTCAGTGCTGCAGCGGCACCCAGTGCCTGCAGCGCACGAGCGGCAAGTAATAGAGGGAAATTGGGAGCGAAAAAGCACAACAGTGCCGAGCCAATAAAAAGGCAGAGGCCCAGCTGGTACAGTCTTCGTAAACCGATGCGACCACCCAGTGCAGACAAAGGCAGCAGCGTCATCACCAATACCAGCTGGTAAACACTGACAATCATGATTGCTAAGGACGAATCAATATTCAGCTCTTGCGCTATGGTCGGCAGCGCAACATTCGGCAGAGCGCCATCCATTACCATCAGCGCACTGCCGCAGGAAATTGCGAATATTGCGAGGTAGCGTCTTGGTTTTTCTAGCCCATTCATAAAATACTATTGCAGTGCCCCGTTTTTCCTCACTTCAACTACCGCCTTTGCAGACCTTCCTTCTTAAGCCGCCACAGCAGCACATCGAGCCGGTCCTGACCGAAAAATGCTTCGCCTTTAAACGCGCAGGTTGGAACACCCCAATGGCCCGAGTGTTCATGATCGGTCTGGTTTTTCTCAATTTGCGCTTCCAGCCGTTCTTCTTCAGCGATGATTCTGCGATCCATTTCCTCGAGATTAAGCCCGGCTCTTTCTGCTGCCCTGGCCTGAAGATCTCCCTGGTCCCATCCTTTTGTACCGCCCCAGATGAGCGAAGACATTTCGTCAGCAAATTCAATACTGGCCCCCATTTCTTCAGCCAGTGCACCGAGCCGGGTGAGGCGATAGATGTAAGGCTGGTCGGGTGCGGTCTCCCGCCGGCCGTTTTCATCGACGAGTTGTATAACCGGATCAGGCTTGGGGAAGGCAAAGGGCAGTTCCAGAAACTCGGCAACTCGAAAAACATCAGTGACAAAGTAGGATATCCATTGCGGTTGCACCTGGTCAAAGAACTCCGGCATGCGTATCGCAAGTGGATACACAACCCGCAGGTTCACCTGTAACTGATACTGTTCCTGCCAGTGGCGCAATCGCCTGGTCGCAAGATACGACCACGGGCTGCGAAAAGACCAGAAGACATCAATTTCCATTGGTTAATTCCCTTTTTCTATCGTTTGACTCATCTGAATGTTTCTTTTCTCGCCAATGTTCGCATAACGGCGGCAAATTCGTCAGGCTTTATGTGATCTTCATCCTCTGCGAACAGCATGGGTTCTCCAACTGAAAACTGTGCAACAACCGTTCCCTGTTTGCGATCTATCCACAGATATTACCGCGCATATCACCAGGAGTGCCCCGCTCGCTTTGATAGGTCGCTTGATCACCTGCATGAAAAACCCTCCTGAACGCCGTAGCTCAAGTCTATTGACCGCGAGAGAACCCGTGGAATCATATTCGGTCAAATATCGATCTGTGTTCCTAAATTGTCATTAAGCGGCGCGGCCGAATATGATTCCTTTGAATTCAATACCCCGGTGTAGAATCGCCGTCTATAAGACAAGCCGCTGGGTCCGCCGGGCGATTTCCGAGTGAGTATTTTATGTCTGTCAATCGATCAAGCAGAATCAGCTATGGCATAGGCGGCGCACCTTCTGCCATCAAGGAAGCTGCCTACACCATGTTTGTGTTGCTGTTCTACACTCAGGTGCTGGGGCTTGGCGGTACTGAAGCGGGTTTTGTGCTGTTTCTGGGGCTGCTTTGGGACGCGGTGTCTGACCCGATGATGGGCGCCTGGTCGGATAGATTCAAAAGTCGCTGGGGGCGCAGACACCCTTTCATGGTCGCTGGTGCATTGCCCCTGGGGCTGGGCTACCTCGCTCTGTTTAGTCCGCCTGAGTGGGCGCTAGCCGATAGCACGCTTCTCGCCGCTTGGCTGCTGGCCTGTTCCCTGTGGATTCGTACGGCAATAACTGCATTCGGGCTGCCGCATTTGGCGCTGGCGGCGGAGATGACCCAGGACTACCACGAGCGTAGTCGTCTGCTGGGAACGCGCAGTGGCTTTCTGTTTTTCACGAGCATTGTCGTGCCTGCCGTCAGTATGTTGTTGATTTTCGGGGAAACCTCTGCCGGACAGGACGGTCGTTTCATCTCAGAAAACTATGTGGCTTTCGGCTGGTTCGCGGCCACACTGACCTGGGTAACAGCGATTATTTGTATAGGGGGTACTCGCAACTATATTGCGGTCACACGCATTGACCCACACAGAATGCCTTCCAACGAGGGGCTGGCCGGCATTACGAAGGACTTCCTGAGTACGCTCAAAAACGCCAATTTTCGTAACCTGCTGTATTACGACCTGTCTGCCTCGGCCTCCTGGGGTATCACCGCCACCCTGAATGTCATCGCCTGGACCTACTACTGGGAGCTCAGTGCGACCGAGATGGCCATGGTGATGGCCGGGCCCGTGTGCCTGGCGGTGCCGGCGGCATTGTTTACCTTGGGCCCCCTGGGCAGGCGTTGGCCCAAACATCGCATTCTGGCAACCGCCACGGTGCTGATGATCCTGGACATCCTGTGGCTCTACCCGCTGCGAATGTTGGATTTGCTTCCCGACAATGGCCACCCGCTGGTGCTGGTTTTAGTGGCATTGCAGAGCCTGTTCTTTGTGTATTTTCACGTGCTGCGCAGTGTCTCTTCCTCTTCGATTGCGGCTGACCTGACGGATGAGCACGAATCCACCAGCGGCAAACGTCAGGAGGGAAGTTTTTATTCGGTACTGTCGTTTGCCGCCAAGTTGGCAGCGGCAGCGGGGCCCCTGTATGCCGGTATTGCACTGGACGCGATAGGTTTGACCGAGGGTATGATGCCCGGGGAGGTCGAACAGGGAGCGCTCACCGGCCTGGTGTGGGCAATGGGCATAGGCATCGTGCCCTTGTTGGTAATCGCCTGGCGCTTCACCCTCAAGGTCTCCATGACTGAAGAACAGTTAAAAGAGATTCAGGGAAACATCAAGAACCGGGTGCAAGCCAGCCCGTAAGTGCGATAGATCGAGGTGAGTATTAGCGGGGTTTCCCTGTATTGAATCGGTATTCACTGTTCCGAGTTAAACATATAGATTATGCTGTAGCACGATTGAAAATCGAAGCGGGAGATCATTAGTGGAATTAATTCGTTGGTGCCTTGCCTTGGTGATGGTGGTGCTGTTGGTAGTAGGGTGTAGTACTACCCAATTTAATGTGCCCGCTGTTAGCCCGGATGGTGACGGAACCCGCTTGCCTGGCAAAGTGGTGTGGCACGATTTGCTCACTGATACGCCGGTGCAGACGCAGTTGTTTTACCAGGGCTTGTTTGGATGGGAGTTTGAGCCTCTCAATGCCGGTGGTGCCAACTACGTGCTGATTCGTCACCAAGGCAAACTAATTGGCGGCATGGTCGATCAGAACCACTTGCCTACTAGTGCGGATATATCTCAGTGGGTCATTGTGGTTTCTGTGACCGATGTCGAGCGCGCCACCGCCAAAGTTCGTGGCGCTGGTGGAACCGTGTATACGCCACCAACATCGCTGGGTGATCGAGGTGAGATTGCCGTCGTGGCCGATGCCGAGGGCGCTCTATTCGCGCTATTGCAAACTCGCGACGGCGATCCCCAGGACCAGGATACAGTGCCTGCCCAGGGCGAGTTTTTGTGGGATGAATTGTGGGCGGACACACTCGATGAAGCCGCTGCATTTTATTCGAGCATGGCGCCCTATGGTTTGTTGTCAAAAGAGCTGGGTGGGCCCGAAAATTCGGTGGATTATCGTGTGCTCAGCACCCAGGGTCGACCACGGGCGGGCATTCGACCCAATCCGGTCGAGGGCCTGCCACCGATGTGGGTTAGTTACCTGCGGATTGCCGATGCCGAGGCGCTGGATGCGCTGCTGGCCAAAGTCGAGTCGTTGGGTGGAGAGATTCTTGTTCCAGCAATATCGAGACCCCGGGGTGGTAAGGTTGCCTTGATAGCCGGACCCTCTGGTGCCGGTATCGCGTTGCAGACCTGGTCGAATGAACGAACACCTGGCAGCTTTATGGAGGGCGGATAATGAGATTACTAGCAAAGGCCATCGGAGTGCTGGGAATGATACTCCTGGTCGCGAGTTTATCCGGGTGTTCCGACCCGCAGGTGTACGGGAGTGTCGGAGTCTCCAGTGGCTACAGTTCATACGGGCATCATCGCGGTGGCTGGAATTCCGGTGTGCGCACCAGTATTTCCGTGGGTGGTAGAATTTACTAGGGCACCTTATTCAAAAGCAGGGTTGACAAAATGGGTGCTAGTGTAATGCTGTAATCAGACCAGGCCAATCGGCGCAGATTTATTATTCTGATAACAAATAGTTTTGTTGCGTCCAGATTGTTTTGCTTCATACAAGGCACTGTCGGCTTCATTAATCCAGTCATTGATATCAACATCTGCAGTATATTCACTGATACCAATGGGGCGGGCGATGTACCGGCAGAGTCGCTTCCCGCTTACCCTTTTGATGCCCCTCACAGCTCGCGCCGGCGTGGAGGGAGAAGCTGTTGGCTTTGGCTACCTGTTTCAAAGGTCCACTGGTTTTGGTGGCTCTTTTTGATAATATCGATCTACCCGTCATTTGCGAGGAGGGCCGCTAATAGCTTCTCAGATTCCGGATGCGAGCCCGATATGTCCGGCAGCGTCAGAACTTTTCTGTAGTAATCTTTAGCGGTGCTGCCATTGTCTGATTCGGCATTCATTGTGCCGAGGTTAATGGTGCTCCAGGCAACGTGCCAGCTGTAATGGCCGGTGCTCTCAAACTGCTCGGTGATCGCCATGAACTGCTTCGTTGCGGCATCATGCTGGCCTAGCAGTTGATGCGCTCTCGCCAGTTGGTAGGAAGCCTCACGGCTGTCAGGGAGGTGCTCCAGGGCAGATTTCAGAACGACTATTGCCTCCTCGAATTTCCCGTCCAGCCTGAACTTGGTACCACGACCAATGTCGCTAAAGGCCACGAACTCATCTGTCCATCTGAGGATTTTGTAGTCCGGGTCGAATTCTACCGCTGTCGGTTTAAAGCCGACTTCGAATTCGAAGGCGGTTTCCCGGTCTTTTATTTTGATTTTTCTCAAGCCTCGCTGGTCTTCACCCAACAGGGCGATCTCGGCCTCTACCTCGTAGATATCGCGCAGTTGAATAACTCTCCCGCTAATGATTGATTTACCGCCTTCCCGCTCTTGCACTGTGTATTCAAGATTAAATTCTGGGGCTCCGGTGCGGGAAAACCATTGCTCAAAAAATTGGTCGAGATCCTGCCCGCTTTCCTGCTCTAGGATTTTCTGGAGGTATTCGATCTCAAAATAGCTGCCAACATAATCTTTGAGGGCGCGCCTTAGCCCCGACACAAAAGTGTCATAGCCGACCTGATCCATGAGCATGGTGTAAACGACGTAGGCCTTACTGTAGGCCAGAGCATCGATTTCACGGTACTTGTCCTCCCGAAATGGAGCCATCGCAACGTCGGAACTCTCGTTTGCATACCAGCTAAAATACTGCTCTGCTGACTGCTGGTATTCGGGCCAGCCATGTTTGACGAACTCTCGCATTGCCTCCTCTCCGAAGAAATGTCGGATGCAGAGCACGGCGTTGATCTGCGACAAGCCTTCCTCTATCAGGCTCTCATGTTCGCTTCGAATCCATGACCCCCACCACATATGCCCCATTTCGTGTGCCAGTAGTGGGAACTTGATTTTGTCTTCTGGAAGCGCTCCGGTCGGGTAAAAGTTCACGCCCTGACCACCGGCACCGCCCAGTGTTCCGACCAGTGCCTGCGGCACCTCAGTTATGCTGTAACTGTCGAGGGGGATAAACCCGTAAAGATCCTTCAGGTAGACCAGCATTTTTGTTGCTTCTTCGATGTAGAGATCGGCCTTTGCCTGCCCGCCCTCAAGAAAAAAGACTTTGAGTTCAAAGCCATTAATGATCTTTGATCGATGAAAGAACTTGTTTGCATTGAAGGTAAAGTCCATCGGCCGGGTAACATCATAGGTGTAAGTCCAGTGCTCACGTTTGACGTTTGTATTTACCAGGTGGCCAACACTGGCGACGGTCAGGCCTTTTGGCACCTTGTAGGTCAAGCTGGCTTTCGACTTGGTGGAAAGCCCATTGACCCTGGGGTACCACTGGGTAACGAAGTTAGCGAAGCTACCTTCCTCTGAGATGTTCACCAGAGACCAACCCAACTCCTGGTTCGGGTTGAAGAAATCTCCTGAGAACTCGATTTTGAGGCTAATACTTTCATTTCCTGCAAAGGTATGATTCCAGGGAATAAGCAGGGAAACATCGGAGCGCTCAAAGCCAAGTTTTGCTCCATCTTTTGTTGAAATAGAGTGAACCTCCAGGCCGCGATTTAACAAAAACAGAAGATTGTTTTCACCGCCCCGTGAAATATTCATATCTATGGTGGCGGTACCGGATATCAATGGCTTGGCGGGCTCCAGATGGATTGACAGGTTAGTGAATTCTGGCTTGATATAGTCACGAAGTTCGACCGAGTTGATCTTCCAGCGGCCGGATACTTTGCGCAGGCCATAGGTGTACCAGCGCGCCTCGGTGAAAGATCGGTCGTGCTTGTTGAACTTCTTTTTCTCAAGCACGATTGCTTCCGCGGTAGTTTCCGTTGTGTGAACCTGGTTGGAGTCCAGGTCATAGCTCAGATTCTCCAGCTTCAAGAGGTTGTCGACTGAGCTTGAGACCTTCTTTATTAAGGCGGGATTGGAGGGGTCGTAATAGTGCAGAACAACGTCCTTTTGCCCAGCGCGAATACCGGTTCTGATCGCCGAAAAAACAGCTTCAACGTGCCCAGCTGGTGAGTCCGCTCCATGCGTCTGCGTACCAGACCCATGACCCACCGGTTCTACCTGCTGCAGATAAACACCCACCAGGGCGGCCATGGCGACCACTCCCAGCACCCACCATGCTACCTTCGAAGCCAAAGTACTCATCTCTTTATTTCTCCATTCAACCGCTCACAGCGGCGTTCTATCGCAAAGACCATGATTATCTATTTATCACGCACGAAATATCTTGTACGTTTTGGACCATGGCCAATCGGGAAGTAATTTGAATAGTTCAGTGCACAGATACCAGACCAGGAAGATCGCCAGTTGTGAGAGGCCAGACTTGCTGGGTAATACCCTTGCTTTGCCATCGGGTTGTCAATTGACCGTGTCCAGCGACACCGGCGTATTGCCTGAGCATCGTCATGACAACGCCTACATCGCGATTCCTGTTACTGGATCCTACTGGGAAACCGGTAGCCTGAAGCGAAATTACATTGAGAGAGGAAGTTGCCTACTGCATCCGGCCGGAGACAATCACCAGAATGTGATTGGTAGGGGCGGCTCGACAATTCTCAACATAGAAATCCCCGTAGCAATTATCCAGCGTCACTACAGCAACCTGGTAGGGGAGAAGCACCAGATCTCCCTGGATTCAGGTCGGACCCGCCTGAGCACTGATCTGTTGCAGTCAATTTACGGACCAGGCATCAGCGACTACCCCAGGATGGACGACCAGATTCTCCAGCTTCTCGCTGCCTTTGATGAAAGCAGGCCGCGCCCCTCAAGCTCTGCTTCGATGATCACCGAGGTCGACCGCCATATTCGAGAAAATATCGACCAGACCATCAGTGTTTGCGAAATTGCCGAGCGCTTTAACTGTGACCCAGTGTGGCTGTCGAGGCGTTTCAAGCGCTCGATTGGCATCTCCCTCAAGGGGCGCATTACCGAACAGCGGTTGATCAACGCGATTTCACTGGTTTCTTCGCCTCGGCTACCGTTGAGCCAGGTGGCACTGAGATGTGGTTTCTACGACCAGAGCCACTTCAACCGTTTCTTCAAGCAATCAATTGGCCTGACGCCAGGAGATTGCCGATCACTCCACAGCGCCCCAGGGGCGCTGCTGCACAGCGACAACTGGTAGCCGAACTGATTTTCTCGAACGTGTCTGCATTGGGGAGATCTCTGTATGGAAACCAGGTAGAGGTGGCAGAGGGTGTAGAGATACAATTGAATTATTCCAGGCCTTCGCACTCGGCTTGCTATAAAAGTGCGTTTAACGTGTCTGTGACATTCGACTGTGAACACAGTCAGTTGCTTCTCCCGGTGAAGGCTCTGGACACACCCGTTAAAACGGCGAACCGTTCCGATAGTGATTTTCACGGCCTTTCCATCGATCCGGTAGAATATCGAATGTACACCGCACACGCTGCGCCGGTATTCCTCGCGGAGATGGTCGACTGTAGTGTGCAGTTCAACACGCGGATGCAGTGCTAATTTTTAGGCTCACCATAGAATCTTCATAGTATAATGGTGAGTTAGCCAACCGATGAAAAATTTTATGTAATGAGTGCCCATCCCGGTCTGGCTTGTGGCTAGGCCAACTACCCGAGAGGAAACAGGTTTTGAAACTACATACAGCTCATAGTCTTTTTGCATCAGTCCTAGTCTTCCTGGCGCTCGTCACGCCGGTCTTTGCAGACAACCAGCTTTCGGAGGAAGAGCGGCAGCAGGGCTGGAAACTGCTGTTTAACGGCACAGACTTGAGCCACTGGCGAAATTTCAAAAAGCCGAACTTGAATGATCTGTGGATAGCTGAAAGCGGCACGATGAAATTAACCGGGAAAGGCGGCGGGGACATCATGACTCGTGAATCCTACCGCAATTTCGACCTGCGTCTTGAGTGGAAAATTTCCGAGGTGGGCAATAGTGGCATATTCATCCTGGTGGACGAGGAAGGCAAGCACATATACTCTCATGCACCGGAGATACAGATATTGGACAATGAACGGCACCCGGATAACAAGCGTGATACACACCGCTCGGGTTCCCTCTACGATATGGTCGCCGCACACCCCTCATCGCAAAAACCTGCCGGGCAGTGGAACCAGATTCGTATCCTGTTTCGAGACGGCTTCCTGCAAACCTGGCAGAACGGCGTCAAAACCGTCAACATTACCCTGGGCGATGGCACCTGGAATACTCTGTTTGAGGCCAGTAAATTCAGCGGGGGGATAGGTAGTTTGTTTGGCGATTTCGATGGATTTGCCGAGTCTCGCTCCGGTCATATCGGGCTACAGGATCACGGTGATCCGGTTGCATTCAGGAACCTCAAGATCCTGGAGTTAAAGTAATGCCTGGTTTGGATTACGATGTACTGGTGGTGGGTTCTGGCGCTGGCGGAGCTATGGCAGCTTATACGCTGACAAAGACGGGTAAGAAAGTGCTGATGCTGGAGGCAGGTCGAGACTACGATCCAGTAACGGAAACTCCCATGTTCCAGAACCCGCGAGAAGCACCACTGCGGGGGGCGCCAACGACCGACAAGCCATTTGGCTTCTATGATGCGACAGTCGATGGTGGGTGGCAGGTGCCGGGTGAGCCCTATACTACAGGTTCGGGATCGGAGTTCTTGTGGTGGCGGGCCCGAATGTTGGGTGGTCGAACCAATCACTGGGGCCGCTTTTCCCTCCGCTTCAGCGAGCATGACTTCAAAGCGTATAGCCGGGATGGCCTCGGTGCAGACTGGCCATTTGAATACGGTGATATTGCGCCCTGGTACGACAAAACCGAAGAGCTGGTTGGCATCTGCGGAACCAACACTGGCCTGGATGACATGCCGGATTCACCTCCGGGTGTGCTGCAACCGCCGCCCAAACCCCGCGTACCTGAACTACTGGTAGCTGCCGCGGCGAAAAAACTGGGAATTTCGGCGGCTCCCATGCACAGGGCCGTTCTTACACGACCCAAGGATGACCGTGAAGCCTGCTTCTACGCCACGCCTTGTGGCCGTGGCTGTTCTATAGGTGCGGCCTTCCAGACAACCACCTCGCTGATTCCCATGGCCCGGGCCACGGGCAATCTGGAGGTGATTACCGATGCCATGGTCAGGAGCGTTGATGTCGATGAAGCTGGGGTGGTGAATGGTGTGACGTATATCGATAGAAAAACCACGCAGCCTGTCCATCTCTCTGCAAAGGTGGTTATTCTCGCTGCCAGCGCCTGCGAGTCGGCACGTATTCTGTTGAATTCAAGAACCCCCCAACATCCCGGTGGGCTGGCCAATTCCAGCGGACAGGTCGGCAAAAACCTCATGGATTCTACCGGCGCTAATTTCGGCGCAGAAATACCGGCTCTTAAGGGACGGCCGATCTACAATGAAGATGGCCACACGTCCAATCATCTGTTTATCCCGTGGTGGGGGCATCGGGCTCAGGCCAGGGGCGAGCTGAATTTCGCGCGCGGTTACCACTTTGAACTGAGCACGGGTTTCAAGAGACCAGGCTCCTACTATCCCGCGGCACTTCAGGGGTATGGATTAGACTTGAAGCAACAGGCGAAGCACGATTACGGTGCCTATGTGGGGCTCGCTTTGCGTGGAGAAATGGTGCCCAACGAACACTGCTACATGGAAATTGACGACGAAGTGACTGACAAGTGGGGCATTCCGGTAACACGATTTCACTGGAGGTGGTCCGAACAAGAGCTGAATCAGGTCGGCCACGGATTGCGAACCGCGAGGAGTATCCTCACCACCATGGGTGCGAAGGTAAGCAAACTTCCGCCACCAGAAGAGGCAATCAAGAAAGGTGGTCAGATTATTCATGAAGTGGGTACCACCCGTATGGGTACTTCTCCTAAAACTTCGGTTACCAATCACTACGGGCAGACCTGGGACTGTAGCAATCTATTTGTCATGGATGGTGGTGTGTTTGCCTCCAATCCACACAAGAATTGCACGCTAACAATTATGACGCTGGCAATGCGCAATGCCAGCTGGCTTGCGTCACAGCTGGAAAAGGGGGCTATCTGATGGATCGTTCAATGCATATTCATCAGCAGATTCCCATGGAAAATCTACCCGCTCCGAAGCAGCTCACCCGCCGCGATTCGCTGAAGTGGTTGGGCGTGTTGACTGCTGGATTGACCTTACCCTTGATCAGCGGCTGCGAGTCTATCGCCATTTCCACTGCCAAGCTTGCGGGTAAATGGCCTGAGCTGAATCTTGAACCCATCACAGGGGAGGGCTATGGCACCGACCCCAATCTGGTGTCGCCACCGGATTCACCGTGGCCTCTTACCATGACGCCAGCGCAGCGGGCATTGGTGGGGCGAGTGGCAGATATTTTGATTCCGAGAGAGGGAAGTACCCCCTCAGCCTCGGAAGTAGGGGTCCCTGATGTCCTTGACGAGTGGATAAGCGCGCCTTACCCGAGTTTTCAGGCTGACAGGGTGGAACTGCTCTCGGGGCTTGCCTGGATTGATCAGGAATCACAGCGGCGTTTTGGGCACGTTTTTGTCGAGATATTTGAGCAACAGCAGCTCGAAATTATCGAGGATATAGCCTACGAAGAGTCCAAATCGAACCTCCGCTATGTATACATGGCTAATGTATTCGATGGCCTCCGAGCCCTGATCACAATTGCCTTCTTTAGTACCCCCGAGGGCATTAGGGACTTGGGTTACCAGGGTAATGTACCCATAGTGGGAGACTACCCCGGTCCTACAACTGAGGCCATGAACCACCTCGATGGGTTACTGCAAGAGCTGGGGCTTGGCGAGCATACCTACTCATGAGTTGGACTTTACCACGAAGACCAAAATCCCAGTCCTGTTATGCTGGCAAACTCAATGGTAGTTACTGTACGTCGAGGCAAACTGCTGCCAGTAAGGGGGCTCAGCTTTCACACGCGGGTCTACCGTCACGTGCACCACCGCCTGGAGGCCGAATCAACCAGTCTTAGAACCACCTTCGAAGAGGTCAGGGATTTGCTTGCCCGGGAGTATCTCGCAGAAACTGAGTTGACGGTTACCGACATAGCACACCTGCTGGACTATGCAGAGACGGCGAACTTTCGCCGGGCCTTTTGCGCTGGAACGGTGTAACACCCAGCCAGCACCGCCAGCAGCAGGTCGTGTAGGCAGTATTGGGTCCCCGTTTTTTCTGAGATTTAGTAGATCGCGAAGATAACGATGGCGATGGTAGCTCCGATGATGAAGCCTATAGTGGCTTTTTTGAGAAGGTCTCTTTCAATCTCTTTGGCTGTTGCCATCAGGCAGCTCCAAACATTTTTGCAGCGCCGATCATAACCCCGAAGACAGCGGCGCCAGTTGCTGCGCCCTGTAAAACGACACGAACACCAATGAAACCGGCATCAATTCTAAAGTGATCGGCCTCAGCAGACAGCTTATCCGTCTCCGCCCAGAGCCTTTCTCGCTCCTGTTTGCTGTCGTTAGCCATGGAGGTATTATAGCACAGCCACATTCGCATCTTTATGCCCATATTCAATCATTAGACGCCATCGGTAATTGGGGGCAGATTATTTGGGACAGACTGATGCTCCCGGTATGATCCCAAGCGAGTATCGTTAACAGCATATGGCCGAAACTGATTCCCCGGGGATCATTGCTCCGGTGTAGAGTTCTGTCCCCTATATTTGCAGGCCAGGATGGCGTGGCTTTGCTCACGGCACCACCGGAAAAGGCAAAATCTGCACCAGGGCGCAAGTCCGGGACGCGTAAGGCAAAGCCCAAAGCGGCAACCGGGCCCCAGGGCAAAAACAAGCGCTAAACCCAAATCCAAAGCGAAACCCAAAGTCAAACCCACACGCGTTGGCCGTATCGCACCGTATTCACCCCGATTGCGCATCAGCCCTGCGGATCAATCCAGATAGGTGAAGACCATGCTCGTTCAAGAATGGTCGCGGGTACGCGCGGGTCTGGCTCGCGGCCAAGGCGAATGGCGTCATAGGTGGACCAGCGACACGTCGGGTTCTGGATAGCCCTGACATAGTAAAACGCGCCCTGGTTAGGATCAAAGTTCTCGTCCTGCCAGGCGGCCATAAGTTGCGCGGCCCCAATGTCACCGCGCAACTTGCAGGTGCCGATATCAACAGAGGCGCCATTGTCCGGGCAACGACCTGTGCCAGCATCGACCTCGAGGCCATCAGCGCAGACAACATCCTGGACCCGTTCATGGGTTTCTCCCTCGGCATCGATCCATCCTTTCACCACCTGAATGCGCTGCAGTGGCGCGCTAAGCGAGTCGGCACTGGACCAGACGAAAAAGGTTGGACTTTGCACCTGAGCCTCGCGCGGCTGCAACACACCACCCATAGGGACACCCCCTGCAGTGGCTAATTCAAGCGCATTACCCTGATCGACGATCATCTCGTCGAAGCCCCACCCGGCGAAGAAGCGCAAGCCAATGCGTGGACCAGAGGTCGCATACGCTTCGCGGCGTTGCATACCGGTGAAGATTGCGTCACGGGTGTTTTCCTCTGCCCACACGGCAGCGAGGCCACCGGAACCGTGGGCCGCGAGTATTTGGGTACTAAACGGCATGTCATCTCTTTCACGTAAACGCCTAAGTGCAGGCGAGCTAACCGCACCGACCTTGCCGACAAAGTCCCACTCTTCAACATCGCCGGGATTTGAGTTGTGCGCATCTGTTGCCGCAACGAAGCCGAATGCCAGCGGATTAAAGCCCAGCTCACTATCGAGTTGCATGCCTATCTTCAGGCCCTGACGGGCAAAGGATGACCCCAGGGCGCAGCCGGTTTCCTGTCCTTGCTCGCAGGGCTTGAGAACCTGTTCGAAGGCACATTCCTCATCCGTGGCTCCAACGCCAAGCGCGCATTCTGATGCACCTTTCACCTGGTACATTTCTGCCAGCGGCTCGCGCCGCATGCGTAGTCGCCAGTCGTCTTCGTTATAGGTGCCGCCATCCCAGGTATGCCTGCTGTAAAACAGACCCCATCCCTTGTTCATATTGTGAGGAATGGTGAGAAAATCGCAGTCATTGGTGCAGCCCTCTTCAAGACCGCGCCATAATTCGATGGCGTTGTTAACATCCAGTGACGAGATCGCACGCCCCGGTAGGTCGCCGCCGTTAAAAATGACATTGCGATGGTGCTTGCCCGCACGCTCCAGGGTAGGTGAAAACTCGTAGGCGGCAAACGTGGTGAACACACCAGGCTCATTGTGGCTGTCGGCCAGCTCGATATAGCGGGCCCAGCCCGATTCGGCGTCCTTAGAGCAGCGCGCTGCGTGTTCTTCACCGCGACAAATTGGGAAAGGCTGGCGTGGCTCGCGGGAACGCTGGCG
>JABHWT010000473.1 GCA_018657645.1 Halieaceae bacterium | reverse complement strand
TGTCACTGCAGGCGGGAGATGTGGTGGTGGTCGCCCAGAAGGTTGTATCAAAAGCTGAAGATTGCTATGTCAAGCTGGCGAGCGTAATCCCAGGGGCGCGCGCCCGGGAATTGGCCGCGCAGGCAGATAAAGACCCGCGACAAATGGAGCTGATTTTGCGGGAATCCAGAGACATTCTACGCGTGCGCCCCGGCGTGGTGATAGTTGAGCACCGCAACGGGTATGTCCATGCCAATGCAGGCATTGATAAGTCCAATATTCCCAACCCCGCCGACGACCCGCAAGTACTGTTGCTGCCCCAGGACCCGGACCGGTCTGCCCATGTACTACGCGAAGCATTAGCTCAATCCAACGGGTTAGCCCCGCAAGTGATTATTAATGATAGTGCAGGTCGAGCCTGGCGCAACGGTACGGTGGGTATCGCCATCGGTACAGCTGGGCTGGCTCCACTGTACAATCAGGTGGGTGAACAGGATATGTTTGGTAATCTGCTGGAGGTCACAGAGGCGGCGGTAGCCGATGAGCTGGCAGCGGCGGCTTCCCTGGTAATGGGACAGGCCGCCGAGGCGCGTCCTGTGGTATTGGTGCGCGGCGCGAACCTGAAAGTGGTTGAATGTGGGTCGGACAGTTTGATTCGCCCCAAAGAGATGGACATGTTTCGTTAATGGCGGAGTCCACAGGCCATATTATAGCTATTACGGGCGGTGTCGGCGGGGCAAAGCTCTCGCTGGGGCTGGCCGATTTGCTGGCGGATGGGCAATTGGATGTGTTGGTCAATACGGGAGATGACTTCGGACACATGGGGCTGCATATTTGCCCCGATGTCGATACCTTGTTGTACACCCTGGCAGGGCGCAGTAATACAAAACTGGGCTGGGGCCTGGAAGGTGAGTCCTGGAATGTCATGGACGCGCTGTCAGAACTGAGTGGAGATACCTGGTTTCGACTTGGTGATAAGGATCTGGCGACCCATTTGTGGCGCACCCAGGCTCTGGCCAGCGGGTTAAATCTGGCCGAGGTAACGACAGCGCTGGCCCGGCACCTGGGTGTTGCGGCCAAGGTTCATCCCATGACACAAGACCCTGTTCGAACAATCGTGCACTCGGAGGAGGGCGACCTGCCCTTTCAGCACTATTTTGTGCGGCGCCACTGCGAGCCACAGGTAAGGGGCTTCTTTTTTGAGGGAATTGAATCGGCTCGGCCCAACGAAGCGGTAATACAGCTGTTGTCAGCCGGGGTTGTGGAGGCAGTAATTATCTGTCCGTCGAACCCCTTTGTCAGTATAGATCCGGTGCTACAGGTACCGGGAATGTGGCGGGCACTACAGGCCTGTGCCGCGCCTGTGATAGCGGTGTCGCCGATAGTAGCAGGTCATGCCATCAAGGGGCCGGCGGCCAAGATGATGAGGGAACTGGGTGTGCCAGCGACGGCGCTCGCCGTGGCACAGTATTACGGCCAACGCTACCCGGGGCTGCTGGATTACTTCGTTATCGATGATAGTGACGCTATACTGGCTGATAGTATTCGCGCTTTGGACATCAATGTGGCAATAACACCGACAATCATGCGCACCAGGAAAGACAAACAAGATTTGGCGCGGTTCGTCCTGCAACTGGTGGGGCAGTAATCTCCATGGCGCAGGCTCTGGTACCTCTGAAAGATCTGGTTGCTGCGAAATCGAGGTTATCCGGTGTATTGAACCCGTCTGAGCGAAGAGCGTTGGCTCAGGCGATGGTGGAGGATGTCTTGGCGGTGTTGTCAGAGCATCCCCAGGTTGATGGGGTGACTCTGGTTTCCGACGACCCTGGCGCGGAATTACTGGCCGCCAAATATAATGTAGACTGCTGGGATGATCGTAGTTTGGGCTGCAGCGGACTGAGTGCAGTCATAGCGCGTTCCTGTGACATGCTGCTGCAAAACACAGAGGCACCGCTACTGGTATTGCACGGTGATTTGCCTCTACTGGGCCGGGATGACATTTCGGCCATGTTGGCATGCGTGAAACAAAACGGAGGCCTGGTCATCGGCTGCGACGGGGTGGGGCAGGGCAGCAATTTCATGGCCTTCGATGCAGCGGGCGTGCCCGATTTTTCCTACGGTCGGGGAAGTTGTTATAGACACCTCCAGTCTGTGCGTCGACGCGGGCAATCGGCCCGTGTTATAAGGCGCCGCGGTATTGCTTTGGATGTGGATAGTCCGCAGGACCTGGCCCTGCTGTTGACACAACTTGAAGCCGGAGCAAAGAGCCAGACGGCAGATTTACTGGTCGACACAGAACTAGGCAGACGAATAGGCCGACTGCTGGAGAGCCTGCAACCCCAACCGCAGAATTTGAACATAGGAAAAGTACAATAATGACAAACTGGCAGCATATCAGGCAGGGTTTGTTGGCCGGAAATACGCTTAGCGATCAGCAGGCGTTACTGCTGGTTGGGGTGGAAGATACTGCCGCGCTGGCTGAGGTGGCGAGTGTTTTGCGGGATCGTGGCCACGCCAACATTATGACCTATTCACGCAAAGTGTTTATTCCGCTGACCCAGTTGTGTCGCGATGTTTGCCACTACTGCACCTTTGCCCAAACGCCAAAGAAAATTGATCAACCCTATATGCCGATAGATCAGGTGCTTGCGCTGTGTCAGCAGGGTGCCGAAATGGGTTGCCAGGAAGCACTTCTGACACTGGGCGAAAAGCCGGAGCAACGATACGGTACTGCGCGCAGGGCGCTCGCAGACATGGGATTTGATACAACCTTGCAGTACGTTCGAGAGGTTGCATCCAGAATACTGACCGAGACTGGCCTGTTGCCGCATATTAATGCTGGATGCATGAGTGCGGCAGAAATCGAAAGTCTGCGCGAGGTCAGCGCTTCAATGGGGGTAATGCTGGAGTCGGCATCACCGCGACTGGGCCAAAAAGGCATGCCGCACTATGGCTCTCCGGACAAAGACCCGGCTCTACGATTGCAAACCCTTGAGCTTGCAGGCCGGGCTGCGGTGCCATTTACCTCGGGCATTCTTGTCGGTATCGGGGAGACCCGGCGCGAGCGAGTCGAGTCTTTACTGGCACTGCGTAATATTCATTCTCGCCACGGGCATCTGCAAGAGGTTATCGTCCAGAACTTTCGAGCCAAGCCCGGCACCTTGATGTCTCGAGCCCCGGAGCCGGATCTCAATGAACTGCTGTGGACGCTCGCGATAGCCAGGATAATTTTTGGTCCTCAGATGAGTATTCAGGCGCCGCCCAATCTCAGTCCTGGTGTTCTGCCGCAGCTGGTGGCCGCAGGGATTAATGACTGGGGAGGCGTTTCACCTCTGACTCCTGACCACGTGAACCCCGAGGCGCCGTGGCCCCATCTGGATACGCTGGCCCGTGAGACGGCGGTTACCGGCAAGTTTTTGGAGCAGCGTTTAACCATCTATCCCGCCTATGCAAGACAGCGTGACCATTGGCTGGACCCGGCCCTACACAGTGCAGTACTGCGCCAGATGGATGGGGCGGGCTATGGCAGACGGGATCAATGGGCGCCGGGACAGGGGCATGCAGTGCCCGCTGTGGAGGCAAGCTTATTACAAAGCGAGCCCGTCGAGGTGGGGGCGGTTTCCCACGACGTCCGCGATATTGTGGCGCGGTGCGAGGAAACCGGTGCCTTGGCGGAAGAGGATATAACGCGACTGTTTAACGTTCGCGGCGCTGATTTTTCTTACGTGGCGCAGCGAGCGGATACGCTGCGTCGACAGACCAATGGTGACACAGTGAGCTATGTTGTCACCCGCAATATTAATTATACCAATGTCTGCTCCTTCAAATGCCAGTTCTGCGCATTTTCCAAGGGTAAAGCCAGCGAGGATCTGCGCGGCCGCCCCTATGATATAAGCGCCCAGGAGATTGCCCGGCGCTGCACTGAAGCCTGGGAGCGCGGCGCCACCGAGGTGTGCATGCAAGGTGGCATTCACCCCGATTACAGTGGCACCACCTATCTGGATATATTGCGCACCGTAAAGGCAGCCACGCCCGGGATGCACATACATGCGTTCTCGCCGCTGGAAGTTTGGCAGGGCGCTGCCACTCTGGACATAGATTTTAAGACCTTTTACCAACAGCTACGCGAGGCCGGCCTTGGAAGCTTACCCGGCACCGCAGCTGAGGTATTACACGACGAGGTACGCGATCAATTGTGCCCCGATAAATTGAATACTGCGCAGTGGCTTGAAACAATGGAGGCGGCCCAACGGGCGGGGTTCAAAACGACAGCGACGATTATGTATGGCCATGTCGATGAACCGCGCCACTGGGCCAGTCATCTGTTGCATATTCGCGAGCTACAGCAGCGTACAGGCGGGTTTACAGAATTTGTCCCACTGCCCTTTGTGCACATGGAGGCGCCGATGTACCGCAAGGGAAAATCCCGGCGGGGCCCCAGTTTTCGCGAGGCTACCCTGATGCACGCGGTTGCCCGGCTCGTGTTTCATGGGTTGATCGATAATATTCAGGCTTCCTGGGTGAAAATGGGGCATGCGGGAATTGCCGCCTGCCTCAGCGCCGGGGCCAATGACCTGGGTGGCACCTTGATGAACGAGAGCATTACCCATGCAGCTGGAACCTGCGAGGCACAGGAATGGTCTCCCTCTGTAATGGAGGCGCAGATTCGCGCTGCCGGACGGGTGCCGCGTATGCGCGACACCTTGTACCGGGATGTTTCACCAGAGCGATACGAGGCGAGTTTTGCCGCCCGGGCTTTGGAAGAGATGACCAATGACAGTGCAGCGAAATACCAGCGAGAGAAAAGCCTGCCTTCATCGCAGAGCGAGTCTGTTTCAGGACCAGATCTCATCGCCCGGACCAGTGGGCAAATCATACCCGTGGCGGCGTGTAACTGAAGCGCCCAGAGCATTCACTATGTCGGTCGCAAGGGAAATTCAATTAGAACGAAGTTGGCTGGCGCATTTAGCCGAGGAGTTTGACCAGCCTTATATGCAGCAGCTAAGAGCTTTTTTGGCGGCTGAAAAAAAAGCTGGCAAGCGCATTTTCCCCCCTGGCCAGGAATTCTTCGCCACATTCAGCCACACCCCACTGGACCAGGTGAAAGTTGTAATTCTTGGCCAGGACCCCTATCACGGAGAGGGGCAGGCACACGGTCTGTGTTTTTCGGTACAGCCCGGCGTCAAAACACCACCGTCGTTGCTCAATATTTTCAAGGAGATACAAGCGGAATTGGGACACCCTGTTCCAGATCATGGCCACCTTGCGGCGTGGGCGGATCAGGGCGTGCTGCTGCTGAACAGTGTGCTGTCGGTCGAATGTGCGCGGGCAGCATCCCATCAGGGTAGAGGATGGGAGACCTTTACCGATCGTGTGATCGAGCTTATCAATCGCGAGCGCAAGGGCGTGGTCTTTCTGTTGTGGGGTAGTTACGCGCAGCGCAAAGGTGCATACATAGACGAATCAAGACACTGTGTTTTGAAAGCGCCGCACCCCTCGCCACTCAGTGCGCATCGAGGTTTTTTCGGTTGCGGCCACTTTGCAGCGACCAATGCTTTTTTGGATGCAAATGGTAAGCCCGGTATCGATTGGCGCCTGCCTTAATCGCCAGCCACCGCAGCGCCGCACACGCCCCATAGTCCGCGCTGTTCCGGTGGGGCGTCAATTATCGCAGGGAGGGATAGGAGTAGCGATCAAGATATAACCAGTGGTTATGGTATATAATAAATAAGTTTCATAGAGAAATATCTTGTGCCAATTGAATCTCAGGTTTATTCTGTAGCTACAGGCAGAGATACGCTCGGGCGCAGGGTGTTTGATTTGCAAGGTGATTGAAATGGAAAGAGGGGTTTTGATACGGTATACCAAAAAGCAACCTATGCCTTTGGGCGTGGGAGGCTTTACTCTGCTAGAGATGATGATAGCGATGGCGATCGCCGCCATTCTTATGACTATTGCTGTACCCGGGTTTCAGAATGTTATACGAAATAACCGCATCTCGGCGGCCTCTGGTGATCTGGTTGCGGCGCTGTTGACCGCGAAAGCTGAGTCGGCCGGGCGCACTAACTTTGTGACCGTTTGTAAGCGCAACTCCGGTGGTAGCGGCTGCGAGGCCAATGGGGGCTGGGAGCAGGGCTGGCTGGTTTTTGTTGATGAGGATGGGGATGGTACGGTCGACTCCGGAGACGAGATACTGTACGACCACGCAGCGCTAGAGGGGGGGCTGACGGCATACGGCACGTCGGGAATTACGCGGCGGGTCACCTACCGCGCCAACGGTATGACTAATCTGACCTCCATGCAGACACTGGTCCTTTGTGATCAGCGTGGTTATGGCGACAATGCCAAAGGTATTATGGTTTCTATTATTGGCCGGGCAAGTACCAGCAAGGCAACCGATACCGGTGCCGGGTCCTGCCTGATTCCGAGCTAGAACGGAGGGTGATTGGCTATGATGAAAAAAAGGTCGGCTCACCGCAGGCCGGATGGTTCTGGGGTCGCCAAAGGATTTACGCTAATCGAGATCCTGGTGGCCTTAATTGTATTGTCTTTCGGGGTGCTGGGAGTGGCCGGCTTACAGCTGATTACCTACCAAAACCTGCAGTCGTCACTGAACTACGGTACGGCGGCGATGCTAGCAAATGAAATTGCCGACCGGATGATAGTTAATTCGGCTCAGGTTCTGGCTGACTCCTACGATCACAGCGGCGCACCCAATTCTGTCACTAATTGCGCCACCGAGACCTGCAATGCGTCACAAATGGCTACCTACGACATTGATCAATGGCAGACGGCGGTGACAGGTGTTGGCTTGTTGGGGGACGATGTCAAGATGCCGGGTTCACTGCCCTCGCCCAGTGGCGCCGTCGCGCGTGTTGGAACCACTGATAATTTCACTATTACACTTCGCTGGGACGATGACAGTAGCGGTTCGACGGGCACCAATTGCCCGCCGACCACTGCCAGTGATCTGGATTGTTATCAAATAACACTGGGATTTTAGCGAGAGAACCACGATGCCAACTAACCCCTCAGCAAAGTATCCCAGGCGAATATCGGTTACCGGGTTTGGCCTGATCGAGCTGATGGTGGCGGTCTCTTTAATGGGGGTTTTGCTGACTGGCCTGCTGGAATTGTACTTGTCCTCCAGGCAAAACTACTCGGCCACCGACAGTTTGTCCAGACTCCAGGAAAATGGCCGAACGGCCATCGAAATGATAGCAGCAGATATACGCCGAGCGGGTTTCATCGGTTCTAACTCTGATGCCAGTCGGGTTGCTGGCAGCCTGGGCCCGGCCGCCGCAGCCACTACCTGCCCAACTAACGATACTACATGGGCCCGCATGATCACCCAGTCGCTGTATGGAATCGACGATGCCAACACCAATTATGCGTGCATCAGTGACAGCCAGCATTTGCGCGGGGATATATTAACGCTGCGCTATGCCTCTCCCTGGCTGGTGGCGGATGGGAACATGGCGGCCAATACGATTTATATGCGCAGTACGCTGTACGATGGTCGGCTGTTTGCAGGCACCGATCAGGGTAGTGCTGCTAATGACCTCCCCGACATCATCGAGGAGAGTCGCGAAATGATGGCCCATGCCTATCATGTGGGAGCAACGGGTCGCACCTGTAATGGTGATGCGATACCGGCTTTGTTTCGGGTGTCGGTGGGTAGTGCAGGCTTGCCAGTTCGCAACGAATTGCTTGCCGGCGTCGAGCATTTTCAGGTTCAGTACAACACCGGTGTCCGCTATGTGGATGCGGGCTCTGTTTCAGATTGGTCAACTGTTCGCAGCATTAAAATCTGGGTGCTGGCGCGGGCCGAGTGCCCCGAGACCGGTTTTACAAGCAGCCGGACCTTTCCCATGGCCAATCTAAGCCCTGTATATGGGCCCACAGACCGTTACCGGAGGCAATTATTTACAACCGTAGTGGCAATGAGAAACTCGGCGGTATTACTGTGAACCGCGCTCTTCATAAGCAACGCAGCGCAATCCGGGCGAGCTCGAAGGGGCAATATACCAGGCAGCGAGGAGCCGTTCTGATTATCAGTTTAATCGTCCTGCTGGGCATGACCTTAATTGGTATTAGCGCCATGGAGGGTGCACTGACGGAAATTAAAATGGCAAGTACCATGCAGCAGCAGACCCTGGTGCTGCGGCGAGCAGAGGCGACGTTATTAACAGCGGAGGACGCTGTGGATAGCCTTGTTTCCACCGCCGGACCCTTTGAGTTTGGCACTGACGCTGACGGGTACTATTTGCCAACGGACAGTGTCCGGGCCAACGCCATTGACTGGAGCGCCGTCTCGTCGGAGGCAGGGCCAACGTCGACCTCCAACAGTATCGATGACGACGATGCCTTTGTCGTCGAGTATTTTGGTGCGCGCGCCATTCCCGGCGAGAGCGCTGCGGTCAATACCGATGCACCGGTGTACGGGGGAACGGTGTACATTTTTAGAAATACCACGCGCAGTGCCTCGGGAAGAGGCATGGTGCGGTTGGTTCAATCGTTGTATACGACGGTGGACGCCCCCTAGATGTTAAGGGCCGGAGGATATCAGATGAGATTTGTACGAAGGCATTTCTGTTTTGCATTAGTGGCAATGCTGGCCGCCACGGGCGCCATTGCCGCGACCCGGTTTTCCCCCGAGTTCCAACCATTGGGCTCCATGGCACCACTGACCCTGTCCAACACCGATCTGAGCGGCGGTACGACCGATGCCTACCGTCCCTGGTTTGAAAATGGGAGCTGGCAGGGCGATGTTATCCAATACGACGTATCGTCCGCCGGAGTGTTGTCCACCAGTGTGAACCTGTCCGCTGCGACACCGACGAATTCCGGCTCCAACTGGTCGGCACTGCTGAGCTTCGCAGCCGCCGAGGCGACCTCCTCTACCTACTGGAGTAGTACCCGCAAGATTATTACCTGGAACGGTAGTAGCCAGGTTCCGTTTCTGTGGGGTTCTTTATCCACTGCGGACAAGACGGCCCTCGATAGTAGCAGCGCGGCGGCGTCAACATCGCCCGTTCTCAATTATGTGCGGGGTGACCGCAGCAATGAATATCCAACCGGGTCCTACCGGGCGCGAAATTCTATTATGGGAGACATCATACATACCAACCTCGTGTATGTGGCCGCCCCTACCAGTACTCGAACCGATAATAACTATGCCACCTTTGCCAATTCAAAATCTTCCCGGGCGGGCCGTGTTTACGCCGGCGGCAACGACGGAATGCTGCACGTTTTTAATGCGACAAACGGTAGTGAAGTCTATGCCTATGTTCCCTCCATGCTCATCGGCGACCTCGATCAACTGGCTGGGCGGCCCTATGCGCACCGCTATTATGTAGATGGCAAACTCACTGCGGGGGATGCGTATTATAGCTCTGCTTGGCACACCGTTCTTGTGGGTACGCTCGGTGCCGGGGGCAAAGGTGTTTTTGCCCTGGATATAACAGACCCCGATCTGACGTCCCAAAGCGCGTCCACCGGTACCGATGCCAAGGTCATGTGGGAGATTACAGCCACTGGCGATGATGATCTGGGAGATACTTTTAGTCGCCCGGTGATTGCCAAACTCAACGATGGCAACTGGTACGCGGTTCTTGGCAATGGCTATAACAGTGTTAATGGTCTCGCCAAGCTCTATCTTATAAACCTGGCAACCGGCGGCGTTATTCGCGTATCAACCGGTTCCGGCTCGGCTTCCACGCCCAATGGATTATCCAGCCCCAGCTTGCTCGATACCGACGGCAACGGCACGGTGGACGTGGCCTATGCCGGTGATATCGATAGCAATATGTGGAAGTTTGATCTGTCCTCGACCACCAGTTCAAGTTGGGCAGAGGACTATAGCAGACCCCTGCATCCCGGTGTTTCAACCCAACCCATTCTCACCGCACCGGAGATTTCGATACACCCGATCAAGGGCTATCTGGTTTACTTTGGCACCGGTCGTTTACTGGTTGCCGATGATCTGACCGACACCTCGGTTCAGGCCCTGTACGGTATTTGGGATTCTGGCGCTACGCCACCGACTTCGGGTAGTCAGGCACTATTTGCACAGACACTGGTTGGACCAAACACCTATACCTATTCGGTCATAACGGAGGAGGTGCAGTCCTACACCCCGGATCCGGGGGTCATCAACTGGAGCAGCTACGACGGCTGGAAGGTGCCCTTTGCAGCCGGTTACCGGGTGCTGGAAGCCCCTCTACTACGGGGTGGCCGGGCCAAGGTCACCCTGACCCACCCCTCCACGCAGGATAATTATGCGGTGGAGGCCTACTATCTCGACGGCGGAGCCTCTATTACGCCCATTTTTGATCTCAACTCCGACGGTCTGCTAAACAGCAGCGATTTGCTCGATGGTAACTCTGACACCGACGTACTCGACTCCGACGATGTACCCATGGCCTGGCAGCGCCACTCGGGGGTGATGTCGCGGGGCACAATCGCCCGGATCGGTGTCGGTGTGGATACCCAGTTTCTGAACTATCTGGAGCCGCCGATATCCTTTGCCTGTACCGGGGATTGTGACGGCGGTTTTCAGGGCGGGCACGTCGATGTCGACACCTACCACATGAGCGAGACCTACCACGGCGGATCCACCCAGCACGACCACGAGTACGACAAAAAAACCAACCGGGTGTATGTGGATTATTTTGATCTTAACGAGCCGTCGGTTACGGGGCAGGTTAACATTAATGAAAGCGGCAGTGGTATTGCAAGTGGCGAGGACTTTGTGATTCTGGTTGCCAATGCCGATTTCTCGCCGGGCAGTACAATGACTATTGGCAGCAAGACATGGAATGTGGTGGACTACCAGCGCGAGCTCCATATGGCCTTGAAAAACTGGGATGCTACGGGTTCCGACGAACCGCTGGATGCCGATGGCGCATCGCTCATTTTTAATTGGGGTGAGATTGATACCGCCGGCGGTACCATCCAGCACGCTTTTGAGGACACGGCTATTATTGCCGGCGGCCTGCACCCCACCCAAACCGGCTGTGTCAAGGATACGGCCTTTGGGCCCAAGGATGCCAAGGATGG
>JABHWT010000431.1 GCA_018657645.1 Halieaceae bacterium | reverse complement strand
GTGATTTCAATACTGAAATTGAAAATGCACAAATTCTAACCGCTTTGGCCCAGCAGCATGGAACGCAAACGGCTACCGATATTTTTGATGACCTCAATCCTCGACGTACCACCGGGGCGCCTACCACGATTGCCGCCGACGACTGGTCTGCATCTAACATTGAGGCAACAGCTCATAGCCTCCCAACAATCGCCTCTTCCGATCCTGTATTGGACAACCCAGGCACCGCGGCCAGGATGTCGGGCTTCAGCAACTGTATTGTGTTGGGACCGACAAAAGCTAATGACGCTAACGCAATCTTGGTTAACGGGCCTCAGTTTGGCTGGTTCGTGCCAGCCTACACCTATTCAGTAGGCCTGCACGGAGCGGGATTCAACATCGTTGGCAACACTCCCTTCGCCTATCCGGTTATTCTGTTTGGTCACAATGCGGATATTGCCTGGGGCAGTACCTGGGGCGCCGGAGATATTGTCGACATCTACCGAGAGCAGCTGAACCCGGATAATACTGCCCAGTACATGTTCAAGGGTAGCTATCGTGACTTCCAGACACGTACTGAGACAATCAAAATCAAAGGCGCAGCGGACAAAATCATCGAGATGCATCACTCGGTACATGGACCTGTCACCGCTTTTGATAAACAGAATCTTGCGGCGTACGCCAAACACCGGAGCTGGGATGGCAAGGAGCTGATTTCGCTACTGGCCTGGATGCACTCCGGTCGCGCCTCCAATCCACAGCAGTGGCTGGCCTACGCGGAACAGCCAGCGCTGAACATCAACTGGTATTACGCCGACCGCGCAGGAAATATAGGCTACGCCTTTGTCGGCCATTATCCGCAACGCGTCGATGGACACGACAATCGATACCCGGCGGACGGCACCGGTGCCATGGAGTGGCAGGGCCGTCAGCCATTTACCAACAATCCACATGTGATCGATCCCGCCTCCGGATATATCGCCAACTGGAACAACAAACCAGCCGAGGGCGTGCTTAATCCCGACGAGCACTGGTATTCCTGGTCGTCCGCCGATCGGGTCGAAAACCTTAAAGACACCATTGAATCCCAGGACAGATTCTCACCGGAGCAAGCCTGGAATATCATTGAAAGCAGCTCGTTCGCCGACGTTAACGCCAAATACTTCTTACAGCTGATAAGGCAGGCGGCACCGCAGTGGAATGACCCCCGGTTGCAGCAGGCCGGCGCGCTATTAGAGAATTGGGACGGCAGCTCCCGGGATCGCGATGCCGATGGTTTTTACGATCAGGCACAGACCCTGTTGTTTCAGACCTTTCTCGATCAGCTGCTCAAAGATGTACTGGCCGATGATCTTGGTCCTGCATTCAAATGGTTCTCCTCCACCGGTTATCCCAGCCCAGGCAGGCCAACCCCATCGGGCCTTAACATTTCTACCGGCCTGAAAACGCTGGTTGAGGCGCTGAAGGGATCGACCCGATACGACTTCCTGAATGGCCAAGATGTACCCTCACAGTTGGGTGCCGCTTTATTGACCGCCGTTTCCCGTATATCTGACGTACGGGGTGAGGATCCCGCGAGATGGCGCATGCCTGTTGCGCCCCGCCCCTACTCCAGCAAGAATTTTCTGGGCATTCCCCAGGCCGACGTCAGTTCCGAAATGGTTGCGCCGATAGAACACAACCGGGGAACCGAGAACAACATGATGGTCATGACCGCCGACAAGGTCATTGGTTATGAGGTTGTGCCGCCGGGGCAAAGCGGTTTTATCAGTCCCGCCGGGGAAAAACACCAGCATTACGAAGATCAGTTCGACCTGTACAATACCTTTGGCAAACGACGAATCTGGTTTTACCCGCAGGATGTCGAAGCCCACAAAGTCTCGGAAACTGTCATTACCCTACCTTAAAGCGCCTTCAATACAGTCTCTATATACCCTGAGCCACTTCACCCGCGGTTTTGGCAAAGTGTTTGAGACCCCAACCCAGCACCACTGCTCCCAACACAGCACCCAGCACACTGATGAGCGACATGGAGTAACCCACCAGCGCATCGTCGCTGAAGATGTAATCGGTGGATAAGGCCACCAGGGTCGTACCGCCGGTAATGCCAAGAATATTCATCGACAAGAAGAATAGTGCGGTGACCTGTGCGCGCATCTGGTTGGGTGCCATCAGCTGCAGGGCCGTT
>JABHWT010000112.1 GCA_018657645.1 Halieaceae bacterium | reverse complement strand
CGATGAGACCGACGATGCGATTATTACACTATTGCGGGGGGACGGGCGCCTCTCTTTTCGCGCGATTGCCCGGGAGCTCGGCCTGACCGAGACCACGGTGCGCGCCAGGGTACGGCGGATGGAGGAATCCAACACCATGCGGGTGGTTGCCGTTACCGATATCGAGGCAGCCGGTTATGGCATGTTATTGGCCATTGGAGTCCAGGTAGAGGGACGCACGCCGGAGCAGGTGGCGTTGGAGCTGGCGACCATCCCCGAGGTTTTCTCTGTCAACGTGGTGGTAGGTACCCAGGATGTGGAGATTCTCATGGTGGCCCGGGATCAGGAGGCGCTGAATGAGTTGATAAACAATCGGTTGGCAAACATGCCGGGCGTCCGTCGCCTCACGCCGGCGCTGGCAGTGGATGTGCTGAAAAACCAGCCCGACTGGGTGCCATTCCATGACTAGACGAACCCTCGATGATATCGATCAGGCAATAGTGAGCCGGCTATCGCACGATGCGCGAACCAGCAATCGACGCATAGCCAAAGAGCTGGGTGTTACCGAGGGGACGGTGCGGGCGCGCATTAAACGAATGGAGCAGGAGAAGCTCATTCGAATAACGGCGGTAACGAATATAGATCGCTTTCGGGGAGCGGTGCTGGCCTATATCTGGATTGAGGTTGAACGAAGTGACCAGACACAGCAGGTGGCGGCGTCGCTGGCGGCCATGCCCGAACTGGGCTTTGTCGGGGTAATGCTAGGTCGCTCCGACATCCTGGTCATAACCCTGGTGCGCGATACAGAGCACCTGGCGGAATTTGTACACAACAAGATTAGCGGTGTGTCAGGTGTGCGCCGCTGTGATAGCACACTGGGTGTGAATTTTGTAAAACACGACTACCGCATGGCGCGGATTGTTGTTTAAGTGATGTGAGAAAAAGGAGTTCCAATGGACAAGCAACTGTCCGCGACTGAAGTCGTGGCAAACATTGAAAATGGTATGACCATTGGCATTGGTGGCTGGGGACCGCGACGCAAGCCGATGGCGCTGGTGAGGGAGATTCTACGCTCGGATGTAAAGGATCTTACCCTTGTCTCCTATGGCGGTGCAGACGTGGGTATGCTCTGTGCATCTGGCAAAGTCAAAAAGGTGGTATTCGCCTTTGTGTCGCTGGATTTCATTCCACTGGAGCCCTACTTTCGCCAGGCCCGCCAAACGGGTGCCATCGAAGTAATGGAAATAGACGAGGGTATGATGTTGCTGGGCTTGCGAGCCGCCGCATGGGGTATACCGTTTATACCTACCGAGGTGGGTCTGGGCACCGATATTATCACTCGGAATCCCGCTATCAAGGTAATCGACAGCCCCTACGACGAAAAGGAGTGGGTGGCAATGCCGGCGTTGAAGCTCGATGTATCGTTAATCCATGTCGATCGCGCAGACCGGAGGGGCGTGTGCCAGATAGCTGGCCCCGATCACTACATGGACGATTGGTATGCCCGGGCCGCAGATCGTACCTATGTCTCCTGCGACGAACTGGTGGAAACCGAATTTTTTCACGACCCCGACCAGGCCCGTCTGGTGCACTGGGAGCGCTCTGCTACTACCGGCGTAGTACATATTCCGGGCGGTGCGCACCCCTCGTCTTGCAATCCACGCTATGGATTCGATGTTTCCCACTTCAAGGCCTACGCTGCATCGGCCAAAGCGGAGAGCGGGTTTAAGGGCTACATCGATCAATACCTGGGTAGTACTGAATCCGAATACCAGCAGAATGTGGGTGGTCTGGAAGCGATCACGTCACTCGAAAAACCCCTTTACTGAACGGCCAGGAGAGATCAGAGCAATGACCACCTCAACAACGCAATACACATTGGCCGAGCTGTGCATCGTGGCCGCGGCCCAGGCCTTTAGAGACGATGGTGAAGTGCTGGCAACCGGCATCGGCGTCATCCCCAGGCTGGCTGCAAGTCTGGCCATGAAAAGCTTCAACCCCGATTTGATGATGACGGATTCCGAGGCCTTTATGCTCAGTGAGCCAAACCCGCTGGGTGCGCGCGATGCGGACTTCGTGCAGGCCAACGAGAGTTGGATGGGCTTTTCGCGCATCTTTGACAACGTGTGGAGCGGCAAACGTCATGCGATGCTGGGGCCCACCCAGATAGATCGGTTCGGGCAGTCCAATACATCGGCCCTGGGAGGCAGCTATCAGCAACCCAAGGTGATGATGTTGGGTGCTCGCGGTTTTCCCGGCAATTCCATATCGCACCCCAACAGTTTTTTCGTGCCGGCCCATAACACCCGTGTATTTGTCGACGGGGAGTGTGATTTCGTTTCCTCCATCGGCTATAACCCGGCCCGCCTGCCCAGGGGACATTCACTGGATGACGTGGCCATTGGTCTTATAGTGACCGATCTTTGTGTAATGGATTTTGGTGGGCCGGATTATCAGATGCGGCTGCTATCATTGCATCCCGGTGTGGCGGTGGAAAAAGTACAGGAAGGTACCGGCTTTGAGCTGGATATCCCGGAGTCGCTACCCACCACCACGGCACCAACTCAGGAGCAACTTGACGTTAT
>JABHWT010000470.1 GCA_018657645.1 Halieaceae bacterium | reverse complement strand
TGCAGGGCCGTTGCAGATGTGGCCAGGGGAAAACTGGCAAAAAACATCGCTACGGCCAGCAAGGCCAGACTGCCCCCGAACCCTGTTACCTGAGAAAACAGTGCGGCAGGGATAACCACACCTATGCTTCCAATCATACCCGCTCGCATCGGCGCGTCGCGGTAGCCCCCGCGAGTCAGGCGATCGGTAAGCCAGCCACTGACCAGTACGCCGGTGCTGTTGCCGATCAGTACCACAAGGCCCAGATAGAGCCCCACATCCCGCACCGGCATGCCGTATTTCCGTAAAAAATAAGCCGGAGCCCAATTCATCAACGCAAACAGTGCCAGCGACATAAAACCAAAACCTAGATAATGGGCCGCAAAAGTTGCCTTGTGTCCGCCTATATAACGCAGCACGTCGGAGAAGGTAAACGCTGCAGCATCACTGGCCACACCTTTGCGCTCGGGGTCTTTCACCGTAATGTAAAATAGGGCGGCGACCAGTAGTCCGGGCAGGCCCACCATGAAGAAAGTCATCTGCCAGGGTTTTATCAGCCCTATTACCGGCAGCGTCTGCGCGCCCCATTGCTCGACCAGTGCGATTGCAGCCCCGCCAATAATAAAGGCCAGGCCGCCCCCTAGAAATGAACCGCTGGAATATACTCCCAGCGCCCGGCCCAGTTTGGCTTTGGGGAAGGCGTCGGTAATCATGGAATAGGCCGCAGGCGACAGTGCAGCCTCGCCCACCCCAACCACCATGCGAGCGAGGAATAACTGGACGAAATTCCTGGCAATACCACAGGCGGCGGTAGCAAAACTCCAGACAAAAATTCCCACCGATATGATGGCTGGCCGGGAGCGACTGTCCGCCAAACGGGCGATAGGAATCCCCGCCACGGCGTACAGCATCGCAAACGCCAGACCGTGCAGCAGGCTGAACTGAGTGTCCGAGATCTGTAGATCGGCGCGAATGGGCTCTATCAGCAAGGTGATAACCTGGCGGTCGATAAAGGAAAAGATATAGGCGAGCATGCACAGAGAAACGATGTACCAGGGATAGGCCAGCGACCCGCTAGAGTCCGTTTCATCAACAGTTGCCTTATGTTCCATGTCTAATGACTCCGCAGTGTTTCACTCATCAGGGTAAATGCCTCGGATGCATCCCAGGGGTCCACATGCACCTCGATCAGGAGCGGGCCGGGTCCACAATGGGACTCGGCCTGCGCCAGGGCTTTTTCCAGATCTCCCTCGGTATGCACATCCAGGCCAATACCACCCAATGCCGCTGGCAGCTGGTGGTAACGCCAGTCGGCGATATCGTTGAAGGGCCCGTCGTGGATAAGCCGCTCGGCGGTATAGCCTTTGTTATTGACAACGAACACAATGGCGGGACAGTCGTAGCGGGCCATACTGGACAATTCCTGGGCCGACATCTGGAATGAACCGTCTCCCTCCAGAGCGATAACGCGCTGCCCGGGTTCTATCGCAAAGCAGGCACCAAACGCGGCTCCAAAGCCCATGCCAATGGAAGCCCAATAGCAGGAGGCCAGGTAGGTCACGCCCTCGGGCAACTGTAAATGTGTGGCATTGATAGCACAGCCGGCATCCGCCGCCACCACGTCCCCCGGTCGAATAAAATGTGCGATACGATCGTAGAAGCGTTTGTTGGTCATGGCCGCATCCGCGACGGGGGTATAGGGCTGTCGGGTCCTGTGGGAGAAGAAATGCTGCGGCGCACCGGTGTCGGCCTGGCCCACCGGTAATGCCTCGAGCAAGCCCTCTATCAGGTTTGTTAAGGGTACACCACTGTAACAGCCCGTCGAACTACGTACCCGTTGGTCCAGGGCATTGACCACCTGCGGATCTGATAATTTGGCGGTAAAACCACCGAGATTGAAATCAGAAAGAACCACCCCGAGAAACAACACCGTATCGGCCCCCTCCACATAATCTATTACCTCTGCAAGACTCCCCGCCCCCTGATAGGCACCGAGACACTGGGGGTGCTGCTCCAGAAAATCAGCCTTGCCAATAAACATGGAAGCCGCGGGCAGGCCGGTTCTGTCCAGCAGTTCCAGCACCTTGTCCTGCAAACCTTCCCTGTGTACCTCATGACCCGGGATGATCACCGTTCGCGTCCCTTTCAGTACGCGCTGCAGAATATCGTTCACGGCGCCAGCCAGGGACGCCTCATCGCAAGGGGCCGGAGCAGACTGAAAACTGACGGGCTCTTCACAGGCATACGTCTGTACATCGCTGGGAATTTCCAGATAGACCGGTTTGTTCCGGGACAGGCAAATACGCAGTGCCTCATCAATTTGTGCAGTGGCCCGCGCAGGGTCCTTCAGCACCGCTGCGTGGCAAGTAATCTGGCTGAAAATTTTCACCGAGGCGTCGTACTTGTCGGGCAACGTGTGGTGTAACACAGGTTGCTTGGCATATGCCTCCGTATCGGGCCCGCCAGAAATCACCAACAGGGGGACACTCTCGGCAAAGGCTCCGGCCACCGCATTGACGATGCTGAACGCGCCGGGACCGTAGGTAACGGCGGCCACTCCCAGCCCCTTCAGACGGGCATAACCATCGGCGGCATAGCCGGCATTCAACTCGTTACAGGCCGCTATATGTTCGATATCAGTGTTTTGAATTGTCTGGAAGAAAGGCAGTATAAAATCGCCGGGAATACCGAACACATGGTCCACACCCAGAGATTTCAGTCGTGCCAGTAAATACTCCGACACATTCATTGCCATTAGCCCTGCTTACCCATACGAATCGTAATCCACTTCCACTCGGTCAAAATATCCAGGTCGGCCTCGGTACCTTCACGCCCCGAGCCACTCAGACCCTGTCCGCCAAAAGGTGGACAGGGTTCATCCTGGATGGTGGGCCGATTAATATGCACGGCACCGGATTCAGCCCGGTGGGCCATATCCAGAGCGGTATCGATATCCCGGGTATAAATTGAGAAGCTCAGGCCGTAGTCGGTATCGTTAGCGCGCTCCATCGCTTCATCCACCGAGTCAAAGACATACAGGGATGTCACCGGGCCAAAGGTTTCGTCGCGACAGACTGTCATTTCCTCGGTAACACCGGAGAATATAGTCGGTTGGCAACGATTGCCCTCCCACTCACCACCGACCAGTAATTTGGCCCCCTTGCCCTTCGCATCATCTATATGGCGGCGCACCCGCTCGCGCTGGCGCTCGCTGATAATAGGCCCTACGAAGGTTTCCATGCTGCGCAGATCGCCCATTCCCGCCTGCGTCGCCGCAGCGACAAACTTGTCGGTGAATTCCTCGGCGATACCGCGTTGCAGATAGATACGGCTGGAGGCCATGCAGGCCTGGCCCTGGAAGAAAAAAGTGCCCATTGCTGCAGCCTGCACCGCCTCATCGAGATCGGCATCGTCCAGCACAATCAGCGGGCTTTTACCGCCGAGCTCCAGGGTGATAGGTTTTAGGCCCTTAGCGGCCAGTTCGGCGACATGGGTGCCCACTCGCGGAGAACCGCAGAAGGTAATGCTGTTGACCAATTTGTGGGTGGTGAGTACGTCGCCAATCTCAAAGGGGTTGCCCGTGACAACATTGAACAATCCCGCGGGAACCCCCGCCTCGTGCAAGGTCTGGGCGAACCGAATTGATACCTGAGCAGAGAACTCAGAGGGCATCAAGACGGTGGCATTGCCACAGGCCAGGGGCATGGCGCCCTGTTTGCTGACCTTCAGCAAGGGTACATTGAAGGGCGATATGGCTGCGACCACCCCCACCGGCTCGCGAATGGCCATGCTATAAACACCGGGGTTATCCGAGGGGATCACGTCTCCGCGCAAGCTGCGGGGCACGCCGGCGGCGGCACGCAATGCGCTAATGCAATAGGCTACTTCAAACTCCGCCTTGCCCAATGGAGAGCCGACCTCATCAATTAGAATGTCGACGTACTCCTTAAAGTCGCGTTCTACCAGGGAGGCGGCATTCATAAACCATACCTCGCGATCCCTAGCCAGCAGGTGTTTGTTGGCCAGGAATGCCTCGTGCGCTGCCAGTACCGCCTTATCCATATCCGCCGCAGTGCCCTCGGCCACCCGGGAGTACAGGGAATCATCTATTGGGTTCAGGTCATCGAAATACTTACCTGAAGATGGCGGCAGGTGTTGGCCACCGATCCAAAGCTCAGATTGTTGTACATCACTCATGGCAAAACCTCGTTATTTGAGTCGTCGTTTATTGATATTCATCGCGTACTGGCAGGCTGTTGTAGAAGGCTGCCAGGTCTTCTATATCCTCATCCGACAATGGCTTGGCCATCGGGCTCATCCAGGGATCGATGCGCTTGCCGTCCCGAAAATCCTTCATCTGCTTTACCAGGTAGGCTTTCTGTTGCCCGGCTAAATTGGGCCAGGCCGTGTTGGGACTGATACCGACCGCACCGTGACAGGCGGCACACGTGACAGACTTCTCCCTCCCCGCTTCCAGGCCGCCCGCCCTGACCGTAGAGAGTGAAACGCATAGCATACCAACTACCAGGGTAAGAAATAATTTCATGTTGTTTCTCCTTCATGTCCCAACCAGCTGTAAAACAGGCCCTTCGGATCGTATTGCGCCCGCAGTTTCGCCAGTCGCTTCCAGCTCTCTGTTGAAAAGCAATCGGCCACGTGCTGCGGATAATGCAGGGGATCGATTTCATTGACGTAGCGGCCCCTGGCTACAGGCTGCAATAGTTTCACCGACTCGTCCATCCACTTTCGATTGACAGAAACATGGTCGCCGGTTTCCGCCATTAAGTACCACGACAGGTAGTGTGGGGCCGGGGTGGATACACAGGAAGTGGCGTCTTCACGGGTGTTACTAAACCCCCAGGCCGATAGTGCAAAGCAGCGAGGAGATGGGGGCGGATCGTCCAGCATTTTTTTAGCCAGCGCCTGCAGGCCCGTCGATACGTCCTCTGTCCAGATATTTTCTACCGCTGTGCGATTGGGGCTGGAAAAATCCGTTTCCTGCCCCGCATACAATAGCTCGTAGTCCATCACCCGGTCTTCCCGCTTCATCAGGCTCTGTGCAGGCAGGCCACTGGTCGACCAGGGCGCCATGAGCGCGTCGGCTTCTTTCGAAGAATTGGCAAAGGCAAAAACACTGACCGCACACACCAGATCGCGCTCGGCCGGGGGTTTATCCGGCGGATAGAAGCGGCCCACAACCGCCAGTATTTCCAGCTGCTCCTTCTTGACGGCGGCTACCTTCTCCAGGGTTTTACAAACCAGGGGCAATTTGTCTATCGCAAACAGGTATTTGCTTTTGGTCATGGCTTGGTACAGAGGGTAAACCTGGAGCTTGTAGCGAATAACCACGCCAAAAAATCCGGGCCCACAGCCGCGCACAGCCCACCACAGATCACTGTTTTGTTCGGCGCTGGCCGTAACCTTGCGGCCATCTGCGGTAATCACCTCAGCGGCCAGTATGGAGCGACAGGCAATATCCCGCTGTGGCATGTTCCAGCCCAGGCCACCACCCATAATGTAGCCGCCAATGGGCACAATTCCAGTGTGTGCTGCGGGAAAATCCAAATTCTGCCGGGCCAACAGCGCCACCAGTTTTTCTCCGTGGATGCCGGGTTCTACCCACGCTACTCCCGCCTTTGCGTCTACCTCTACTTTGCGCAGTCTGGACAGGTCCAGCAGCATGCCGCCATCGCGTAAAACAGCCTTGGCCGGATTGTGTCCACCGGAGCGGACCGTGACCTTGAGCTTGTTTTCTCTGGCATAGGCCAGGGCGTGGAAAATATCCTGTTCTGACTTAACGCGAACAATAAGATCCGGGTAGCGCTTCGGCATAAACAAATACCAGGACATACTGGCCCACCACTGCCCATAGCCCGGGTCGCTTCGCATAATAATACGCCCGCTGATACGGGCCAGTTGAGCTCCTATTTCCCTACCCAGGGCGATAGGCACATGCATTGCACTGGCTGCAGCAGCACCGGCCACACTCAGAGCCCGGAACATGAAGCGCCTTCTTGTACTGCCTGATGTCGTCATGTGCTCTCCTATTTGGCCTCGGGTAATAGTGACAGGTGCTGTAACAGTTTGACGAAATCACCCATTCGTTCCTCGCGGTAGGCCTCGACATCGCGATCGCGGTAATCGTAAAATCCCTGGCCATCGCGTAGACCGTTACGGTTCTCCCGCATATTTTTTTCAATTACCTCGGGCACGGAAAAGCGCTTGTCGTCCAGGCTGCCCGCCAGATATTGGGTGGCGTAATAGACGATATCGCCACCCCCCCAATCGATGAACTCCAGCAAACCCAATACCGCGTAGCGCACACCAAACCCTATACGAACAGCCTTGTCTACATCCTCTGCCGATGCCACGCCCTCCTCCACACAGCGTGCGGCCTCAGTCATCGCCAGTGCCTGGATTCTGGGCACGATAAAGCCCGGTGATGCAGCACAGATAACCGGCTGCTTGCCGATGCTCTCCAGCAAGCTCTTCATGGCGGCTACAGCTTGTTCGTCGCTGTGCTG
>JABHWT010000468.1 GCA_018657645.1 Halieaceae bacterium | reverse complement strand
GGTTGTTACCGACGTCTGGGCTTCAATGGGTCAGGAGGACGAGCAGCGCGAGCGGGCCAAGCTATTTGCTCCCTACCAGGTGAACGCCGAGCTAATGAGTCGCGCGGCCAGTGATGCACTGTACATGCACTGTCTACCTGCCCACCGCGGCGAGGAGATCAGTGCCGAGCTTATGGAGGCAGCCGACACTGTCATTTGGGAGGAGGCGGAGAATCGCCTGCATGCCCAAAAGGCCTTAGTGGAAACTCTGCTCCTGGCGTGTCGAAAATAAAGGCCTGTGGTGGATAACGGCCCGCCACCGCCTTGCTCTAATAACTAATCCCTCTATAAGAGACGCCATTTATAGCAAATGGGTAGAACAGCTCTTTATTTATACCATCCCAGTGGCAATGCACAGGTTGCCTGGTCCAGGCAGTTAGCAGGCACCGACTCTGGCTCTACCCACAAGTTATCCACAGCATAACCCCACGGTATACCCCTTGCATTTCGCCCCCAACCGCATTATCTTGTACCCGAGTGCTTCGTTCACCCCTATATGTTGGGTGAACTGACGAAAACCTAATGGCTTACATTGAGGGGTTCCCGTTGAGTTCCGAGAATAAGACTAACAGAGATACTGAGACTATCCTGATGGCTCTAGATCAAATCAGCCAGACGATTGAGGTCATGAACAGCGTAGTGGGAAGATTGCGCGATCACCTACACTCGCAGGAGGGGTCGCCCGACAATCAATCCGCCGCCGAAGAGCGCTCCATGCCCCAAACCCGCGCGGAGCGAACGCTGCACTAGTGCACCGCTGTCGGCACCTCATGCCAGTTCCCGTCTGAACGGTGGCAGGGAATCGAGAATAATACGGCCGTAACGACGAGTCACAATTCGTCTGTCCATCAGGGTAACCCGCCCTTTGTCTGTTTCGTTGCGCAGCAATCTGCCGCTGGCTTGCACTAGTCGCAAGGCTGCATCCGGAACACTGATTTCCATGAACGCATTTCGCCCCTGGGCTTCGACCCACTCGGCCAATGCCGCCTCCAGCGGACTATCCGGTACGGCGAAGGGTATCTTGGCAATGACAACATGACGGCAATAGTTCCCAGGCAGGTCCACTCCCTCGGCAAAACTTGCCAGACCGAATATAATACTACCCTCTCCGCGATCCATCGCTTCTCGATGGCGACGCAGTGTCTCCTGCTTGCTCTGGTCCCCCTGCATAAGAATAATCTCACCCAGCACCTCTATTACACCCTGGTAAACATCCTGCATTTGACGTCTGGAGGAGAACAACACCAGGCTTCCCTCGCTCCGATCCAGCACTTGCGGCAGTAATTCTATTAGTGCTGCAGTGTGTGCTGGCGCATCACCGGGGTCACAATTCATGGACGGCACGCTAAATGTGGCACTGGTGTAGTCAAAAGGGCTGGGAACGACTTTGAAGGATGAATTTTGAGGCACACCCGAATGAAGCATAAACCGCTCAAACGAATTCAGGGCTGTCATTGTGGCCGACGTAACAATCACGCCAGCCGCTCGAGACCACAGGTATTCTCGAAGAATATCTGCCGCCAATATGGGACTGCACCGTAAATCGAACCCATGCTGCCCCCCACTGTTGAGCAAGGTGATCCAGCGCGCCTTGGGAGGGCTATCTTCCTCCCCTGTCACCGCATACTCCTGCCACAGAGCCAAAGCGCCCTCAGCGCGCCCCAGCATACCGCCTATTTGAATATGCCAGTTCTCAAGCTCTGCCTTATCTACTCTGGCAAACTCATCGCTCATAGCATCTTCGACAAGACTCTCTAATCGCGATATGCCAACTACCAGTTTGCCAAAGTGCGCTGTAAGCGGCGCGGCCACCTGAATCAAAGCCGCTGGTACCAGTCCATGGGCAAAGCGCAGGCGCTGATCCTCGCGGCTATCTCTGGGTGGCTCCTCCTCAAATAATCCAACCACAACCTGTTCCGCTACCTTGAGGTTAGTCTCGATCTCATCCATGTCTGTTGTCAGTGCAGAGTACACCCGCTCGGGCACATCGAGGGCCGCCAGTGCAGAAGCGGATTGAACGAGGACCTTTTTACTATCCTGTAACCATTGGATGGTGGTGTGGATGCGACAAAAGCACGAAAAGTGCGACAGTGTTTTGTCTGGCAGGTGATGCCCCTCGTCAAAGACGTAAATGCTGTCCTCCGGTGCCGACAAAATGGCTCCCCCCCCAAGAGCGAGATCCGACAGGGCAAGATCGTGGTTGGTTACGATGACATCCGCGCTCTGCAATTCATCGCGTGCCCTGAAAAAACTGCATTGACTGATGTTGGGGCAACGCCGGCCACTGCACTGGCTGTGATCCGTTGTGACCCCATACCAGATATCCTCAGCCACACTATCCGGCCAATTATCTCGGTCACCATCCCACTCTCCTCGCCCCAGTGCGTCGAGCATGGCGGCGTAAACCGGCATCGCCTCACTGGACAGGGGAGCCCCCATCTCATCTGGATACAACGCAAACATTGGGGTTTCGCTCTGGCTGTCGACCATTGCGCGATCCAGTTTTGACAGACAGATATACCGTCGCCGACCCTTAGCCAGACAGAAACTGAAGTCCAGTCCGCTATGGGCTTTTATATCGGGAAGATCTTTGTTGACAAATTGCTCTTGCAAGGCAATGGTTGCCGTAGCAACAACCAGCCGCTTAGCGCAGACCTGGGCCAGAATAATGCCAGCAATGGCATAGGCTATGGTCTTACCGGTACCCGTACCGGCTTCGATAACACACACTGCTGGCTCGGTCGGAGCAATGCCTCCCGGCGGTGGAATGCGAGCCAGCGTATTGGCAATCTCGGCTATCATCTGTCGCTGACCCCACCGTGGAGTCAGCGACTTGCTCTCCATGAGCGTCTGATAGGCCTCCCGGATTGCATTCTTGGTTTCCTCGGTCAGCAAGATGCAGGGGCACCGCTTTTAAGCGCCAGCTTACTGGCCACAGCGTTGGCGTAAATTGCTATGGCGTACGGTTGATGTGCGCTGGGCAGAGCGGCAATGCGGGCCTCAAACTCCCGGCGAGAGCAATCCCCCTCCTCGACATATACCTCATCCGGGAGCGCTGCATTCTCGCCGTGCAGCATGCGGTAGGCGTATATGTTGGTAGGGTGCAGGCAGTACTGCTCTATTATCTGGCGATCGACCTCATCGGCTACCTCGTCCGGCGTCGAAAAATCAGCCGCCAGGGGGGTACCAAAAGACACGTGTACCCGCCCCTTGTTGCCTGTAATACCCTCGGCGATAGAGGCAACATCCTCGTGGTCAGCTTTCTCGTAACTGCCGTGGGTAGCTAGCTGACACAATTCTGCGGCTTTGAGGCCGTCGCAGGGATCGAGTTCATAGGAAATGGCTACTGGCACTATCTTCAAACAGCCAATGTGATCCTGAAAGTCCTGCTGCTGTTTGTCTCGACTCATCGCCAGCATTTTTATTATTGCAGGCTCGGTCTGATCAAGTCCGTTCTTGGCACGCCCCTCGCGCTGGGCAATCCAGATGGGCGAGTGCTCCTCAAGCAGAGACTGCTTGATATATCGAGAAAGCGTTCGGGTGGCAGCTAATAGTTCACGCGGTCCCCCCAGAGAGCGCTTAACAATAAAACTCTTGTTAAGGCGCATCAGGTCACTTACCCAGGGTTTAGTTAACAAATTGTCGCCAATTGCGATTCGCACCGTCTGGTAGCCCGCTTTGTTCAAGGCATAGTTGGTGAAGGCCGGGTCCAGTGCGATATCCCGGTGGTTACTCATGTAAAGGTAGGGCTGATCCATGTTGAGTCTTCCAAGACCAGACTCAGTGAAACCGCTTGTAGTGCTAGCTATCATGCGCTCCACATACGCTCTAACTACCATCTGCATACCATGGACATCGGTCACCCCGCGCACCTCCCGCCGCAGGAAATAACGCACCAGTGGCTGCAGCAACAGGGGCATCCACCGCGCCATCAGGCCAAATCGAAGCATTGCCACAGCACCAAGGAATTCCCGGTCACTCAGCAATCTCCGAATAACGTTCTCCACTTCATCATCCCGATAGGGACGAATATCAGCAAACAGGTCGGTCAAAAGTAACTCCTCGATCAATAGTGCGCATCACCATACCCAAAACTGCCCTGTGAGTCATCTGCCGCCTGATACCGTACACAACCTGGGCGATCCCTGGAGAGGCGCGAATACAGGCAGCTTTGATTAACTTTCTTTAATCACCGTGGCTGAAATTTCACTTGCAGATATTATATTCAATAATTTCATACACTTATCGCAGATCTAAACGATTATTCAACCACTCCTCAACCATTGTTACCTTAGGTTACAGAACTGTAACTCTGTCGGGCCGAGAAACGCCTTTATAATTCATCGCTATATCGAGACACGGTTCGAAACTGTCGTTTTTTTGAGCCTGAGCAAACAATGACGAGGTACCCGACCATGAAACTATTGAAATTAGCAGCCACCGCAGCCCTTCTTGCGGCTTCGGCTACCAGCTTCGCAGCCAAACCCACCAGCATTGTGTTTGAATCCAACGGAGAGACAGCCGACGGCACTTCATTCGCGAATTATTCAGTTAAGTGCTCCAACGGTAAGAAAGTTCCACTAACCGCCTGGGACAGTCGTCGCAAGTGGTGCCAGGGTGCGGAGTCCAGCGAAAACTGTGAAAAAAAGCAGATCAAGGCCGCAAAGACTGCCTGTAAGGTCTCCTGAATAAACAGCATGAAATACCCCGGTGAGCACTACTGTTGTTCACCGGGAGTCACCGCAATCAGATCAGACCAGATAGCGCCCCCTCAACTCTTCCAGTTCAACCGCCCCCACTTCAAGTTCGTCTGCTAAATACGCCTCAACCGAGGTATGACGCGATCGTATTGCCCGCAAGGCACCACCCAAATAGTCCTCGTGTACTTCCAGCATTGGCAGCATGGCTTCCACTGGCATATCG
>JABHWT010000170.1 GCA_018657645.1 Halieaceae bacterium | reverse complement strand
TAATGGCCTCCAGATCGGATATCGAGCCGGTGACATTGGAAACGTGACTTACCGCCACCAATCGGCAGCGCTCGGTGATCAACTGGTCCAGGTGATCCAGATCGAGACTGCCGCTGGCCAGGACCGGGATCAGCTTCATCTGAATCCCGTGCTCGTCCCGCAGGCGCTGCCAGGGGACAAAGTTGCTATGATGCTCGGCAACTGAAACCACAATTTCATCCCCTTCTCTCAGGGTCTGCGCCAAACCACTGGCCACCAGGTTTACCGCCGCTGTTGTTCCAGAGGTGAAAATAATCTCCTGGGCGGCTGCGTTGAGGTATTTCGCCACGCTGGTGCGAGCCCCCTCGTAGGCCTCGGTTGCCTCTGCGCCCAGTTGGTAAACCCCGCGCTGTACGTTGGATCGATAGTGGGTTTCGTAATCAGCCACGGCGCTATGTACGCAAACCGGGCTGAAGGTGGTAGCCGCATTATCGAGGTAGCATAATGGCTGGCCGTTGATTTCCCTTTGCAGGATGGGAAATTGACGCCGCAGATCTTCGGGTGACCAGGTTATTGAATCGCTCACTGCGCACCCTCACTCCGGTTATTTGCCACCGCCAACTCCGCCACGGTATCGATATCGACAAACATTGCATCATCCCCCATCGGTACCTCCCAAACGTTGGCAGCATATTCATCCAGCAAGCCCCTGGCGCCCCGGTCACCCTCAAGCTGCATCATGGCAGAAAGATAACGGGTAGCCCAGATAACCGGATTACCCAGGCGTCCATCTCTTATCGGTGCCACAATATCCCGCTCGATTGCGGGATTAAATTCGGCAATAAGCTCGTTGATATGGACGGAATTGATGAACGGCATGTCGGCCAGCAGGATCATAACCCCATCGACATCCTCGGCCACACTGGACAACCCCCGTTTCAGGGAACCGGCCAGTCCCTCGCGGTAGGCATCATTGTGTACATAGGCGATGTCCCGACCCTGCAGCAACTTGTGCGCCTCCTCGGCCTGGCAACCGGTTACCACGGTTACCGAGCACACATCGGCCCCGAGGGCCGCATCTACCACTCGCTGCAACATGGGCACCCCACCCACGCGGGCCAGCAACTTGTTCTGCTCGCCCATTCTGGCCGAGCGCCCGGCGCCCAGGACAATAGCGGCCACCCTATGGGACGGTTGCAGTTGCTCCATAAGACTACTCTGCTCGCGCATGCGCCAGCGATGACTGACATCCTTAATCAACCCCCCGACACCCATCGACAGGATGTCGGCCTTAGCGATGGACAGGCCAGCGCTCATTCTCTGCATCACCCAGTCCAGGCCGTTGAGCTTGGGTGAGCGACTGCAGCCGGGCATGTTAATCACCTGACAGTCCCCGATATGAGCCGCCAGCAGCATATTCCCCGGCTCCACCGGCATGCCGAAGTGATCGATACTGCCGCCACTATTGACGATGGCCGAGGGAATGGTGTCGGCGCAATCGACCGTAATACTGGCCCCGCAGACGAGTATCAGATCCACACTAAAGTCCAGTGCCGATTTCAGGGCGGATTCAAGCGCTGGCACGCTGTGAGCGCAGCGTGATTCAAAAACAATGCTACTCCCCAATGCAGTAACTCGCTCGGTGGTCACCCGCGACGTGGAACGAAGCATGGACTCCTTGAGCCCCGGTGTTTCGGTCAGGATCAATGCCACCGAGCAGGGGCTAAAAGCCGCCAGGCCAATGGCCTTGTCACCGCCCTTGGCAATGTTCAGGGTGCGATCGAGTTGACTGCGAGGCACGGCGAAGGGAATAACCTTAATACTGGCCACCGCCTGCTGCGCCAGACACTCGGCATCCTCGGCAAGCGTGGCAATCAGAATGCCCGCGTCGCACAGGTTGATGGCGTCCACCACTGCCCTATCGATCCGGGACAAGCCGTCCTTCTGTGCGTATAGATTACAGCGTCCCGCAGTTACCTTGCCGATCTCTATCTGCGGGCCAGCCAGCACCGAGGCCAGCTCCAGTGCGGCCTGGTTTTCATCTACATCGCCAGACTCCAGGCGCACACCGGCTACCTGGTCAATGCCGCCCTCCTGCAGTTCAGCAAGATCGACATCGGACAGAATTCGCCCCTTGGCAAAGGTTTTCCCCGCCAGTCTTATGGTGTGCGCAAGAATTACGCCGTGGGCATTGGCACAGTTATAATGATCAAAGACCACAATTCACCCACCGTACCTGGCCTGAATCAGCTGGGCCAGAATAGACACGGCTATTTCAGCGTGACCACGCCCACCCAGTTTCAACCCGATGGGTGCATTGATTCGCTGCAGTTGGTCCTCCAGACCCAGATCCGTCAGCCGTTCCAGGCGCTTGCCGTGGGTGCGACGACTGCCCAGTGCACCGATATAAAATGCTCCGCTACCCAGGGCCGCAATCAGGGCCGGGTCGTCAATTTTGGGGTCGTGGGCCAGCGTTACCACCGCCGTCTGGGCATCGGGTAGTAGCCGGGCCATGGCCTCGTCTGGCCACTCAGCACACAATTCAACGCCCTGGAATCTCTCGGCCGTTGCAAAAGCACGGCGCGGATCGATAACGGTGACCTGATAATCACACTGCGCCGCCATGACAGACAGCGCCTGGGCAATATGCACCGCACCGACTATGAGCAGACGGTAGGGGGGAACATAGCTGCGAACAAAAAACTCGTCGCCGGGCAGCATGCCACTGCGCGCCACACGCAACATATCGCGTATTTCTTCGAGTTGAGATGAACCAAGTGAAATTTCGGCGTTGCTCTGGTCACTACTATAGACCAGATTCTGGGCACCGCCTTCGAGCTGGGTAACCAATGCCACCGGAACTTTATCGACCCGGGCCCGCTGTAACGCCTCGCGCAACGCGCCCTTCATGCCACTGGCTCCAGGTAGATTTTGATCGCTCCCCCGCAGGACAGGCCAACTTCCCAGGCCTCCTCGTCACTAACCCCGAACTCAAGTGTCCGCGGACTGCCCTCGGCCATCACATCCAGAGCCTCCGCGACAACCGCGCCCTCGATGCAGCCGCCCGATACAGAACCCAGAAATTCTCCGCTGTCGTTGATAACCAGGTGGCTTCCCACAGGCCGGGGTGAAGAACCCCAGGTGGCCACCACTGTGGCCAGTGCGGCATTGTGGCCATTGGCCAACCACTCACCCATGCGGGCAAGTTCGTCTATGGATTGGTCAGAACTCATTGCTTACCTACTCCAGTGTACCTCATCACTCCTATTGTAACTTTCAGAGTGACGAGGTGCACACGCTGTAGCGCCTAGGGCACTTTCAGTCAGGAGTGTATCAGGTATAACTGAGGCCTTTTTCTTTAATCGCCTGAAGAATTTTCTCAGGGGTAATCGGCCCCTGGGTAAACTGGATGCCAGTGGCCTGAAAAATGGCGTTAGCGGTTGCACCCACCGGCGTCACCAGCCCCGCCTCTCCTACACTTTTGGCGCCAAAGGGCCCGTAGGGGTCGGGGTTCTCAACCAGAATGTTCGTCATCTTGGGCATGTCCGACGCGCCCAGCATTTTGTAATCGGTAAAGCTGTTGTTGGTGACATGCCCATTGTCGTCGAAGTAGATCTCCTCCATCAACGCCATGCCCAGACCCTGCTGAGCACCACCTTCCATTTGCCCCTCACAAATTGCCGGGTGAATTGCCCTGCCGATATCGTGGCTGCTGACCAGTTCCAGCACGTCTACCTCGCCGGTTTCCGTATCCACTTCCACCTCGACGAAGGTGGAGAAAAAGGGCGGCGAGTTATTATCGGGCTTATAGCTGACATAGGCCTGAATCTGACCCGGTTCACCCTCGAGTTCCCCGGTCTGGGGGTTGGCAAAGTTGAAGCTGCCATCGCGACATATCTTTGCCGCTGATACAAAGCGATCCGGCGAGTCCTTGACGAAAATCTGCTTGTTTTCATCAATGTCCAGTTCATCAATGCTGGTCTGAAGTAATTTTGCGGCCCGCGCAAACAACTGTTCTCGCGCATCCTCGCAGGCTTTCATCACCGCCGTGCCACCCACGTACAGGGTACGGCTGGCATGCGCACCAATATCAAAACCATTGGCATCGGAGTCTCCGGCATCCAGGCGTACATCGTCCAGTGGTAAACCCAGGGTCTCTGCGGCAATCTGGCGCAATGTCGTGTGGGACCCTTGACCAATTTCCGAACAAGCCACAAGTACTGTAGCCGATGCATCTTCGTTCAGGCGTACCGTGCAGGTTGTCTGCTCCAGGATCATCGGAAAAGCGCCGCTGGTATGGTTGCCCACAGAAACCCCGATACCCCTTCTCTTGGTGCCGGTCTGGCTGGCATATTTTGCACGTTTTTCAGCCCACCCTATTGCCTCGGCGCCCTGGTCGAGACATTCATCCAGCGCGCAGGAGGTGTAGGGGGTGGCATTTAGCCAACTCATATCTCCGACCTGCTTGTGCCACTTTTTGCGCCACTCAAGCGGATCGATATTTAGCTCCGCGCAACCGCGATCAATCATTTGCTCCAGCACAAAGTTGGTCTGGGGATTACCGTATCCGCGAAATGCGCCGCACACCGGCTGGTTGGTAAAGTAGGAATCTCCCTTGTAGCGCAAGGTGTCAAAGCGGTACATGCCCTGCAGCCAGAAACCCGTGGTGCTGGCAAGAGCCGAACCATCGAGGTAATAGCCGCCCTTAAAATTAGTACTTCTTGCATCACATGCGGCGGGCGTGCCGTCTTTTTTGAATCCCAGTTTCATCCAATACCGCGAGGGGTGACGGCTGGGTGAGGTCAACCAATCCTCTTCTCGGGGTTGCTGAAGTTTAACCGGCCGGCCCGGCACCGCCAGCGCCATAGCACAAACCTCGGGCTCCATGACCATTCCCAATCTCGCACCAAAGCCGCCGCCCACTACCGTCTGGGTTACCTTCACCTGAGACATGGGCATTTCAAACAGTCGCGCCAGTTTTTCGTGGACCAGTTTTGGCATCTGGCTGGACATCCAGCAATTCAAACGGCCCTCGTCATCGTAGAGAGCCACGTAGGAGTTTGGCTCCATCTGACACTGCTTTTGTTTCGGCGTATAAAAGGTGTCCTCGATCACCAGATCGGCCCCCTCGAAAGCCTGATCCACCTCGCCCCAACCCAATTGACCGCCTGGAAACATGCCATCGGGCAGCGAAAAGGCCAGGTTGCCCGGTTTTTGGTCGGTGAACTGCACCGCATCCGGCGCTGCCGACGCCTCTGGCGTCAGATAAACCGGCAGTGGTTCATATTCGACTGCGACCAGAGCTGCAGCTTGTTCCGCTGCCTCTTCACTGGTGGCAATAATGCCGGCAATACCGTCGCCGTAAAACTTAACATGATCGGTAAAAATATGCTGTTCTTCAATATCACCCAACATCTGGGCCGTAGATTCAGAGGCCATCAGGTCGATGACCGATTTGTTAAAGGCTTTGCTGGTCACGTCCTTGGGGCCCAATACCTTGACCACCCCGGGCACTGCGGCAGCGGCGGACAGGTCCAGGCTCACAACCCGGGCATGGGCGTGTTCATAGCAACGTACTACCTTGCCATGAAGCATGTCGGGCAGGTTCACATCGGCTGCGTAGACTGCTGTTCCCAGAACCTTGGAGCGGATATCGACCCGCTGCTCGTTTTTTCCTATCGTCTTGAATTCACTCATCTGAATACCCTCAATCCGCTGCCACTGCCATCGCCTTGCCCGCTGCATCCACGGCCTCGACGATCTTGACATAACCTGTACATCGGCAAATGCTGCCCTCCAGCCCCTCTCTGATTTCCTGTTCCGTAGGATTGGGATTCTTGGCCAGCAAGCTGACGCCTTTCACCACCATGCCGGGCGTACAGTAACCGCACTGCACCGCCGAGTGATCGATAAAAGCCTGCTGCACCGGGTGTAGCTCGCCATTTTGTTGCAGGCCCGCCGCGGTAGTAATTTCCCGGCCATCCATGGTGGCAGCCAAAGTCAAACAGGAGTTGATAGCGACATCGCCCTCCACCAGCACACTGCAGGCACCGCACTCACCGGTTCCACAGCCATACTTGGTTTCCGGCATGTTCAATTGGTCGCGCAATACTTCCAGCAGGGTTTTGTTAGACGCCACGACAAGGTCGTAACTTGCGCCGTTAACTTTCAGGGTAATGGCATGCTTACTCATGGTTCAATCCTCCAATCCTGGTAACAGCACTATGCAATTGAGCAGGCTTGTTCAACAGCGCGCTTAAGGTACACACCGGCCACGCCTCGGCGGTACTCGGCGGTAGAGCGCTGATCGTCGATGGGCGAAATATCCTCCTGCACTGCGGCGGCGGCTTTTTCCAGAGTCTCGCTATTGAGCTCTGAGCCCTCCAGTACCGCTTCGGCCGATGGCAGTCGAATCATGGTCGGTGCCACACAACCCATGGCCAGACGGACATCGCTGCAGGTGGAGCCGTCCATCTGCAGGCTAACCGCTACGTTGAGTTTGGCTAAATCCTCATTCACCCGGGTCAATCGTTTAAATGCCGAAACCCTACCGGCAGCGGGTGCCGGTATTTTCAGCTCCACTGCCAACTCATTGTCGGCTCTGGCGGTGGTGCCGTAGGCTACCCACAGATCGTCGATATCCAGCTCCCGAGTGCTCCCGGCACTGGCCATCGTCAAGCTACCACCCAGCGCTGCCACGGCAGCACAGCAATCACCGGCGGGCGACCCACGCAGTAAATTACCTACCACTGTGGCGGTATTGCGCAACTGGGGCGTCGCAAATATTTTTGCCGCCTGCCACAGAGCCGGGTAATGTCGCTCGACATCCGCCGAGTCCACTACCTGGGCAATGCTGGCGTTGGCCCCTATTCGCAGTCCGCTACTGGCGTCGTAGTCCAGATAATCCAGGTCGGGCAGTGCGGTCAGGCTCATGACCATGTCGGCTTTGAAGCCCGCCTTCATCGCCACCAGGATGTCGGTACCACCCGCCACCACGGTCACAGCGCTGCCATTTTGTGCCAGAATATCCAGCGCTTCGGACAGACTGCCCGGGAGCACTAGATCAAAATCAGTTAACACGCGAGTACTCATAAATCCCTCCCTTGTGGCTAACTCGCCACCCCATGGGCAGCGAGGTTTAGCGGGTGACTAGAAATCCTTGCGTATTTCCAGCACATACTGACGGCCGCGATCGAACATGCCCTCCAGGGACTGAAACGCGGTGCCGTAGACTCCGGTAATCAGGTAATCCTCATCTGTCAGGTTGCGGCCCGACAACAGTACCGTCCAGTCTTCCCCTGCATTGGTCCAGCGCAGGCTGGCATCCCACAGGTCGTAGGAGTCGCTTTTCAGGAGCTCGGTATTATAAGCGTCGTTATAGACCTCATCGCGATAACTCCAGTCGACTCGAGCGACAATAGAACTGCCTCCGCTGAGCATAAACTCCTTCGACACACCCACGCTCGCTGCCATTTCGGGCACCCGCTCGAAGCTGTTGCTCTTGCCGATCAGGGTATTGGCGGTGTCGATGTCGTCGTACTCGGCATCCAGATAGGAGACCATGGCGTCAATCAGCCAACCCTCGCCGGGCGCGGCCTGCATCTCCAGTTCTACACCTTCAATAGTAGCGGCACCCACGTTCTGGGTGACCGGTGCAACACTGTTGAATACCTGCACCTGCAGGTCGTCGTAATCGGTGCTGAATACGGCACCGTTAAGACGCATGCGCCCATCAAACAGAGTCGACTTGAAACCGAGTTCAACCACTTCAACAAATTCCGGTTCAAAGGTGGGAATCAAACACAGATCGTCGGAGCACTCGGGTGCTGTAATACCGGCAACGCGAGGTGGGAATACCCGCTGGCTAAAACCACCGGACTTAAAGCCCTCGGAGTAGCTGGCATACCACATAATGTCGTCGTTCACGTTATAGGAGAGATTCACCATGGGAGTGAATTCCTCGATTTCGATTTTCTTCTCCACGTCGGGGAGAATGCGGCTACCCGGTTGCATAAACGGTGCGTCCAATGCAGCCAGCGGATGTCCGGGAGGCAACACCTGGCTAATACCAGCGTAGTAGTTCTGGTAGATAACCTGGTCGGGGTGGAACTTCTTGGTCTCCTCGGTGTAGCGGCCACCGACCGTCAGGTGCCACTGCTCAGTGAAGTCGTAGGTCAGCTGGGCGAACAGCGCCAGCGCCTCGTTGTCAAAACCACCGCCGGAGCGGAAGTTAGAGACTGTGAAGTCCAGGGTATTAACGTTGTCTCCATCCTCGGAGAAGTAATAGGCGCCGAGAATCCAGTTCATATTCGTGTGCGTGCCCAGCAACTGTAGTTCCTGGGTGAATTGCTCCTGGTCCAGGTCGTCGTGAAACTGGGAGATGCGGTGCGGAGAGTGGTCCCCGTCGCGCGCAAATTCTGATTCCAGATCGCGCCAGGCAGTGATGGATTTCAGGGTCAGTGCATCGGAAATCTCGTAGCCGATAGTGGTGGAGAAACCAAACACATCGGTCTCGGAGGTAGCCTCGGCGGTGCCCATATTTTTGCTAGTTCCGATATAGCGATCGTCGTAACAATTGGGGCTGATCGGGTTGGGGTTGGGGAATGGAACCACATTATTGCCCGACGGATCCTCCGCCGCACAGGGTAAAACACCCGGTATAACGCCCGCAGTTGTAATATTGTGAACAAAGGCCATCGGTGGTGGGGGCGCCAGAACAACCCCAACCAGGTGGCTCAGATCGGTAAGATCAATATCCAGCAATTCCATCGCTGGACCATTTTCCCGGTCGCGGGTCACATCGACGTTCATGTCGACAGAGAGGCGATCCGAGGGGTGCCAGGCCAGTGCCAGGCGCCCGGTCAGGGTGTCATCATCACCCAGGTCAACACCGTCTGCCCTGTCTACGTAGCCGTCTTGCTGCAAGGAGGCTATGGATGCGCGAATGGCCAGCGTGTCACTCATGGGCAGGTGTACCGAACCCTTGACATTGATGCGGTCGTCGGTGCCAAACGCGGCGCCGATGCTGCCACCCATTTCGCCGTTGGGATCGGGCTTAATGGTAGTGATAGAAATGGCACCACCGATGGTGTTACGCCCAAACAGTGTGCCCTGGGGCCCGCGCAACACTTCCAGTCGCTCGATATCGACCAGGTCCAGTATCGCTCCCACCGAGCGCGCAATGTAAACGCCATCGACGTACAGACCTACACCGGGTTCCGTGGTAGGCAGGAATTCTTTCTGACCCACTCCGCGCAGGTAGATTGCCGCCGAACTGGAGGCACCACCAAAACTGGGGTTGTTCTCCAGGGTCAGGCTGGGGACAAAGCGGGCAATATCATCGAGCCTGGTGGCCCCCCGATAAGCCATTGAATCGCCGGTGTAGGCCGATACAGCGATGGGAGCGTCCTGCAACCCCTCCTCCCTGCGGCGGGCGGTGACGACAATCTCCTCCAGCATTTTCGAGGCGCCGTCCTGGCGCTGTTCCTGGGCCTGTGTGGTCGTACCCAGGCCGGCCGCAGACATCGCAACGGCCACAGAAAGGGGTTTGAGCAAGTTGTTCCGGAATTTTGTATTCACGTTGTAATCTCCACGTTAGATAGCGTTTGCAATCAACTGCAGGTGTGCAAATGTCTCAACGCTGTTATTCTCTGGTCAAGTATAGGGCACATGATCATAATTCATGCGAATTCTAGTGACCATTCATGCCTGTTTGCAGCCACCGGAGCACAAAATATTGAACGCTGGCGGAGCCACGGATTGATATTAAGTATTAATTTACATGTTAAATCAACATGAAATTCAATTTTTTTTACCGAAGGTAATTACTACACAACACCGGATGTCGAACAGCGTTGTCAGTCAACAGACCCTTCCCTGTGAGGCAAGACAAGCCCGCTGGATGGGGCTAGTGTAACCTCGAATAATCCCAAGGGAGAGCCCCCATGTACCCTGCACCTTTTAACTATCACCGGCCCCAGAGCCTGGAAGCGGCCATCGGCCTGTTGTCCCGATACGGCGATGACGCCTCGATCATGGCCGGGGGGCAAAGCCTCATCCCGATGCTGAAAATGCGTGTCGGCGAAATGACCGAGTTGATCGACATCCGCAAGCTGTCGGATCTCGACCATATCGAGCAGCGCGGACAGACGCTACATATAGGCGCCCTGGCCACCCATGCGCGCATCGCCAGTGCCGAAGTAGCAAACCAGATTCCCCTGCTGCGCGAATGTGGCGGCGGCATTGCCGACCGCCAGGTGCGTAATATGGGCACCATAGGTGGCGGTGTCAGCGTGGCAGATCCCAGTGGAGACTGGCCAACGGGTCTAGCGGTTCTCGACGCGCAGCTGTTACTCACTGGGCTCTCCGGTACTCGCCTGGTGTCCATCTCCGATTTTATTGTCGATGCTTACACGACTTGCCTGGAATCCTGCGAACTGGTCACCGAGATACAAATACCCGTGCCCCCCGCTGGATCCGGCAGTGCCTATGTCGCCTTTAAGCGGGCGGCCCCCGCCTATCCAACCGCCTCCGCCGGGATTCAGCTCACAGTGAAAGACAATATTTGCACAGCTGCACGCTTAGCCCTGGGAGCCGCGGCCCCCGTCGCCGTGGTTTGTCGCGATGCCGAGGCCTTATTACTGGGTAAAGAAATAACAACGGAACTGCTGGAATCGGCTGCTGAGGCCATTGTTGCCGTGGCCGAACCACCACCCGATGCCCGTGGCAGCGAGGCATTCAAACGCGCCATGCTTAGAAAACTGGTGGTCGAAGCGGGGCAACGGGCGCTGGGCCGCTGTCGGGGAGAGGACGTTTCAGGAGCACACCACTATGCATAGTTCAGAGCAGAAAGTCATCGTTGAAATGACCGTAAACGGCGCCCTCTACCAGCGCGAAATAGAACCGCGCACACTGCTGGTAGAGTTTATTCGCGAGGAGCTGGGTTTAACCGGCACTCACATCGGCTGCGACACCAGTTACTGTGGTGCCTGCAGCATTGTGCTGGACGGCCTGTTAATCAAATCCTGTACCACCCTGGCGGTACAGGCCGACGGGGGTGTTGTGGAGACCGTCGAAGGGCTGGAGAAGGATGGGGCCTTGCACCCACTGCAGAGTGCATTTTCAGAGCATCACGGATTGCAATGCGGCTACTGTACACCCGGCATGTTGATGGCCGCTAAAACCCTGCTCGAGGAAAATCCCCAGCCTGATCGCGACCAAATCTGCAAGGGCATTGCCGGTAATGTATGCCGCTGCACGGGTTACGTGAACATCATCAAGGCCGTGGATGCGGCCGCCAAGACCATGCAGGAGTCCTGAGCTATGGAAATGTCATTCAAAGGCGATTTTGAAGTGGGCATCCCGCGCAGCGATACATTTGAGCTGCTCTCGGATCCGCAGAAGTTTCTGCCGGTGCTACCCATGTATCACAGCATGAGCCAGAAGGAATCCGACCCCAGTGTATCGGTGGTAAAGGTCAAAGTCGGGATTGGCAAAGTACACGCCATAGCCACCACCGAAATGAGCCTTAAGGACAATGCCGCTCCACAGCGCGCCAGCTATGTGGGCAAGGGCAACGTAATGGGTGGCGCCTATAACATGGTGGTGGGCTTCGACCTCGAGGAAACTGCCTCCGGCGGCACCAGCATTCAATGGGACGGTACCACCCAGATATACGGAAAGATTCTGTCGATAGCCGGCGGCGGCCTGCGCGGTATCGCCGAAAAGGAGATCACCAAAGTTATATCCAGCCTGCAGGATGCGTTGGAGAGCAAGGAACACTTTGAAGCGATCTCTGCCCAGGCCCAGATG
>JABHWT010000165.1 GCA_018657645.1 Halieaceae bacterium | reverse complement strand
CACAGGTAACTGCCTGCCCGTCGTGGCGCTCGAAATACAGGTCAGACCCCTCGCGGAATGCCTCTGCTCCCAGAAGGGTATGGATCATTCGCACCACTTCTGCGCCTTTTTCATACACTGTCACGGTGTAAAAGTTGGAAATTTCTATAAAGGAATTCGGCCTTATCGGGTGAGACATCGGCCCGGCATCCTCTGCAAACTGCAGGGTGCGCAACACTGTCGCATCCTCAACCCGCTTTATTGTTCGCGAGGCCATATCGGCCGAAAATTCGGCATCGCGAAAAACCGTAAAGCCCTCCTTGAGGCTCAACTGAAACCAGTCCCGGCAGGTTACCCGGTTACCAGACCAGTTGTGGAAATACTCGTGAGCAACAATTGCCTCTACTCGCTGAAAACCCAGGTCGGTAGTAATTTGCGGACTGGCCAGGACACAGGAGGTGTTGAAAATATTCAGGCTCTTATTTTCCATCGCTCCCATATTGAAATCGTCCACTGCTACAATATTGAAAATATCAAGGTCGTACTCCCGACCGTAAACATCCTCATCCCAACGCATTGCGCGTTTCAAAGACCCCATGGCATGATCACATTTGTCGATGTCTTTCGGCTCGACATAGATGCGCAGAGTCACATCGCGTCCGCCACAGCTCTCAAATCGATCTTCAATATGGGCGAGGTCTCCTGCAACCAGGGCAAATAAATAGGCCGGCTTGGGAAAGGGATCCTGCCAGGTGACTCGATGCCGCCCGCTGCCCAAATCCTCAGCGCTGATTTGATTGCCGTTGCTCAGTAACACAGGATAACGCGACAGATCAGCCTCGATGCTCACGGTAAACACCGACATTACATCCGGCCTGTCCAGATAGTAGGTAATCTTTCGGAAACCCTCTGCTTCACACTGGGTACAAAACATGGCTCTGGATTTATACAGACCTTCCAAAGATGTATTATTCTGAGGCCGGATACGTGTTGTGCTGGTCAGTACGAATTGGTCGGGTACTGCGTTCACAGCCAGGGTATCCACTTCTATCTGGTACTCAGCGGGTGACAGCGCTCGCCCATCCAGCGCCAACGCCAGCAATTCCAGCTCCTGCCCCTGTAGTACAAGTGCTGCTGCATTGGGCGTCTCCGGATTACGTCGCAGGTGCAGATGAGCTGTGACGAGAACAAAATCTTCCTGCAAGTCAAAACTCAGATCCGTCTGGTCTATCAGATAAGCAGGTGGCTGGTAGTCTTTGAGATAAATGGTTCCGGGTTTGTTATCTTGCATCGTTATTATCAACCTTCCACAGAGAGCGACAGCTGGTAGCCGCCGTATTTTCGTATATTAATCACGCCAGTATCGAAGATAAGATACTGACCCTTGATTCCCATCAGGGTCCCGCCGGCAGAACCGGTCTTATCCAGATTAAAGGAACTTACCTTGGTCGGGTAGCTAGCGACAGGGTAAGTAATCCGGGTTTCACTCTCTGCTTCCAGCACCGTTATTGCCCGCTGTCCGTACTGGTCCCTAAGAGCAGCGACCTGATCGGCGCAATCGGCCATTAGCCGACTGCGAGCCAACTCCAGATCGGCCGCCTCGGCCGTCCCCGAGAGCATCTTTCGCCAGTTAGTCTTATCCGCAATATGGTCCTTGAACACGACCTCCACTAGCCCCGAGTTGAGCCGATTACTCACTCTGAATATGGGTTGAGCCTGGGACGCGCCCTGATCTATCCAGCGGGTGGGAATCTGAGTTCCTCTGGTGATGCCTACTTTAAGACCTGATGTGTTTGCCAGGTACACATAGTGGTCAACCATGCAATTCTGTTCGCCCCACTGTGGCTCGCGGCAGGTTCCTGCCCAATAATGGCATTTCTGGGGACTCATGATGCAACTGTCACACTGTGCCAAGCGCTTAAAACAGGGGTAGCAATACCCCTGGTTAAAGCTCTTGTTCGTTTTGCGATTGCAGTGTACGCAGTTGATAACACCTCGATAGTCCAACCGCAGTACCTTGCCCAGGTACTGGTTCATTGGTATGTCGTGCTCTCCCAGAACAAGGTGATACTGAACGGGGCTTGCAAGTGTGGTCTTCATCTTGCGCACTGCACCGCAGGCCAGTATTTTCACCTCCTGGTTGTCTTCCCCCATGGCTATTTCCAGCTTAGCGGTGATTCTTCCGGGGCCTCGCAGCGCCCGCCTGCTTTGTGCCCCGTGTCGATATACCCCACTCGCTCGCGCTCGCCAAGGTGTAGCTGGCCCCAGGCGATAATCGCCTGCATCGCGTTTTCACGCTGTTCGTTGGTTAAGGCCTGACCGTTCGGCCACTTACCCAATTCCACTGCCTGCGTGAGGTTTCTATAGACCTCCGGGCTCATTGTTTCAATCAGTTGCTGGTAGTCCATCTCGTTGTCGATGTGATGCATTGAAGAGGTTGATGATTATACATGCGCTGGTTAGCCCTTGTCTTGAGTGCTGACGGACAACAAACCAAATGCCGCACCGAGTACTGCGCCACATATCAACCCACCCAGATGCGCAGCATTGGCTATCGCGCCAAAACCCAACAGGTCGACAACACCCAACATGCACACCACCAGCCAGCCAATCATAAATAGCATAATCGGCCTGGCTGGCTGGATCGCCCAATGGGGCTGAAGCAGTGGCCCAACCCAACTGAACCCCAGTAGCCCATATACGACACCCGACATGCCCCCGAACAGACTGGGACCGCCAAATACAAACTGGGAGACATTGGAGACCAGTGCAATGGTGAGAAATAGTAGCAGCATATTGACTCTGCCCATGACGCTTTCCACCCGCCCCCCCAAATCCCATAACCACATACTGTTAAATGCTATGTGTATCCACCCAAAGTGAATAAACGCGGGGGTTATCAGGCGCCAGTATTCTCCATCACTGGCAAAGAAACGAATTTGACCGCCGATGACCTCGAACGCAGAGAAGGTCAGCATACTCACCCACGCCATCGGGGCATTAAAGTAAATCAGCGAAAAGCCCCCAAAACT
>JABHWT010000270.1 GCA_018657645.1 Halieaceae bacterium | reverse complement strand
TCCCTGCTGCAGACGGTCCTGATGGGCATTATCATCGATCGACTTGTATCGAGTTCATTCACACTGAAGAGTTTCTAGTGTCCGTCTGGAAACTGTTAGACTCAATGCGTAGGCCGTAGCGAGGGAAGCCGAAGGCCGGGCGATGGTGTCCAAGACAGCTAACCTTTGCAGCCGTCTCCAATGTCCAGTGAAGAAACAGCGTTTCCAAATGGACACTGAAATGCCCGTTGCATAGAGCGCCGGTTAAGTGCGCGGGGCTTTTATTAGGTTGGATAAAACTGTAATTGACTATGGCGAATAACGACAAGCAGAGCTGGCTTCGGAACTGGCTGGCACACAATAGGCTTGGAGAGGACTACCTGGCCTCGGCCCAACACTGGTTCGATCCACTGGCCCGCACTCTGGCACAGTACAGCGCCGATGCATCTCGCCCTGTGCTGATTGCCGTTAACGGTAGCCAGGGCTCGGGCAAATCAACGCTTTGTGACTACTTGCAACAGGTGCTTGAGCGGCAGTACGGGTTGAGAGCCATCACCCTGTCGCTGGATGATTTTTATCATACCCGTCTGATGCGCCAACAGCTGAGTCAGACCACGCACACCCTGTTCGCCATCCGAGGCGTGCCCGGCACACACGACTTTAATCTACTGAATGCGACACTGGACGGACTGCTGAAAGGCGGAGGCAAGGATAGAATCGTCGAGATTCCTCGTTTTGACAAGGCGCTGGATGACCGGTGTCCCGACTCAGACCGGGAACACATGCAATCACCTCTCGATATCGTATTGCTCGAAGGCTGGTGTCTGGGTGCGTTACCGCAGGCACCGGAGGCCTTGCTTGAACCCCTAAATACACTGGAGCGGACCGAGGATCTCGGCGGCGCGTGGCGGACCCAGGTTAATGGGTTTTTGGCCCGGGAATTTGTGCCCCTGTACCAACGGGTTGATCAGTGGGTGATGTTGCAGGCACCGTCCTTCGATTGTGTCTACCAGTGGCGATTGCAACAGGAGAAGAAGTTAGCGCTAACTCTCACTGAGGGGGCCGGCACGCAGGTTATGAATGAAGGCGACGTCGCTCGGTTCATCCAGCACTATCAGCGTCTCACGGAACATTGCCTGGGGTCATTGCCGTCGCAAGTCGATCACTTATACACGTTGGATGAGGCGCGCCAGATTCTGTCGTACAAGAATCAGAGGCTCGACTGATCAGAGCCCAGTTTCCTCAATCGTCCACCCGAACTGCTGCCTGATTTTCCGGCGTAGCATCTCGATATCCCCCATTTCAGCCAGGTTGGCGGGCCACCACGCGGGGTCCACCTCCAGCAAATCTGTAAAACACTGGTTGGGCCAGCCGGCGTCCCGGATGGCATGGATAAATTTTAAGCTGCGAAAGCCGTCGAACCACTGATCAAACTGGCGCCTGAACTGGGCCTCCGTCCGGCCCTGCCGGCGGCAGTGGTTCAGCGCATCCTCAATTCCCATAGTTGTCAGGGTGTTCGAGGTCGCCCCGGCAAGATCTGCCGGTAACGATTGGCCTGCGAGTAAATCGGGAATTTCATCTGGGGCCTGGTAGTACAGTTGCGGAACAATAGTCAAAACAGCGCGCAGCGCCTCAAAGCACAAGGGGTGCTCGAACAGCGCCAGTTTCTCCCTGTTTTCAACACGCGAGATGCGATCGACGGCAGGTCCCGTACCAAAGGGAACACGATGGGATGGCCTGGAGTGCAGCGTAATGCATCGGCCGTCCAGTCCTGCCACAGGGCCCATTTTTGCCAATTTGTTCAGCAGATAGAAATCCTCACCCCCCGCGCGTTTTGGAAATCCCCTCACCTTGGCATAACTGTCGGCCCTGACCGCCAGCGTGCTGCCCAAGGCGTGGTGGGCATAGGGCGAGCCGGCATGCTTCAGGCCCAGCACATAGTAGTGCAGTCGCAACTCGTACCAGGCCGTTGCATTACTACAAGCGTCATCGGTTCCCGTTTCGTGATGGAAAGGATAGGTTGTAGCGGTGGTATCGTCGGCCATGTATTCAAGACGCTGAAAGTAATCCGGGGGCAGTGTGGCGTCGGCGTCGCTGCAGCAAATCCAATCGCTGGCAATACTGCCCTGACTTATCCACAGCAATGCAATATCACAGCCCGTCTTGCGGGCCAATCCGACGCCCTGATCCGAGGGGCTGGGACCACTCTTTAACTCCAGGTCGTACAAGAGCAGGTCTGTGCTGTTATTCAAGCGGTAAATAGGGGTGGCGTTGGCGACGCCTGGGTCGGCAATGGCGAGCGCCCGGGCGGCCGACCGCATGGCCTCATTTGCATCGGGGCGGGCGTTCGATTGGGGCCGATTAAGAACCACAATGACAAGCTTCCTGCCAGAGTCCACTGCTGGCTTTAGAAACTGCTGTAACATGCCGGGCTGTTCGTCGTAAGCAGGTATGACCAGAACGTGATTCCAGCGCCCGGTCCCGGGGGGTGCATCGGGCAGGTCCTCCTCTATATGACGCTCCAGGTAGCGCTTCAGAGCGACACGCTGTTTTGCGGGAGTTAAATGGAGGGGTGATGAGTGGGTCATGTCATGGGCTGCTGCCAGTTTGCAAGGCTGGTATTGAACTGTAAGTTGTCGCCGAAAACAACAGGGCTATGGCGTCTAATCCTGAATGATGCGCCCGTGTAGGACAGTGGACCCCAATTCGTTCATCCGCTGCCAGAACCTGCCATCACAACAATGGAAAACGGTGTGTTACACTCCAATCCCTCATGGTACAGCAGCGGCCGGAATAATAGGCGAGGGCCAGTGCAAACTCTCGATTGGCCTCTCATAATTGGGGACGAGTCCCGTTGGCGACTCGATCAAAGACACTGTTCGGGAATAGGCAAAGATGATTATTAAACCACGGGTACGCGGCTTCCTCTGCGTTACGACCCATCCGCTTGGCTGCGAGGCCAATGTCAAGGCGCAGATAGACTATGTGAAATCAAAGGGGCCGCTTGCAGGCGGGCCCAAACGGGTGCTGGTCATTGGCGCCTCGACAGGGTATGGCCTGGCCTCGAGAATTACTGCTGCATTCGGCTCTGGCGCATCTACCCTGGGAATCTTCTTTGAGAAAGAAGGCAGCGAAAGAAAACCCGGGACTGCGGGCTGGTACAACTCCGCTGCATTTCACACCTGTGCACAGGCCGAGGGTTTGTATGCCAGGAGCATTAATGGTGATGCCTTTAGCGATGAAGTCAAACAAAAAACCATAGAGACTATTCGCGAGGATATGGAGCAGGTCGATCTGGTGGTCTACAGCCTGGCGGCACCGCGCCGTCAGCATCCGGTTACCGGTGTCATTCACACATCCACGCTCAAACCAATCGGCAGTGATACGGTTCAGAAGGGCGTGAATACCGACAAGGAGGAAGTGCAGGATTTTCACCTGGAGGCGGCCACTCAGGATGAAATTGACAACACTGTCGCGGTCATGGGTGGAGAGGATTGGCAGATGTGGATAGAGGCGCTCGACGAGGCGGGGGTGTTGGCAGATGGAGCTAGAACCACCGCCTATACCTATGTTGGCGACAAGCTTACCAATGACGTCTACTGGCACGGTACCATAGGCGCAGCCAAACAGGATCTGGATTCAAGGGTGCTCGATATTCGGCAGCGACTAGCCACGCGCGGTGGAGACGCACGAGTGTCTGTAATGCAGGCAGTGGTGACCCAGGCCAGCGCGGCCATTCCGGCTATGCCCATATATCTGGCCCTGCTGTTTAAGGTGATGAAGTCGCGGGACATGCTCGAGGGATGTATCGAACAGGTCGATGGCCTGTTCAGGGATTCCCTGTATAACGATGAACCCCACCTGGATGAGGTGGGTAGATTGCGGGCAGACGACAAGGAACTTTCGCCGGAAGTGCAGGCCCAGGTTGAGGAACTATGGAATAAAATAGACACCCAGACCCTGCGACAGCTATCGGATTTTGAGGGTTATAAGCGTGGGTTTCTACAACTGTTTGGCTTCGAAGTTGAGGGCGTCGATTATAGCGCCGAGGTAAATCCCGAAGTAATCATCAACGGTATGGTGTGAGGTGATGGCAGATATTCCCGCCGTATCCAGACTGAATTCACGTGTTCGGCGTCTGGTTGCCCCCAATCCCGGTGTCATGACCGGGCCGGGTACCAATACCTATCTACTGGGTACCGATGAAATTGCTGTGCTCGACCCCGGCCCAGAGATACCGGAGCATATAGAGGCGATTTTGCGAGAGGCAGGTGACCGGATCCGCTGGATAGTCTGTACCCATACTCACCCGGATCACTCCCCGGCGTGGCAGGCCATTGCAGAGGCCTCGGGGGCACAATTAATCGGTGCTTCAGCCGGCGATGATATGTTTCAGGATTCGACCTTTCGGCCGGCAGCCGATGTACGCCATGATGATGTGTTGCAAACACCGGAATTCACCTTGCGGGCAGTGCATACCCCGGGCCACGTCGGTAATCATTTTTGTTATTTTCTGGAGCAGGAGAAAATGCTGTTTGCCGGGGATCACATTATGAATGGGTCAACCGTGGTGATAATTCCACCCAGCGGTGATATGAAAGCCTACATAGAATCCCTGCAATTGTTATTGCAGTACCCGCTACAAACGATTGCACCGGGCCATGGAGAAATAATTGAGGATCCGGTGGCCGCTGTGGAATGGTTGGTCGACCACCGTTTACAGCGCGAGAGCAAGGTGATCGATAAACTGAAGATACTGAATAAGGCCTCACTGGAAGAATTGGTAAAGCTTGTCTACGATGATGTAGATAAGAGCTTGCACAAAATGGCCACACTTTCGCTCACTGCTCATCTTCTTAAGCTGAAGCAGGAGAGTCGCGCGCGCTCCAACGAAACGGGTGACACCTGGGAACTGACCGGTTCCTGAGAAAGGTCACAATATTATGCCGTAGCCTGGTGTAGCGCTCACCCGGCCCACTACCAGAACAGGAGTATGTAATGCAGGGTTTAATGATGGACACCCAACTGACGGTCACTTCAATCATGGAGTTTGCCGAACGGGTGAATAGCAATGCCGAAATAGTGTCGTTTACCCGGGATAACCCGCGCCACCGCTGTACCTATGGCGAAGCATTTGCAAGAGCCCGGCAATTGGCAAATAGCGTCGCCGGCTGGGGTTTGGAACCCGGGGACCGTATCGCCACGCTTGCATGGAATGATTATCGTCACCTAGAAACCTACTATGCATCGGCTTGCAGTGGCTACGTCTGCCACACCATCAACCCGAGATTATTTCCCGAGCAAATCGTCTACATTATTAACCATGCGGAGGATCAGTATGTTTTTCTGGACCTGGATTTTGTTCCGATGGTAGAGGCTTTAGCCGCCGAGTGTCCGGGGGTCAGAGGTTATGTAGTAATGACAGACGAAGAGAATATGCCCAGCACCAGCCTGCCCGGCGCAATATGCTACGAGACCTTTGTCGGGGCCGGAAGCGCCGAGTTTGAGTGGCCCGAGATTGATGAAAATGCCGCCTGCGCTCTGTGCTATACCTCGGGAACCACGGGCAATCCCAAGGGCGTTCTTTACTCTCATCGCTCCACAATGTTGCATGCCTATGCCACCTTGATGCCGGATGCCATGGGCTTGTCATCCACGGACGTGGTGCTGCCCATTGTGCCCATGTTTCACGTCAATGCCTGGGGCACACCCTATGCATGCCCCATGGTAGGCGCCAAATTGGTCTTTCCCGGCAGCAAAATGGGTGACGGTGAAACCCTCGCCGCGTTAATTAATGAAGAGGGCGTGACCATGTCGGCCGGTGTACCCACAGTCTGGCTTGGATTGCTTGCCTACCTGAAGGCATCCGGCAAGCGGGTCGATACGCTGGAGAAAATAATCGTGGGAGGAGCGGCGTGCCCGCTTTCGGTCATGGAGGATTTTGACACCTATGGCGTCGAGTCCAGAGTGGGTTGGGGGATGACCGAAATGAGCCCCCTGGGCAGTACCAATGCCAGTTATGCGTCGCGGGATGACTATGCGGAAGAGGCGTTTGCCAAAATTCGCCTCAAGGGCGGCCGCCCTATTTTTGGGGTGGACATGAAAATCGTAGGCGACGACGGCCAGGAATTACCCTGGGATGGCGTCGCGTTCGGTTCCCTCAAGGTGCGCGGCCCCTGGATTTGCTCCAACTACTACAAGTTGGACGAAAGTGATGCGCATGCGGAAGAGGGCTGGTTTGAGACGGGGGACGTGGCGACCATTGACCCCCAGGGATACATGGCCATTACCGACCGCACCAAAGATGTTATCAAGTCCGGCGGGGAGTGGATCTCGTCGATTGATGTGGAAAATGTTGCCATCGACCACCCCAAAGTTGCCGAGGCTGCGGTAATTGGCCACTTTCACCCCAAGTGGAGCGAGCGGCCGCTGCTCGTGGTGGTGCGCGCTGCAGACGGTCAGGATCTCACAGCCGACGAAATTATGGCCTGGTTTGAGGGCAAAATAGCCAAGTGGTGGATGCCAGATGCGGTGGAGTTTGTCGATGAACTGCCCCACACCGCAACCGGGAAAATCCAGAAGGTGAAATTGCGAGAGATATTCAGTGATTTTGCCTTTCCCGAATAAAGGGGCATTCTGACTATAGTATTTTGCACTATTCGTAAAATTCGTACTTGAAAAATACGAATTACGTTGAAAAAGACTAAATAGCCGCCTACTATGTTGTTCCAATAGTCCCATGGATTGTGTTCCAGGAAATCACTCATGTCAGCAGGTTCCTATGTAGAGCGCACTCTGCCAGAGGTTGTTCAGCAGGCGGCTGAACGCTATGCGGAGCACATCGCCATTAAGGATGGTGATGTCACCTTGAGCTACGCCGCTTTGAACGACGCCAGAATGACGGCGGCCAGAGCATTTGTGGCGGCTGGCTTAAAGAAGGGCGACCGCTTTGCGATCTGGGCACCCAATATTTATCAGTGGATTATCGCAGCCATCGGAGCGCAGACAGTAGGCGGTGTACTGGTGCCGCTCAACACCCGTATGAAGGGCGCCGAGGCCGCGTATATACTGGAGGCGAGCGGCGCAAAATTTTTGTTCACGGTGGCGGAGTTTCTCGGCGTTGACTACCCGGGGTTGCTGCGGGATCGGCAGTTGCCGGACCTGGAGCAGATCGTGCTGCTGTCGGGCGAGGCCGAGGATACGGTTACCTGGGATTGCTTTCAGGGGTTGGGCGAGAATGTTGACGCCTCGGTAGTGGCAGAGATCGCAGCATCGCTGACACCCCAGGATACACTGGATATTTTGTTTACCTCGGGTACTACCGGTAATCCCAAAGGTGTGGTGACCTCCCACGGCCAGAATATCCGCGTTTTTGAAACCTGGAGCGCCACGGTCGGATTGCGCTCCGATGACAATTACCTGGTGATTAATCCTTTTTTCCACTCCTTCGGATACAAAGCCGGGTGGTTGGCGGCAATTCTTCGCGGCGCCAGAATTCTACCGGTGCAGAGCTTCGACCTGGACAAGGTCATGATTCAGATTGAACGCGATCGGGTGTCGATGATTCCCGGTCCGCCGACTATCTACCAGTCCCTGTTGGCCCACCCGCGCAGGGAGGAGTACGACTTATCCAGCCTGCGACTCGCCGTTACCGGTGCGGCGCCGGTACCGGTAACATTGGTAGAGCAGATGCGCGAGGTGCTTGGTTTTGAGGTGGTGGTTACTGCCTACGGTTTGACCGAATCCTGCGGTGTGGTATCTATTTGTAGAGCGGACGATAGCCCGGAGCGCATTTCACATAGCTCCGGTAGAGCCATGGAAGGGGTTGAGGTGAAGTGTGTCGACCGCGAAGGTCGCGAGCTAGCCTCGGGTATCGACGGGGAAATCTGGTGTCGGGGTTACAATGTAATGCAGTCCTATCTGGATAACCCCGAGGAAACAGCCAGCACCATTACTGCCGATGGCTGGCTGAAAACCGGCGATATTGGGGTGATGGATGCCCAGGGCTATATCCGGATTACAGACCGTATTAAAGACATGTTTATTGTCGGTGGATTTAACTGCTACCCGGCGGAAATTGAGAACAGCTTGTGCAGTATGCCTGGTGTGGCGAGGGCGGCCGTTATCGGTGTGCCGGATGAACGCATGGGCGAGGTTGCAAGAGCTTACATAGTTGCCTCCACTGATGCTCAAATTAACGAGGCAGCGGTTATTGCCTGGTCGAAAGAAAACATGGCCAATTACAAGGCGCCACGCTCAGTGCAAATCGTAGACGAGCTACCTCAGAATGCCTCGGGCAAGGTATTGAAGACTGCACTGCGGGCCATGGCCGGCCGGGAGGGCTTTTGAATATGCAGGCGGTCGATAGACCTACCACCTCGGGGA
>JABHWT010000437.1 GCA_018657645.1 Halieaceae bacterium | reverse complement strand
GTCAGTCAGTGGTACAGGCCATTACAACTGCATCCGTCGCGAACTGCTTGCAGAGCCCGGCGACATGGTATTGCTGTCACCGGATGCCATGTACGACTACCGCCGGGCACAGCACGCTTCCCACTGGACCCACGACTGGGTGTATTTTCAACCCCATCCAAGAATACTCAACTGGCTGAACTGGGCCGAGATTGGCCCCCATATATACCACCTGAAAATACCCGACTCCGACTATCCGGCTATAAAAGCACTGTTTGAAAGTACCCTGGACTTTGATCCCACCGCTGACAGCCAATCCGAGGCGCTGTTACTCAACATCATTGAACAAATTTTTATCCGCTGCTCACGCTTTTCTACCTGTGCCCGCAAAGACCATGCCGATAGCCGGATAACAAATGCCATGGACTACATCAATCGCAACCTGGAGAAGCCGCTCACGGTAGAAGATATTGCCCAGCATGTTCACCTTTCCAAAACCCAACTCTGAGCCCTGTTCAAGGACAACACCGGCTGTACGCTCATCAACTGGCGCGAGGAGCGACGTATTGCCAGAGCCTCACGCCTGCTGACCCAAACCACTCTGCAGATACAGGAAATTTCCAAGAAAATCGGCTACGGGGATCCGCTGTATTTCTCCCGTACTTTTTCCAGAATGGTTGGCTGCAGCCCCAGGATTTACCGCCAGAACCGACAGGCCACAATCAACAAATTTGACAGTGCATCTCACCACTGAAGCCCCAACATTAACACTCCGACGGAGAACACCAGAAAATGATACTGCGCGTAGTAAAATGGTTGAGCATCGGCATCTTGGCATTGCTGGCTGTGGGGCTAACAGGCTTCTATGCCTACTTCGGCGTGCAGTCAGCGAACAATATGGCACTACTGGGCGATGCGGCACCGATAGTCGAGGTCGGTGGAACACCTTTCCGCGACCTTAATAAAAATGGTCAGCTTGACCCCTATGAGGATTTCCGACTTAGTCCCGACCAGCGCACCGACGACCTCCTGTCAAAAATGTCGCTGGAGGAAAAAGCCGGCTCTATGTTCATTACCATGATCGCCGCCCGCAATGGGGGCGAACTGGTCGAACACCCTAATCCCAACGATATCTTTAGCCTGATTTCTCCCACCAACTCCACTATGGTCGCGGGAAAGCGGATGAATCACTTCAACGTGGTGTTCGTCGACGGTGCCGCAGATCTGGCACGCTGGCACAACAAGTTGCAGGGCCTGGCCGAGCGAACCCGCCTGGGTATCCCGGTAACCATTGCCACGGACCCCCGACACGGCTTTGGCTACAATCCCGCCGCTAGCCTGCCAGCCGGTGAATTTTCCCTGTGGCCGGAGCCTCTGGGCATGGCTGCTACTGGCGACCCTGCGCTGGTGCATCAGTTTGGTGATATGGCGCGCCAGGAATATCTGGCTGTCGGCATTCGTTTGGCCTTGCACCCCATGGCTGACCTGGCTACCGAGCCGCGCTGGGCCCGCGCAGCCGGCACCTTCGGTGAAGACGCCCAATTATCGGCAAAGTTGGTCTATGCCTATGTTAAGGGCTTTCAAGGCGACGAGCTGGGTCCAAACAGCGTGGCCACAATGGTGAAACACTTTTCCGGCGGCGGCCCTCAAGCCGGCGGCGAAGATGCCCACTTTGCCTATGGCAAGGAGCAAGTCTATCCCGGCGACAATTTTGATTATCATCTGATCCCTTTTGAACAGGGCGCATTCCCGGCCGGGGCCGCACAGATAATGCCCTACTATGGTATACCCGTGGGGCAAACAGATGAAGACGTGGGGTTCGCCTTCAACAAAACCATTATTACAGGCATGCTGCGCGATAAATATGGCTTTGAAGGCGTGATCTGTTCCGACTGGGGCTTGATTACAGACAAAGCTATTAAGGAGGCCTCCGCCTGGGGCGTGGAACACTTGAGTAGCGATGAGCGCATGATTAAGTTACTCGATGCGGGTATCGATCAGATTGGCGGCGAGTCTGTTCCAGAACTGCTGGTCAGTTTAGTGCAGTCCGGCCAGGTGAGTGAACAGCGCCTGAACCAATCCGTACGCCGACTAATGTTAGATAAGTTTCGCCTGGGATTGTTTGACAACCCCTTCGTGGATGCCGAGGCCACCGCAGATATTGTCGGCAATGAAAAGTTTGTGGCTGCAGGGAAAGAGGCCCAGCGACGATCCATGGTGCTACTGAAGAACTCGGCGCTGCGCTCGTCACAATCAGCTTTACCGCTACAGGGGGGCAACAAAATCTATGTGGAAAACATCTCCAGGGAGTTAGCCGAGCAATATGGTGAGCTTGTCGACGATCCCGCAGACGCCGATCTGGCAATAGTGCGGATTAAGGCGCCCTTCTATCCCCATGATGGTTTCCTTGACAGCAACTTCCACTCGGGGGATCTGGATTTCAAGGGTGAGGAGCAACAGAGACTGTTAACGTTGATGGCAACCGTGCCCACTATTGTGGACATCTACCTCGACCGGGCGGCCGTTATTCCCCAAATCGCCGAACTAAGCGTGGCATTAACCGCCAGCTTTGGCGCTACCGATGAGGTGCTAATGGAACTTCTGTGGGGTGAGTACCGGCCGCAGGGCAAATTACCCTTTGAAATGCCGCGATCAATGGCCGCGGTGAGAGCACAGTTTGAAGACCTGCCTTACGACTCGGTGGACCCGCTATTCCCCTTTGGCCACGGCCTTAGCTATCCCCCAGGTGAGGGGTGAATACTTGTCTATCCAGAGTGTCTAATTGGCAACTGAACTTGTCTCCTGGCTGATGTCCGCCGAAGACTACTCAATCTATGGCGATTGGAAAAATCGCCGCCGAGTGTGCACTTAACGTTTTGATCGTCTAAATATAAAGCTCAGAAGAAATAGCCATAGCCAGTTACCCCTGATCAGGGACAACCCCCTTCTCGCCTCCTCCGGACTCAGACTGCCCTTTACCGGCATTGCCCCCATCACGGTGCCACTAAACTCGATATTATTGCCGTTGCGGCTGACAGTTTGAATCTCCATCAAAACGCTGCCATCCATATTGTATAAGTTCATTTCCTGCCTCTGTTCCTGGTCTAATAACTGCCCGCCGCGGATGTCCTAATGCGGTGGTGTTATATCTGCATCAGGGTTGATACGTCAACGCCACTGTCCATCAGTATCTTCATGGCTGTAGCGCGGCCGCCACCGGTAATTGCACCCCCCGGATGGCAAAAGGGCCCTGACAGATAGAGCCCCTGCGCACCTGGAACGGCATACTGCGCCAACACCGGGGTGGGACGGGCACCCAGAGGTAGCGCACCGGTGACACCCATGATGTCACCATTTTGGAAAGAAGGTGACCACTCGGCCATATCTTTGGGTGACTCGGCTGCCGAAGCGATAATATTGTCTGGGGTCATATTGGTACAAAACTTGGCGTACTCCGACACCATCCACTCCTTGTACTCATCGCGAATCTCGTCGGTCCAGCCATCGACATCCTGTCCACCCAGCGGCCCGGTGTTTTTCAGCAGTAAGGGCGCAAAGCAATACAGATACAGGGTGTGCTTACCCTCCGGTGCCCGGCTCGGATCATGATTGGTATGATGGGCAACCACTGCGTTAAAAACAGAGGCCAGCTTGCCATTGGTGCAGTCATCAAAAGATGACATCAATCGATCCATGTCCGCGGGGATAGTCTCTACCAGCAACGCCTTGTTGATTTCCGGGCATTTGTAGGAGGGCGCTTCGTGCAGGGCCCAGTGGGTATTGATGGCCCCATAGGATGACAGGGGCACATTTTTAGCATCTTCTACCAGAGTCGGATCTAAGCCATCAATGTAATCACCCAGCAGATGGGGATGAATGGATGCCACCACACATTTGCTTGCAGTTATCACCTCGCCGTCGCTAAGCTCCACTCCGGTGGCTTTACCGCCGCTGGTTATTACTTTCCTTACCCAGGTATTGATGCGAATCTCACCGCCATGATGCTCAATACAGCGTCCAAGAGAGTCACTCATTGCCTGTGTACCACCGACAACCGCTGTCTCCTCCTGCGTGTGCGCCACTGCTGTCATAAAATACAATGACGATGCCGTCCCCGGGCGCGATGGGTTTACCATGCCTTCTGCCACCCATTTCAGAAAATGCATACGTACCTTTGGGTGCTCAAACATCTCCAGAACCAGGTCGTAACAGGATCTGCCGTACAGGGAGATAATCTCCTGCCCCTCAGGGCCCTGGCCAAGCATAGTCAGCATCATTTCCGGGGGAATGGGGGGCTTGAACATGCCCTGGGTAAAAATGGGTCCCATTTTTATTGTGCGATTAACGAAAGCCCGATAGGTTTCGGCATCCTTTGCCGAGTACTTGGCAATGGATTCACAGGTCTGGTCAAGCCCCATAAAGGTGCCTATCCAGGTTTCATCTTCAAACAGCGAAACATAGGTGGCTTCCGGCGACATAAATTTGAGGCCAAACCTGGACTGCAGTTCAAGCTCGTCTTGACTGATCATCGGATTGGCCATGGCGAGAATAATGCCGGTCGCGTGTGTGTCGTGCTTAAAGCCGGGAGCAGTGACCTCCCGGCTCACTGCGCCGCCGCCGATAATTTCATTTTTTTCCAGCACACAAACACTCATACCTGATTTTGCCAGGTATGCTGCGGTGGATAGTGAATTGTGGCCGGCACCCACAACTACTGCATCGTATTGATTTGACATAAATTAACCTTGGTATTTATCGCTGAGTACAGTTGAGGGCCTTTAGTGCCGCTACCCCGGAGGGGCTCTACTGTCGCGCGACAAGGCGTTCAGAGAGTGATTTAAAAACAGTATGAATTGTATGTTATGTTAACATGAGATTATAAGCCTGCAAAAGACAATGGCATACCGAACTTAGAAATACTGGTTGGCCGGTATGGTATGTTTAGTTACTTGGAGTAGTTCGCTTATAACTGTGATAGCCTTATAGTTGAATATTGTTCAAGTTCCAGGCTAGAGGGTAGTTATGAAGAAAATATTTGTAGCGGTTTGTGGCGTATTGTTTGTGGCCACTCTGTCGGGTGTAAGCCTGAGTCAAGCTCTGACTCCGAAGGAGGTCCAGACATTAATGGGACTAAAGGCGTCTGTTTATGGTGAGTTGGCCTACCGACAAGCACAGTTAAGCAAGGTAGGCCAGGCAAACCCGAACCTGACATTTAGAGTTGAAGCAACACCGCCATTTTTATACATCAACTTCATTGTTCCCGATGAAAGGGCGACTGCCTTATCCAGGGAGATCGGTATGCCACCCGGGCTTTCCTTGAGTAAAATACAACTGACAGAAGATGGAAATTCTCATTACTACATTACGCTCAATATCTATTTGGCCTCAGGTGTGGCAGCCGGGTACCGAGCCGAGTGGTCTACCTATGTAAAACAGGATAACGACCCCGATGCCACTCCCCGGTTTATGGTTGTCGAGGCTAGAAGCAGCACTCCCTCCGGCGACCCGGTTAACCTTTACACGGATCCCTCCCGTGTGGATTATTCAGTTAAAAACAACCTGACTAAAACACATGTCGACTCTGACGACGAAACATTTTTCAGGGCTTCGTTTACTATTCCACAGCAACCTTTCATGGAGAAAATAACCCGTGAATGGGCAGAATCCAATGACAAAATATTTTGGGGTAATGGGGTTTATGACAAGGCGTACTATAACGCTACGCTGGTTAATAGCGATATGATTTCCATTTATAATGGAGAGATTGCGATTGAGGATACTACCCGGTGGTCAAAGTACATCGATCCTACCCCCGATACCGTTCTACTAAGTACAGGGCCTGTAGAACTTGTCGTTGGCCTACGGGAAAACCTGACTGACGGTAGCCTGTCACATATTGAGCCCGATGTTCTGCAGGCCATTATCAGCCACAAAAACCAGGTTTTTGGTGGAGCTGTGCTTCAACATGCAGAAAATGTTAAGAAAGGGACAGCAGAACCTTTTTTTGAAGTGTCCACTGATAGCGATGTCCCTTCTCTGTATATTAATTTTAGAGTACCTGAAAGTCGAAGGGAGGCTTTTGCTAAGGCCATTTCTTTGCCGCCAGGCTTCGAATTGGCTAGGACCAGGTTTATTGAAAATACCAGGCAATACGGAAGCAATTTCCATCCCCTTGGGCATCATCGCTCAAAAAGGCCCGAGACTATGATCTCTCTAAATATCTATCATGCATCGGGCGTCGCTGGGGGCTACCGGGCAGAATGGGCCACTTTTGTAAAAAGAACGGATGTCGATGACGACAAATCCAGGTATATGATTTTGGATGTCTCCAGCAGTACTCCATTGCTCGATCCGGTAACGGCATTAAACAACCCAAAAAATCCCATGAAAGCTCCAGCTAAGGTTTTTGATTACAAGGTAGCTGCTGATGTTGCAAATATTTTGATTGAGGATGGAGCGGCGTCATTTAAGGCTGCAATTCCCTTGCCTGCCCCGTCTGCAGCCTTTATGGCTAGACCCACCTTAAATTGGGTTGAAGCCAAGGACTATTCTTACTGGGTAAATGGGGTTTGCGATAAATACTATTACAACGCTTCGTTTCACAATACAGCATTCACGATTGTGAAGCCTGTTCCTGTGACACACAATACGCGGTGGTCAGAATTTGTAGAACCAGTCCCCTTTCAGGTATTGTTTATTTCCAAAAAAAGCGAGTTTATTAAACAGCCATGGAATAACTTAAATGAGCTAATGGAGAGGCAGTGATTGATTGGGGAGTGCAGTGTACAGGGCATCAATGTGAGCACCGACACATGTAATAGCATAGTTAGTGCCAATACTATACCATACTCGAATCTCCAGCTAACGAGAAAAGAACCCATGCAAGCTACAGCACTCGGAATAGGTGCCCTGCTAGTGACCCTAACGGCGGGCACCCTTTGGATTCGCGCGCTGAGGCGCGTGGTACTGCCGGCCCCAACGTCCATGCTGGTGGATGCCGATGGCAAAGTGCTGTGGATGGACCAGTCTGAAAACTACCAGCGGCGATCAGACCCCGATTATGTTCTGGCTGCACTGAGGAGAAGCTTGTGAAAGCGTGGTTTATTCGAATTGTCGTGACAGTGATTGCGCTATTTATCATCGCTTTCTGGCAGTTGTTTTTCTCCTCCCGTCCTCCGCTGACCACCGACCCCGCAACCCTGGCCGGTGACGGCAGTCAAATCAATTACTGCGAGTTGCCCGTATTGGATGGCAACGGCAAACTAGCTGCCGACATTCCCAAGGGCAATACACCGGGTTGCAGTTACAGCCATTTCCCGCTGCCAATTCTGGCTGAATGCACCGAACCGCTGGTTGCGGGTGCGGCGGATATTCGCGGCCTGTGGATAGGTGTGAAGGGCAAGCACAAGGGCCACGTGGAGCGCCTTGAACAATGCGGTAGGCGCACGGTAGTCACCAGTTCGGGTCTGATTCACGACGGCGGCCCCAACAGCACCCTGGGAGAAACCTCCAACGATACCGAAGGCGCAGTGGTATTTACTCTCGGTGACAAGGAATACTGCCCGCGTACCTCGGCCAGCATGATCTGGAATAACGGCGTACTGGATTTTCATGTCTTTGGCTGGGGACCTGTTGTAGTAAAGCGCTATCTCGAAGGGGAGCAATTAGTCTGGGAGTACGCCGATGGTAGCACCACGCATATGAACAGAATTTGCTCGCTACCCGAAGAAAGCAAAGTACCCGCTCCCAGAGGACCACGTTATTCCCTGTTAAAGGGCTAGGAGTAGAGCATGTACCAGGGCACATACGAACTGATCGGCGGAGAACACAGCATGTTCTCACGCAAATTGGAAGCCCAGCTGCGCTTTCAGGATATCCCATGGAAGTGGCGATTCAAGACTCAGCAGCGCACGGCGGAAGTCGAGGCCCGTGTCGGCACCCACTTTATTCCTGCTCTGGCCACCCCGGACAATTGGATCATTCACGACACCATCGCTCTGGGGCCATTCCTCAATGATAGGTTCAAGCTGGCCCCGGTGATTCCCTCCACACCCATGCAACGGGGCCTGTGTTTTATCCTCGAGGACATATTCAATCACTGGTTAGGACGCGTGGCAGTGCACACCCGCTGGTGCTATCCGGAGAACGTGGCCTGGGTGGGCCCTCGCTTCGGTGCCAACGCACTCCTGGACCGCTCGGTCGACGTGCCCTTTACCGAACAGGAACTAGAGGAACTGGCACCTATTGGCGAAATGATGCTTGAGCAATTCGGCCGCCCGGTCTGCGAAAATACAGGTGTGCCCCCCGACAAAGGCGAGGCGGTGCGTGCGGATTATGACGACATGCTGGCCATCCTGGCCACGCATTTTCAGGGCAACGACTTCCTCCTGGGCGGCCGCCCCTGTCTGGCGGATTTTGCCCTCGGTGGTGCCTGCAAGGCCCACTTTGTTAATGACCCGATTCCCCGGGAGTGGCTGGGAGAGCATCGAGACATGCTGTTTGCCTACACCGACCGGGTGTTTGGTGCCGAGTCAGCCAGTTGTGCCTGGCCGGGCGACGACGTCCTGCCAGAGCACCTGGACAATTTGCTGGACTACGCAGACAGGACTTACTACCAGTTCGCCCCCGCCAGCATTCGCGCCGGCCTACAGGGCGAGAAATACTACGAGTACGACTACGGCTACGGTCCCACCCGGGCCCGTTCGCAAAAACGCCTGGAAAAGGCCCGCCAACATGTACGCTGCGAATTACTGGGTCTGGGTGACGGCCTGGAACTGCTAAAGAAACGGCTCGATGGGCACGCCGCCCTACCTTTTTATCTTCCCGAATCTCTGGTTTAGAGGACGTCCCATGCCAATGGATTAAATGGGGTCGATTAAATGGGGTCAGAGTAAAATTAAATGCGATTAAATGGGGTCAGTGTTTGTACTCTGACCCCATTTAATCCTTTATTTTTAATCCCTTTAATTTTACTCTGACCCCATTTAATCCCCATTTAATCCTTTAATTTTACTCTGACCCCATTTAATCTGACCCCATTTAATCCCATTTAATCCCCATTTAATCTATACTATATACACCTCTAGCCCACAACCGCTCGCAGAATAATCGTCACCCCTATACCAATGAGCCCCGCCAGGGCGATGCGCCGGTACAGTGCGTCACCAAAGCGCCGAAACAAATAGTAACCCAGTTTGTCGCCGCCATAGAGCGCCGGAAAGGCCAGCAGGAAATACCACCCAGATTGCGGCCTGATAATGCCCGCGGCCCCATATGAGACCAGTGCCATTACAGATGATGCCAGGAAAAAGGTCATCAGAAATGCCCGGCTACGTTTGGGTACCGGCTCGGTGAGCATCACATAGATAACTACCAGCGGGCCGGGAATGGCCAGCGCGCCGTTCATCAGCCCAGATGCCAGGCCCGTTATCCAACTCAGTCCAGGGCTGTCCCAACGCTTTGATGGTTGTATCACTGACACGCCAAGACAGGCCACAATGACCGATATGCCAACCCATAACTGAAACTGGGCTGGCGATATCACGGTCAGTACTGCAGCCCCGGCCACCGTCCCCAACAGTGCCATCATTAGCATCGGCACCATTGGACGTATGGGGATAATACCCCAATAGGTGCGCAAGCTAAGGACGCTGAGGGTAAATGCCAGTGACGCACTGAGGACTACCGCCTCTGCAGGTAATAGAAACAGGGAAAACACCGGCACCGCGGCCAGGGCAAATCCAAAGCCGGTGAAGGAGCGCAACACCGACGCAAAAACCACCACCGCCCAGATGGCCATTAACTGATAAAGGTCGATATCGATGGTATTGCTCCGCTTATCGAGGGTACCTCTTCATAATGCCATAGTACCCGCCGGGCGCGGCCCGAGCCATACATTGACAGCGTTGCGAGGTTCGCCAGAGACAAGCAGCCCTGGTCTTCGTCTCGCGTCTTGTTGCTGCATGCCTCAGGCCACGCTGAGGTGCTGTGGCGTTATTCAGAGGTACCCTAGCGTCTTTCGCTTGCAACAGGCCCGGCTCTGCCGCGACTTTCACTGCGAGCCAACTCGGCCAGTTAATCAACACCGTCTGGCCACCGGACAAATCTTCACACTATCGAGACAGTGGATGCAGTCATCAATCGGGTCAAGACGCTGGCAATAGTACCGGCACAGGATGAACCAAACGTCGTGCGCTCCAAAGGCTCCAGAGTCATAGCGCAATACCAAATCGTGAATAACAGCCCAGCACTTTACTATATTTCACTCTAAACTTACTGTTATGTATAGTGGCATGTGGAACTACAGTCTCAGATCGGCGTGTCGGGGTCCTATGAACCGCGCCACTATTATTTTGGAGATAATTCATGAGTGAACAAATTCACCATCGCGCATGCCACCTGTGTGAGGCCACATGCGGCGCCAGAATCACTGTTACAAACGGCGAGATTAACTCGATCAAGGGTGACCCCGATGACCCCCTTAGTCGGGGTTTTATCTGCCCCAAGGCAGTCGCTTTGCAGGATTTACACAACGACCCGGACCGGCTGCGCCGCCCTGTGCGGCGAGTTGGCGACGACTGGGAAGAAATCAGCTGGGAGGCCGCGTTCACCGAGGTAGCACAAAAGCTCCTAGAGTCGAGAAAGCAATTCGGGGACAACAGCTTCGCTATTTATGCCGGCAATCCTAGCGTGCACAATTACGGCATGATGCTGGGGTCTAACGCGGCGCTGGGTTACCTGAAAACGCGTAACCGCTACTCCTCCACCTCGGTGGATCAACTGCCCCACCAGTTGGTGTCTTACTGGATGTACGGTCACCAGCTTCTGGTCCCGATACCGGATATCGATCACACCGACTACCTGCTCATGTTAGGTGCCAATCCGCTGGCCTCAAATGGCAGTATCATGACAGTTCCGGATATTAAAAACAGAATTAGTGACTTGCAGAGCCGTGGCGGCAAACTGGTGGTGCTGGACCCACGCCGCACCGAGACAGCCGAGGTGGCCGATGAGCACCACTTCATCCGCCCGGGCACCGATGTACTTTTCCTGCTTGCCCTGCTTCACACCCTGTTCGATGAAGGCCTGGTCGATACCGGCAGAGCGAAAGACTGGCTTGAGGGATGGGAGCAGATACCCTCGCTGGTGGCCGGCTACACACCGGAGAAAGTCGCTGGGACAACCGGTGTCGATGCCGGTGAAATCCGGCGAATGGCGCGAGAACTCAGTGGCGCAGACAAGGCTGTCTGCTATGGCCGCATGGGCGTGTCGGTACAGGTCTACGGGACCCTGTGTCAGTGGCTCATTCAGCTTATTAATATCGCAACCGGCAGTTTCGACAAGGTCGGGGGTAATTTATTCACTGCCCCGGCCATGGACCTGATCCATCGCGAGGGCAGCAAGCCGGGACACTTCGATGCCTGGCGCTCGCGGGTCAGGGGTTTGCCAGAATTCTCCAGCGAGCTTCCCGCTGCCGCTCTGGCCGAGGAGATGCTGACCCCGGGGGAGGGCCAGGTGCGCAGTTTTATGAGCATGGCCGCTAACCCGGTATTGTCGACACCCAATGGCCGACAACTGGAGAAGGCCCTGCAAGGGCTGGATTTTATGGTGTCGGTTGATTTTTATATTAACGAAACCACCTGTCACGCAGACATCATCCTGCCGCCCACCTCACCACTGGAGCACGAGCATTTCGATCATGTCTTTTTTGGTTTTGCAGTGCACAACACCGTACGCTTTAACCAGGCGGTGTTTCCAAAACCGGAGGGCTGCCTGCACGACTGGGAGATCTTTGCCGGTTTGGGTGAAGCTCTTGCTGCGCAACTCGGTGTTGAAGCCGGCCCCGTATTTCCGCCTCAGGCCATGGTGGACTTCGCTCTACGCAGCGGCCCCTACGGGGATAATTCAGAGCTCGGGCTATCGGTGGAGAAACTTGCTCAATACCCCAGCGGGCTCGATCTGGGTCCACTGCAACCCTCTTGTCCCCAGCGAATATTCCATCAGAATAAGAAAGTGATTTGTGCACCTGAGCCGCTTATAGAGGACTTAGGCAGGGTCACCGAACTGCTTAGCTCAGATGATAAGGGGCTGCGCCTGATAGGCCGCCGCCACGTCCGATGCAACAACTCCTGGATGCACAACAGCTATCGACTGGTGAAGGGGAAGCCCCGCTGCCAGCTTTTAGTACATCCTTCCGATGCCCAGCGACTCGAGCTGACCGATGGTGAGGGTGCAATACTGTCCTCACGCGTGGGGGAGGTTAAGGTCGAGCTCCAGTGCTCGGATGAGATGATGCCCGGTACAGTAAGCCTGCCCCACGGCTGGGGCCACGGGCGCCCAGGCACCCGCTTAACAGTGGCCAGCGAGCATGCGGGGGTCAGTGCCAACGATGTCACCGACGAGCTGTACATTGATACCTTATGCGGAAACGCCGCCGTTAATGGTGTTCCGGTGGAATTGAGCAAAGCCTAACTGTCGCCTGCAAAGTTGTCCTCGGCGGTGGGAACCTACTTTTTACCAGGGCCCGGCTGAAAATCAGAGCAACCACAGATTCACTCTGAGGTTCTCTGCGCACCGAGCCGGCAAGCCAGCAGCGGTAAATGCTGACGACCAATAAAGCGCTCCTCGCCCAAAAGGTAAGTCGGGGTAGCGATAACGCCGCGGGCGCTCAGCGCCTCCTGGGAGGCTATCAGGGCTGCCGGCCCCGCCCCCTTCACATAGCCCTCCAAAGGCTCACTATCGACACCAAGCTTGTCCACAAAACCCTTGATGGTGTTAATCCCGTCAATCGGCTCGCCGCTCTGCCAATAGTGCTCAAATACCATTTTCACGTAGCGGTCGAGCAGCAACGGCGCCACCTCCGCGAGCCACAGCAAGCCCATTGCAGCGATCCGACTATCGGTACCTGGATGCTTATCCAGAAGCGGTTGCTCTGCATAACGAGTTAGCTCCAGGGCCGCATTTTCTGCGCGAAGAATGCGATGGCGTGCGCCCCGGGACAGTTCCTCAGGTGCAGGTGCCGGTCTGGATGGTCGCGATAGCCTCGGATGCCAAATAATTTTTCGTCCGGATTCAGCCGCGAGTTTCAAGGTGGGTGCCAGTGCGAGGTAGCTATGAGGGCACTTGAAATCGATGCACAGTTCCAACTCTGCACCCGGGGCGGCCGCTTTGCCCAAGCCCTCGGGCAGGAGGTAACCGATATCGGGCGCCGCACCGGGCTCTCCGCTTAAATGCCAGCGAATTCGCGGCAGGTGCTCACGCCCGAAATACTTGTTATCTTTCACGATATAGGTGGGTACGCCAAATATTCCGGCCTCGAAGGCTGCATTCTGCAGCGCCTCGTTCTGTGCTGCACCCTCTCCCTGAGTGTAGCGATCAAACCCGGCAATGTCTGCTCCCGAATCCGCGAGCACACTGCGAATTACCTCTGGATTTTCCACGTCCAGCTCGCGCTTCCAGAAGGGCTCATACACCGCATCGATGTACCGCGCGAGAACATCATCGCCCTGCGCTCGGGCCCACAACATAGCGATCGACGCGAGATTGGTGTCCCAGATCTTGACCGTTCCACGCACAGTCAGCCCGCGCAAATTGGCGTATCGCCGACAGTCATAATACGCGTACTTCACCCCGGACCACTGCTCATTGCTGCGCTTCTGCTTCGCAACCTCGCCGGATTTATCCAGCGTTGCAGAACCCAAGTAGCTGGGAATATCCAGAACAAACGGGCGCCAATCCACGGCAATACCCAGCTCCTGCGCCATGGCTCTGGTGGGCTCTACAGCGAGATAGGCATAAGGACTTTTGAAGTCCAGATATACGATCAGGGGGCGGTCTGATTGAAGTGGTAATAGCACAGCGGTCGCTACCTTATTGCGAGTAACAGGGTGTGTTCGAGAATGATAAAGAGCTTTTTGCAACGCGCCGAAGTCATTGGTCCTGGAGTCATAGGTTGTTCCTCGTTATTAAGCACGAACCCCCGCAGAAGCGCTGGCGTAAACGTCGGCTACAGGCGCCTTTGTTTGTCACAGTATGACAGCGACGCAACCGCCGCAAGACCAATAGTATTTAGTGTACTGGTCACCGCCTCACCCATAAAAAAACCCGGCTTTTTCGAGCCGGGTTTTTTTTTGCGTTTCGCCTTGTTAGAAGGAGGCCGAAACCCTTGCATACCAGAAGGCACCATTAAATCCAAAGGGCGATGTCACGGCGTAAACCGCACCCAGGAAACCCAGGGTTCCATCATTTTCCTTGTCGGGCGTCTCATCAAAGATATTCTCGCCGCCAATGGTTATAGTGTACCGGTCGTCGAAGGTATAGTGCGCCTCAATGTCAACCAGAATCGTACTACCGTAGGTATCGGTTACCGACCCATCGCCGGGACCAAATAAACCGGGTGTAGTTGACCATTCGTCGTAGTAGTTGACTCGCACGACGCCGCCAAACGAGTCCTTTGAATAGTCAAACGTCAGTACAGAGCTATTCTCAGGAACCTGATTTTCCAGGTCGAACACACGAGCATCAACAATGGCATTTGACTTGACGTCGGAAATATCCTGCTGGTTATAGTTATGACGCCAGTCGACCATCAAATTTCCGCCACCCACGTCATACCAGGAGCTTATCGCGAGGTCGATGCCTGAAACATTGGTCTCAAAACCGTTGACGAAATAGCCCGCCCCAGCATTCAACAATAAGCCCGCATTGGGATAACCCTGGGCAATCAGGTCGTTCACGTTGCCCTGGTTAAGTGTTGTCTGCGCTATGGCCAAGCGATCTTCAATGGTTATGTCGTAAAAATCAACGGTGACGCTGTAGTTGGCATCGGGCGTCCACACCAGGCCGATGGTGTAGCTGGTTGACTCCTCAGCTTCAAGTGACTCTGACCCCAGTACTTGGGCAATCGGGTGATCGACAGGGTAGGTACCTGTTGGGATCAGATTACCCGCGCTATCTGCTGTCGTGGTCACGTTAAGCGTATTAGCCTGACCCGGCGACGGTGCGCGAAAACCGGTGTTGGCGGTAGCGCGAAGCGCAAAGGTGTCGCTAAAATCATAGCGTGCAGAAATCTTCCAGTCTGTCGTGTCACCAAACTCCTCGTAATCTTCATAGCGCAGTGCGATAGCACCAGAGAACTGATCTGTGATATCGGTCTCCATGTCTATGTATGCGGCCCAACTGTCGCTCTCAAACTTGCCTGCAGACTCCGGTGCGAAACCTTGAAAACCATCGGATCCAACACCGAACTGAAGAAAGGTGGGTCCGACTTCTGTTGAAGCGGGGTCGCCCTTATCAATAATGTAGGTTTCATTACGCCACTCCAGACCGAAACCCAAATTCAAGGGCGAGTCGTCAAAGGTTTTTACAAAGTCAGCGTTAAAACTACTTTCTTCCTGGGTCAGTGTTCCAGGATTAAAGGAGGTGGGCGACAATGCGCCAAGGCTGGGATTAATACTGTCTTCCAGCACATACTCCACCTCGTTCTCTCCAAACCGCCCGCGGATGTTCCAGCTCAACCCTATGTCGTCCAGATCGCCACGACCGCCAATTACCATTTCAAAATCGGTCAGGTTTGCGCCAAACAGCGGGCTATATCCGCCGGGAAACTGGCTGTGTATAGGGTTAAGTAAATCGTAGCCGCTGGGACTTGCAGCATTGGCGGTCAGATAGTCACTTGGATTAAGCCCCTGAGCCTGGATCGAGCTAACCAGGCTGGCATCGGCGAAATCAGCCAGTCCATCGCCGTCGCTATCTGTTTTCAGAGTCGTGCGGGCACCCAGATCTTTGTTCAGGTCTCCTGGCAGCACAGGGCCACGATAGAAGAAGCCGCCGACGGTCTCACCGTCCATGAAGGTGGCGTTGCCGTACAGTTCAAAGGCCTCACTGAACTCGTAGCCCGCATTGGCAACAAATTTCCATTGCTCTATTTCGGGGTCGCCCCAGCGCTGGCCAAGCCCGTTATAAGGCACGAGGGATTTACCCACAATATCTCCAACTGCAGCGGCATCGGGGCGCGCTTGTCCACGACTGGTGATATCAGAGTCGGAGTATTCGCCGGTGAGGTTTAAAAAGCCGCGGTCGCCCAACTTGAAACCCCCATTGGCGGCTATCGACATGCGCTCACCATCACCTTCCTGGTACTCGCCGTACTGGGCTGACATAGTAAAGCCCTCGTCGGCGTCATTAAGGATGACGTTCACTACGCCTGCAATAGCATCAGAACCATATTGAGCAGAGGCACCGTCGCGCAGAACCTCAATTCGTTTTATCGCTGCACCGGGCAGGGCAGAAAAATCGACACCCTGTGAGCCCTGGTTGACCGTACCCAATGGGGCCAACTGCAGATTCACCAATGCGGAACGATGACGACGTGTACCATCAACCAATACCAGCGTGTGGTCCGGTGAAAGGTTGCGCAAGGTTACGGGCCTGACAAAGGCCGTACCATCCGCTATAGGAAAACGCTGCGTATTCAAGGACGGTGAAATCTTGGTCAGTGAATCAGTCAGATCAAACGCGCCCTGATTAGTCAGTGCCGAGCCACCGATCACATCAATCGGGGCCAAGGTTTCTGTCGGAGACATCCCTATCTTACGGGTACCGGTGACGACAACTTCCTCCAGCATCATGGGCTTATCCTGCGCGCTGGCCAGCGGCGCAACGAAAGTCGGCATCAACGCCAGAATCGAACTGGCAAGTACAGTTTTTTTAAACTGGTGCATGATTGTATTTCCTTTGATTGTTCCTTGGAGTGCTTCACTTACAGACAATAATAGTTCTGTTAATGCCTGCGTTGCATATGAGGTCAGTTTAAACGGAGAGACCCTGAGTTACAGTTCCATGCTTTGTAACTATTTCACAAAAAAAGCATGTGATATCAGGGCGCTTAAGGTCGGATTTAAGCTACGCGGTCTCAGATGTAGCGGCCACCGATGCACTGGCAAGCTGCATCGGCAGTTCTCCAGTGGCGAAGTAGGTGGCGTATAGGGATCTGCGCTGTTCAACGCGATCAATGTAATTGCGTGTCTCTGCCGGTGCGTGTAACGCGATCTGCTGCTTGAATGCCTCTACGCTTTGTGGCTCTCCGTGGGTGCGAAACATCTGTCGCAAACGCGTAGGCCCCCAGTTATATGCAGCCACGGATGCCAGCATGCGCACTTCGGGGTGTTTCACAAATTCGAGGTGGTGGCTGTTTAGAAAAGCGAGGTAGGCCGTTCCAACCTCTATATTGAAATGTGGATCCAGCAGTGCATCTGTTGATGGCACCTGGGTGGGACCTTTTACGTGGCGCACCGCCTCGACACCACCGGTACTGGGCACGACCTGCATCAAACCAACCGCTGCGCGATTACTCCTGGCATCGTGATGAAAAGCCGACTCGGTATGAATCATCGCCATCACCAACTCGGCCGTCAGTTCGAAGCGCCTGGCCGATTTGATCGCGGTGGCGGTATATCGCTCGACCTGCCTCTTCTGAAAATTCGACAGCCCTAGAGAGTCCGGGAGCATTGCGGTATTGTTTGCTGTCTGCTGTTGTAGGTCCGGGTCTACTGCGGCCTCGGGGTTGAAATCGGCGACATATTCTATCTGCACATTATCGTGCTGATTATCCTGCGTCGTGTCGGCGGCCGCTGCAGAGGCAAACCCGGTCACCAATACAGCAGCGGCAGCAGCGGCAACCAGCTTGCGCTGCAGGCGAAGCCAGAAATCCAACTTACTTTGGGTCAGTGATTTCTGCGAGACCAGGGTTGCGCCAAGTCGGGTGTGATTGCGCTGGTGCGTGGCCAACGCGCTATCGAGTTGCAGCGGCGTGATCTCGCCGTGGTCTACCAGCAATTGGCCCAGGGTTAACTGTAGTTGCTCCGGCAGGGTGCCATCGTCGCTCAGCGCCACACAATGCGCATCCAGTTGCCTCTGCAGACGCAGGATGGCTCGCGTATCCACAGTATTAATTACACTGCGATCTTCGAGAATTTCACCCAGTCTTTTTTTACTTCCGGACCTCTCCTCCAGCGCATCGCTCAATTGAGTCTGGTTGATAAAGCCGCCGCTTACCAACAATTGCCCAATGCTACGATGGTGGGGAGGTACTACCCCGGCTGCCCGATTAAACATTTGTATAAGCCTCGAATTGAAACGCAGTCCAATTAAAGATGCACATTACATGCCAATATATCTGGCATGATACACGTAAGCGGGGTATTCAAGTCAAGGAAGGATATCGTGCAAAATCACAGCTTCTACTGGGCCGAGCCGGGCATAAACTCCAGGCGAAAATCGCAATTTTGCCCTATGTCACCCTGGCTCTAATTTGGTATTCAGGCGCATCCCAGCGCCTATTTGTTATCACATCCTCAATGACATCCACCGCCGCCATCACATCCTCTTCATCTATGTAAAGGGGCGTAAAACCGAATCGCATAATATCAGGAGCCCGGTAATCGCCAATGACTCCGCGATCAATACACGCTCGCATGGCGGCATAGCCGTTTTTAAATTCGAAGGAAACCTGGGACCCACGTTGATCGCTACTGCGTGGACTGGCCAGATGAAGATCCGGACAGCGGGCTTCAATTTCAGCAATGAACAGATTGCTTAAGGTGATAGATTTTTTTCGTACATCTGCCATTTTCACCTGATCCCAGATGTCCAGTGCTGACTCCAGAATTTTGAGCGCTATTACCGGTGGTGTGCCCACCCGCATTCGCTCAATCCCCGTCCCGGGCCGATAATCCAGGTCAAAGTTAAAGGGTGCCTCGTGACCCAGCCATCCAGACAGCGCCGGGCGCACGGTACATGCATGTGCTGGTGCCACGTAAATAAAGGCCGGCGAACCCGGGCCACCATTTAAGTACTTGTAGGTGCAGCCCACAGCGAAATCAACCTTTGCCGCAGCAACATCAACAGGAACGGCACCCGCGGAATGAGCCAGATCCCAGACTGTGACTACGTCACACGAGCGTGCCTTTTCAGTCAGCGCCAACATATCGTGCTTACGCCCGGTTCTGTAATCCACCTCGGTTAGCATCATCACCGCGACAGACTCATCGATGTTATCCATCACATTCTCGGGATTGACACAACGGATTTCATGCCCCTGGTCGAGCGATTTCACAAGCCCCTGGGCCATGTAAAGGTCGGATGGAAAGTTACCGTTATCGGTGAGAATTACCTTGCGGTCTCTGCGCATTTCCAAAGCAGAGGCCAGAGCCTGATAAACCTTTATCGACAGGGTATCACCCATGACGACATGGCCTTTTTCGGCGCCGATCAGTGATCCGATGCGATCGCCAACTCCCGTAGACAACTCCATCCAGTGGGCATCGTTCCACGCCCGAATCAGCATCTCCCCCCACTCGTCCTGGATTGCCCTTGATACATACGCCTGGGCTGCTTTTGGCAGGGGCCCCAGAGAGTTGCCATCGAGATAAATGACGCCCTCTGGCAGATAAAACATCGACTTGGTTTTTCTAAAATCAGACAAAATGCAGTGCCCCCATCGCAGGCGGTTAGTTGCCATAGCACCATATAGAAAGTGGATATTCAAGCGGCAGGCCTTCACTAGCCCGATTTCTGATACAGTAGATTTCCATCCGCCGGAAATACAAACCCATGAAAAAATTCTGCCTCTTACTGTTCCTCACCCTTCAAGTGAGCTGGACAAGCCAGTTGTCCGGGGCAGAAATCATGGATTCTTCAGCACTTGCCGATTTTCCCAATCCACCTGCTGACCAAACCATACTTTACGGTAAGGACAAGCTTCAATTCGGAGAACTGAGGCTACCTTCCGGTCAGGGTCCCCACCCTGTTGTCGTTCTAATTCACGGCGGTTGCTGGCTCCGTGAGTACGATATTTCCCATATTCGGAAGCTGGCTGCTGCCTATGCCGAGGCAGGCATTGCGACCTGGACCATTGAATACAGACGGGTCGGCGATCCCGGTGGAGGCTGGCCGGGCACCTTTGACGATGTGGCGGCAGGGGCTGATTTTCTGGTCACGCTTGCCAAAAAATATAACTTAGACCTAGCACACTCCATTGTCGCAGGGCATTCGGCCGGTGGGCATCTCGCACTATGGCTTGCCAACAGGCCCGCAAGATGGTCCGCTACCTATGCCCCCAGGGCTGTTCTCGCGCTTGCACCTGCCGCCGACTTGGCTTTTCTTCACCAAAGCGGTGTCTGCGGTGAGGTGATTGACAAACTGATGGGCGGGTCGCCCACCCAATACCCGGTGCGCTATCAACAGGTTTCAGGTGTAGAGCGGCTACCCCTGAGTATTCCGCAGTATATCGTTATCGGAAAACACGATGAAAACTGGGCGCCAGTCGGTCACCGGTACGTTGCAAGCGCACAGGAAAATGGAAACAATCCTCAGGTCGACATCGCGGAGCAATCGGGACATTTCGAGATGATAGATCCCGACTCTACTACCTGGCCGCTGGTGCTCCAGGCCAGCAGATCTGCGCTGGGCCTGACACCCGCGAACTGACTACTGTCGATGGTCGTTAATTAGCAGACTCCCACTATTGTGCAGATCAGTGACTAGCGCGGTTAGTTGTCTAGAGACGTCGGTTCGCTACGTGTACAGAATCGACGCGGTGAAAAATACGTTGGTTTTATGACTGCAGATGCACCAGTTCTGGTTGCTTATGCCCAGCGGTCGCAGCGTACGGCTCTTGTCCTGGACGGACAGGGCGCTCATCACCCCCCCCTCACAATCATTAACCACATAAATCAAATGGTTGCTATGTCAATATTACACATTAGTTGGTTTACCAGCCACCCTTCCACAGTGATACCCTTTAGTATTGGGATCAAATACCCACCCGAACTTTCATAAGGACAACAACATGCTACAAGACAGAGATGTAATGACTAGGAAAACCCCAGTGGCGCTGGCTTGTGCCATCGCATTAACCACTTCCGGGGCCATGGCACAAATGCTCGAGGAAGTCATGGTAACTGCCACCAAGCGAAGTGAGTCATTGCAGGACGTGGCAATGTCTATCACGGCCATAGGCGGCGATGACCTCGAGCGCATGGGTGCAACCCCCTTGCTGGATTTCGCGGTCAAGGTCCCCAACCTGGGTATGGCCTACGAGGCGGACGGCCGGTTTGACTCCAGCTCGCCCTCCATTCGCGGGGTTTTTGGCCAGGGCACCACCGGGTTTTATATCGACGATACTCCGGTCAATGCCAGTATTTTGCCTCGGGTAATGGATGTGCAACGAGTCGAGGTGCTACGTGGACCGCAGGGCTCACTTTATGGCGCCCGCTCCATGGGCGGCACCATTCGCATGATTACCAAGCAGCCAGACCTGCATGAGTCTGAAGGGGCAATTCATGTGTCCGGATCTACCGTTGAAGACGGCGATGAGAATTACTCCATAGACGGCTCTATCAACATACCGGTGGTTGAGGATGTGTTTGCTCTGAGACTATCGGGCTACTACGGAAAGAACTCCGGTATCTATGATCGGGTGTATCAGGAGAGCTGGATCGAGGGAGGTTCGGGCGCGGTGCGACCCACCACCGCCCCCCCTTTCAGCAAAAACGAGAACACGGATGACGAGAAATACTGGGGCGGCCAGGTGATTGCCCACTGGCAAATCACCGACGATTTTAGCTTCACCCCAAAATTTATTGCCCAAAAAGTCGATGCAGACGGGATGCCCTTTGCCGATAGAGACCCCGATGAGACCACCACCCTGCGCTTTTTTGATACCGATGAACCGGGGACAGACGAGTGGTATATCGCCAGCGGCACCTTCAACTGGGATATCGACGCAGGAACTTTCGTGTCCACAACCTCCTGGTTTGACCGGGAGACCGACGAGAGTGAAGAGGAGCATACTTTTCTGCACAATCTGTTCAACAACGTTATCGGCATTCCCATTGATCCGCTGGAGTCCCCGCTGTCCACCGTTGAGAAGTACGACAGCTTAACGCATGAAACACGCTTCACCAGTGATTTCGATGGCGACTGGCAATTCACCGCAGGTATTTTTTATGCCGATGCGGAATGGGACCACGAGTACCCCCGCGCATTGCAGCCCGGTCTGCACGATGCGATCGACGCTTTAACCGGCGCACCTGGATTGGGACAGGACTGCGTGGACGGTTTCTGCCTCACAGATGACGACCTCATCTTTGTCACCACCACTATAACCAAAACTGAAGAAATCGCGGTATTCGGTGAAATAACCTATAACTTCAATGATCAGTGGTCAATAACCGCTGGCGGTCGTTGGTACGACACCGAAGTCAAAGCGAGCAACTACTCCGACGGTTTCGCCAACAGCGGCTACACCAGCTACGCAGCCAAGCAGGATGAATCCGGGTTCAATCCCAAAGTGATGGTAGAGGCGGTGCTTAACGACAATATGAATGTCTTCGCTTCCGCCTCAAAGGGTTTCCGTATTGGTGGTATTAACGGCAATCTGCCTTTGGGTCTATGTGGTGATGAGCTCAACGAAAAGAGCATTAACCCGGCAGAGACGCAAACCTACGACTCCGATGATTTGTGGAGCTATGAGCTGGGCTTTAAATCCACGCTGGCGGACAATCGGGTAACCCTGAATGCGGCGATTTACCTGATTGACTGGACCGACATGCAACAGCAAAACCGACTCGCCTGTGGCTTCCAGTTTGTGGCTAACGCCGGTGAAGCCGAGAGTGTGGGCTTTGAAGTGGAACTCACGGCTGCGATAACTGACGGTCTGATTGGCACATTGGGTGTAGGCTACACTGATGCCGAAATCACCGACCCCGGTGATGTATCCAACTTGATTCAAAAAGGCGATGCAATTCTAGGTGTACCGGACTGGACCGCAAATGGCAGCCTTGAGTACGTCTTCTCGATGGCGGGTGACTGGGATGGTATGGTCCGGGCCGATGCCAACTACTACGGCGAAAGTACCACCGCACCCACCAGCGAAGTCGTTGTGCGCGACGACTGGGCTGCGCTCAATCTGCGCGCAGGAATGATGAATGACACCTGGGAATTGATCCTGTTTGCGAACAATGTCACCGACGAGCGTGCCAATCTGTCTGACAACCGCTCGATAGCCGCCAACGTGCCTGGACGGGCTCGTCTAATTACCAACCGGCCACGCACCATTGGCGTAGAGGCCAGAATGCGTTTCTAGAAATGACGGTCGCTGGGTGAAGCTGCTAAGGGCGATGGCGAAAGCCATCGCCCTTTTTTATTGCGCTGGTTTATGCCACTCGGCCCCTTGCGTCTGTTTCTCCCAGACCTGCCAGGCCTGATCGATCAGGTAATCATGCAGGGCCTCGACGTCCTCTTCGCTTAGCAGATCGGAGAAATTCCCCATCCCCCGGTCGGCCCGCGTACCCTCCAGCAGGATTTCCCTAAACTCCCGGTGCGCGGTTTCATCCATCTGCCTCAGATCCGGAATTCCGGCACCGCGCCCGTCAATATTGGCATGGCACTTGGCGCAGTTGCGTAGGAACAATTTTTCTCCCAGCGCCACCTGTGCCTCGGTGCCCCGGCGCGGCAATGACGGTGGCTCCTGCCCGGCTTCTTCGTGCTGCAACTCGGGGCGTTTGGGCACCTCGCCACCACCGAGCTTAAACACCACCAGACGGCCCTGGTTACCGTAGGTATAGGCTGCCATACCGGGCACATAGTCATTGCCATTGCCGCCACCAATGCCGGTAAGAATGGCAACATACTGGGTGTTGCCTATTTGGTAGGTCATCGGCGCAGCCATCATGCTGGCCCCTACATCAATGCTGTGCAATTCTTCACCCGTAGTGGCATCCAGTACCGCCAGGCGGCCAGTGCCCCGCCCCTGGAACAATAAGTTGCCCGCGGAACTCATCACCCCGCCGCCGTTCCAGAAGGCATTCATCGTCCCAGTCCAGGGGCCGGAGGTGTCCCGCTCCCAGGCCAGGGTTTGTTTCACCGGGTCCCACGCTCGTAAAAATCCGCGAATAGTGGTATCGGGCTGGCCGGCACCGAGTACTTCAAGCGGTGGCAGCGTGTTGGCCAGTGCGCTGTCCAGACCCCACTCCCCCGGTGTGGTAAAGATATACAGGGAGTGGGAGTTGAGACCGCCCTTCTGGTATTCAAAGGGCTCCTCGGGCATGGTCCAGATGACCCCGGCCTCCATCGCGGGAATATACACCAGGCCGGTGTCGGGGTTGAACGACATGGGCTGCCAGTTATGGGCACCCTGGGGGCCGGGGAAAATCAATTTGGGTTCATTAAAATACTCCGCCTGCCCTGTTTCCACCGGGCGGCCAGTTGCATTGTCCACGTGACTGGCCCAGGTCACGTTGGCATAGGGCTGGGCGGAAATCAGCTCGCCGGTGAGGCGATCAAGCACATAGAAAAAACCGTTTTTGGGCGCCTGCATAATCACCCGACGTTGTTTGCCGTCAATCTCCAACTCCGCCAGGATCATTTTCTGGGTGGCGGTAAAATCCCAGTTATCACCCGGTGTGGTCTGGTAGTGCCACACCAGCCGCCCGGTGTCGGGATTCAGCGCTAAAATAGAGGCCAGGTACAGGTTGTCGCCCCCAGCGGGGCTGCGCAGTTTACGCGGATAGGGTGCGGCATTGCCGGTCCCGATATAGAGCAAGTTAAGCTCGGGATCAAAGGCCATGGCATCCCACACGGTACCACCCAGGCCCACCTGCCAAAGGCTGGTCGGGTCCCAGGTTTTGGCCGCCGGTTCCAATTCTGGATGTTCAAAACCCTGCTTTGGATCACCGGGAACGGTAAAAAAGCGCCAGCGATACTCCCCTGTCCTGGTGTCGTAGGCCGAGACGTAACCGCGGGCATCAAACTCTGCGCCGGCATTGCCAATAATGACCAGGTCGTTGGCGATATAGGGCGCACCGGTGATGGTGTAACCGCGATCGCGGTCGGTAAAGGTATCCACCCGCCAGGCCTGGGAGCCATCGTTCCTGTTTAGCGCGTAGAGGTATCCGTCAAGTGAGGCGACAAAGACCTTGTCGCCCCACAGGGCAACCCCACGGTTCACCACACCGCAGCACACCTTGCGCACGAAATCGTTGTCGATCTGCGGGGTGAAGGTCCACAGTTCGCGCCCACTCATCGCGTCCAGTGCGAACACCGTACCGGTGGGCCCGCTGCCGTACAGTACGCCATCGACCACAATGGGCGTGGCCTCAAAACCAAACTCCGACGTCAGATCGTAGTGCCAGGCGTAGCCCAGTCGGGAGACATTGTCGGCAGTAATTTGACCCAGGGGAGAGTAATAGCTTTGCTGGTAGTCGCGCCCGCCGGTTAGCCAGGTTCCAGGCTCCTGCGCCAGATTCGACAGGCGCTGGTTATCTATCGGGGCGACGGCGGTTTTTTTACGTGCAGCAATTTCTGTGTTTGTGCTCGGAGTACAGGCCACCAGTGTCCAGGTGAAAACGAGAAGCCATACTGTTGGAAAATGCGTCATTAGCAGCCCTGGTATATCTCTAGATGCGCTGTGCGCTTACAGCATGTCGCTGGAATTGGGTCGGGTAAAGGGCTGGCTCATGAACTTGTCGACCGTTGTGTTGAATAACGCCGGATTGGTCTCCGGGGTGAAATGCGTTTCCCCCGGGAAGATCGCCAGGTGCGCTTTTTGGAGGTTCTGGTATATCTTCAGCGTATGTTCTTCCCGGATGATGTCCCTGTCCCCGGCCATCACCAGCACCGGTACTGAAATCGTCCCCAATTCTTTCAAAGATATATTTGGCTGCTCTCGCAACAGGTAGAAGTGCTGCTTCAGCAGAGCCCAGTTTTGGGTGGTATCTCCGGTCGCCAGCATCTGGTCGATTTGCTGTGACTGATCAGCCACCCATTCCACCGCCCAGGGGTAGATGGCGCTAGTATCGGGCTGCAGGTTGGCACCCATGGTAGCGAGTTTTGCAACCGCCTGCGGGTGTTCTATTGCCAGCAGGAGACCGATAATGCCACCGTCGCTCCAGCCCACCAGTCGGGTTTTCTTCACACCGATGTGGCTTAGCAGTGCCGCCATGTCACTGGCCATTTGGCGATAATTCAACGGCCCTTCACCGAGCCCGGATTTTCCATGGGCACGGGAATCAACGACAATAACCTGGTACTTGCTCGCAAAGAACGCGATCTGGTGTTTCATTGCCGCAATGCTCTGTCCGCTGCCATGGATTAAAACCATGGGCTCGCCCTCACCATAGATTTCGTAGTACATTTCAATATTATTGACCGTGGCATATTTTCCCACGGCGCTGTTGTCACCGTAGGGCGTTACCGAGTCTTCCCCACTCAGAGCAAGGTTGGGAAAGGCAAAAAGAGTCGCGCACAGAAGAACGAGTGATACAACAGCGAATGGCTTACCTGGTCTGGTGGTATTAGTCATAATTTAAATCCTGGGTAGTAACGCAGGGTTCGGGGGGGCACCCAAAAGAAAAACACCGGCCTGCAAAGCAAACTGGAGTTTATCAGGTAGAGACCATCACTATCTAGAAATTATAGCGTGCTTCCAGACCAACGGCCCGCGGCCGGTTTGGGGGCAATAGTGGCATGGCGTGGTGCCCGGACTGCGATAAAGCGGGTTTCGCAGCCAAAAGACCACACACCCTCGAAGCGTGGTCGGCGCAGAGGAAGATTTTCGGTGGTGGATTTCAGGCTTATAACGGTAAACTACGGGCCATCAAAAGAGGCGACGGTGAAAGGTCTCTCATATAATGAAACTTTTTGAACCCCCGCAGCGTCTATACCTACTATCACCACATTGGGAGAGAGCATGATCATTAAGCGAAGAGACTTCCTCGGCCACGCCGCCGCAGGCAGCGCCCTGTTAACCCTGCCCGGCTTCCTCACCGGTTGTAGCGTGCAACAGGCCACAGTGGTCGCCAACCCAACCCCGCAAAACCCCTTCATGGAGTGGTTTGGCATCGACCAGGCCACTGTGGCGCAGGTCATGTCGGAGCTCTCGGCAAACGGTGCAGACGCCGCCGACTTGTACTTTCAGCACAGCCGTACAAACTCCCTGACGCTGGAAGACGGTATTGTGTCGCGCGCTAACTCGAGCATTGAGCAAGGCGTTGGCTTGCGCGTTGTTATCGGTGAACAAACCGGGTATGCATTTACCGAGGATTTAACCCTGGCATCGATGTTATCGGCAGCCCGCACAGCCGCTGCGATTGCTAAGGGTAGTCGGCAGGTTGCGCCACAATCCTTCAATCCTCTGGCCACCGGTAATCTGTATCTAACCCAGGTGCCCTGGGCGGATGTGGGCATCGATCAAAAGCTACCACTTCTGAAGTTTTGCGATGAAAAAGCCAGATCGCTGGATACCTCCATTGAAAAAGTCGCAGTCCACTGGGCCGATGGCGAAGAGCGAATCATGGTCGCCACACTGGATGGCAAACTGGTCACCGATCATCGACCCATGACCCGGGCAACGGTGATCATCACCGCCAAAAAAGGCGAAGAGACCCAATCCAACTACGCCAACATTGCCGCGCGGGAGGAGTTTGGCTGGTATACGGAGCAGCGTCTGAGCGATCTGGTCAAGCAGGCCGTCGATCGAACGACCATTCTATTTGAGGCGAAGCGCCCGCCGGCTGGCGAGATGCCCGTGATTCTCGCATCCGGCGCAAGCGGCATTTTACTACATGAGGCGATAGGCCATGGCATGGAGGCAGACTTCAACCGCAAGGGCACCAGCATCTACTCCGACATGATCGGCAAAAAGGTCGCCGAGCCCTTTATAACCATCGTCGATGAGGCATCCATTCCCAGGGAGCGCGGCGCACTCAATTACGACGACGAGGGCAACAAGGCCGGACGCACGGTCCTGGTGGAGAACGGTACCCTGCGCTCTTATTTACACGATGGTATCAGCGCCAGGCAGTATGGGCTCAAGCCCACTGGATCGGGCCGCCGCGAGTCCTACAAGTATTCACCCATGCCCCGAATGAGTTGCACCTTCATGGAGGACGGCCCGCATACAAAGGACGAGATTATTGCCGCGGTTGACCACGGCATCATCGCCGAGACCTACACCAATGGCCAGGTGCAGATCGGTGCCGGTGATTATACGTTCTATGTCAAGAATGGCTGGCTGGTAGAGGGAGGCAAGGTGACGGCACCCATAAAAGATGTGAATATCATCGGCAACGGGCCGGAATCGCTGAAACGCATTACCATGGTGGCAAACGATGCACGCCTCGACACGGGGGGCTGGACTTGCGGCAAGAATGGCCAGAGCGTGCCGGTGTCGCAGGGGATTCCAACTGTGCTTGTCTCCAAAATGACTGTAGGAGGCGAAAATGTCAGCTAATCTCGAAGATCAGGCAATCGCGGCGGTTGAACTGGCAAAAAAAGCAGGCGCTCATGATGTGTGGGCCACGACAAGTCAGAATCGCGATGTGGAATTCGAATACCGCGACGGTGCCCTCGAGAAAGTGAAGGAGACAACCTCGCGAGGACTGGCTATCCAGGTGTATGCGGATGGTCGCTATTCATCGCACCAGACCACCGACCTGAAACCGGATCGGTTAAAAAGCTTTATCGCGGAGGCTGTGGCTATAACCCGCGCCCTGGAACCGGATACACACCGTCGGGTCACACCCGAGTCTTTATTTGGGGACAGGCCACAGGAAGACCTCGACCTGGTCGACGATCAAGTCGCGACATTAGATCGCGACCAGCGCGTCGAGTGGTGCAAGGTCCTCGACGATGCAACCCATGGCCACGAGCGCGTGATTTCGGTGACCTCCGGTGTCTATGACGGCGACCAGAAATCAGCCTCAGCCAGCAGCAACGGCTTTACCGGAACCCAGGCGTCAACCTACTGTTGGTACGGCGCAGATGTGACTCTTCGGGACCAGGGCGAGAAGCGCGCCTCCGATGGTTTTTTTGTCGGTGGCCCGCACCTGGGAGACCTCCCAGGCGCTGCCGAGGTCGGTAGCGTGGCTCTGCGACGCGCCTTGTCCCGATTGGCGGCCGATAAAGGCCCAACACTAAAGGGATCAATGCTGGTGGATTCGCGCGTGGCTTCTTCATTAATAGGCCGCCTGATGCGGCCCGCCAATGCCCGTAGCGTACAGCAGGGGCGGTCTTTCTGGGCTGAACTGATCGGTAAGCCAGCCTTCAGCGACAAGCTGACCATTATCGATGACCCGCTCATCAAGCGCGGATTTGGCTCACGCCACTACGACAACGAGGGTATTTCTGCCAGCGTGCTGCCCATCGTCGAGGGCGGTGTGGTAAAAAATATCTACGTCGACACCTACTACGGGCGCAAGGCGGACATGGCACCCACAACAGGCAGCGCTTCAAATCGCCGCGTTCAAACCGGCGAGCACTCATTGCAACAGCTTATGGCTGACGTGGGAGAAGGGGTGTACGTAACATCCTGGCTAGGTGGCAATGCCGATGGCACCACCGGCGATTTCTCGCTGGGTCTGCGCGGCCACATGATTGAAAACGGCAGGATTGGCCGTCCGGTGGGGGAAATGAACGTTACGGGTAATCTGAGGGATCTGTTTGGTCGCCTGGAACTGGTT
>JABHWT010000467.1 GCA_018657645.1 Halieaceae bacterium | reverse complement strand
GATCGAAGTTCCCGGTCTGCTCAAATGCGTAGGTGAGCCCATACGCAACCCCCACGACGGCGGTGAGCACCGGGTACAGATTCGGGTTCCAAACGGAATCGAGTTTGATACCGCGGATATTGGCAACTCCTGCACCCAGGCCACAGGCGACATCAAACTCGACCTGGAAAACACCTATGGCCAGTTCAACACCATCGACTTCACCGGCGATGGCCCGGCCCATAATCGATAGCAGCGCATATACCGGGTGAACGACCTTATTGAAAACCTGCTGCGCAGGGATCGGTTCATTGTGGCTGGCGGCCTGCTACTGGTGGCTGCGATCAGTTGGGGATACCTGTTCTATGGTGCCGGCATGGGCATGAGCGGCGTGGAGATGACCCGTCACAGTCTCATGGACATGGACATGATGGGCCGCCCCGAATGGACACCCGGCTACATCGCGCTAATGTTCTTCATGTGGTGGATCATGATGATTGCCATGATGCTGCCCAGTGCGACGCCGGTCATATTGCTGGCAGCGGCGATTAATCGCCGGGCGACGCCCACCAAGCAGCCCTATGGTAGCAGTGCAGCATTTGCAGCCGGATACCTACTGGGCTGGGCTGTATTCAGTGCTCTGGCGGTCCTGATCCAGTGGCTACTGCTTGAAAACCAGTACATATCGGGTATGCTGCGCAGCACCAGTAACAGCTTATCCGCGGTGCTGCTGATAGCCGCGGGTGCCTGGCAGTTCACTCCCTGGAAGCAAGCATGCCTGCGACACTGCCGCGGCCCTGTTGAGTGGCTTACCCGGCACCGCGCCCGGGAACCCGCTGGAGCCCTGATGACCGGCTGGACTCATGGCCTGTTTTGCCTGGGGTGCTGCTGGTTTCTAATGGTATTGCTGTTCGTGGGCGGCGTGATGAACCTGTTCTGGATAGCCGGGCTGGCGGTCTACGTTTGGATGGAAAAAATCCTGCCCGCGGGTGGCGCATTGTCGTGGGGAATGGGCGTGGTGTTGCTGGTCTGGGGAGTGTTAGTCGCCGTTTAGGCTATCGACGGTACTAATAGACATACTTCTGAAAGCCTCTTCAGACATGGCATTTCACAACCCGTTGACTCCTGTGCGGTGATACAATCCCGATTGTCAGCTCACGACTATTATGGACACCAACACTCTATGTTCCTCGATTCTTTCTACAGCGAAGAAAATGGTTATATTCAAGTCAGTGCAGAGCAAGCAAGTCAGTTTGCTAAAGGCATTTCTGATGACTTCAACCCTATACACGACCCCGATTCCAGGCGGTTCTGTGTGCCGGGCGATTTGCTGTTTGCACTGATCTTGTCCAAATACGGGCTTAGCCAGAATATGGCATTTCGTTTTAGCGGCATGGTTGGCGCTTTAACCCCGCTGGCATTTCCCAGGTCGGATGCCCCTCAGCTGAAAATTGTGAACAATAAAGACAAGGAATTTCTGAATATTGAGCGCTCAGGTGAAGTCAGTTATAACCCGGATCTGATACAGGCAATGATAGAAAATTACGTGGTGTTTTCCGGTCACAATTTCCCGGATATACTGGTACCTCTGATGGCAGAGCATGAGGTAATGATTAATCCCGCGCGGCCGCTGGTGATTTATGAGGGTATGTCATTCAAGCTGGAGCATCTCAGCTTTAGTAATCCCGAATTGGAGCTATCAGAATCCAGCCTGCAGGTTTCGGGTAAAAGAGGTGATGCGGAATTGCATTTTAACATAACCGATGCCGGTCGTTCTGTCGGCACCGGTTTAAAAAGACTGGTACTTAGCGGCCTGAGAGAATATGAAGAGTCGGCGATGCAAAGCATGTGCGACCAATATCTCTCTTTCAAGAAAAAGTATGAGGGCTAGACCCGGCCTTTCAGCCTGAAGATATATAGGCAAGCATAGAACCTTCGAGCGGGAAAGCAGGTGTTAACCATTTACCCAGAAACAATCCTATTGATGTCTTGTAGACTGCTTTGAGGAGGTAAAATTAAATCGTGGCTGATTGGATACTGGATACCGATCGTCTGCGCCTGAGCCCTGTGACCGTTGACGACACAGAGCTGATGTTGGCAGTTTGGAACGACCCGGCGTTTATTCGCAACGTCGCGGATCGCGGCATTCGCACCGTTGAACAAGCCCGGGAGGCGATAGAAGACGGTGTGCAGAAATTGTTTGAGAATCACGGTTTCGGGCCATGCAGTATGTCATTGAAGTCGGATGGCACTCAGCTGGGCATCTGTGGTCTGTTTAAACGAGAGAATCTGGACGCCCCGGATATTGGTTTTAGCGTGCTGCCCGCTCATTGTGGCAAAGGTTTTGCTGGCGAGGCTGCAGCGGCTGTAGTCTCCTACGCGCAAAGCGAGCTCGGTATCAGTGCCCTTACCGCGATCGTCTCCCCGACAAATGTACCGTCAATCGGACTCATCGAGAAACTTGGTCTGAAATTCGAACGAATGATCACCATGCCGGGCGATGACGATGCCACCTCACTCTATCGCATGACGCTACCCGCTCTATCGCAGTGATCGGAGGAATTGCCTCACCGAGCATTAAATAGGTAAAAAAAATGAGCCTGCCAAGTCGAAAGCAATACGGATCGATCATGTAAATGACAGTGCCTCACCGCCGAGCCCAGGTATCTCACAGAAAAAATCAGTCTCTACTTTGACACTGGAGGGCGAGTTCACATGCGCTCCCGCACTCCAGGAAGGCATCACCATTGAGTAAAGTCCGCTACCTCCCGCCATCAAAATGAGAATTTGGTCCGGGCTACTAAACGCCGAGCGTTTTTCTGCACTGCCGCCAGAAAACCCTGAGGCCAGGCGCTTTGTCTCCACTTCATTCATAGTGCATTGCCCCTGAATTTCCCGGGCAATGTCTTGCCGGGTCAATCCTGCCTTGCTCAAAATGGCTGCATGCTCGGGATTAAGTACTACGGTGGCGGTGCCGCCGGTCAAAATTGCGTTGTTTGTGGCCGGGTTGGCCAGACCAATGGCCAGCAACTCGAGCAATGGTTTATGCTGGTCTGAATTGTCGCTGTCTCCACTATACAATACCGAGTGGGGCGATTCCGCGCCAATAACCGTCACCACGCTCTCGTCTTGATCGTAGCCAAGATCAACATGCATAGGCGGAAATGGGCTGTTTTCTTCATCTTCTGCGAGGCAGAAAGTAAATTTCCCCGGGTGGCCGAGCAAAGCCATATCTGAACTGCCTGGCCTTCCTTGCCCAATGTTTATCATTGTTAGCCTCAGGGCACGGCCAATGGATGCATTGGCGCGATGCCCAGGTCCGAGTGCACCATAGCTGCTTGATATCCGCCCACAGGTATGCCGGGCAGGTCCGTTTACGATAATGAGTGGGGCTGTGCAATGTGTCGTAGCCTGCATTTCAGTTAAATCAAAAACAGGTTCGATCACAGCTTTAGCCGCGGCCACAACCACTGGCATATAGTCTGGTAAGCACCCTGCCATAACCGCCGCGACCGCTACTTTTTCAATAGTCGCAGTGCCCTGCCCCGGCCCCATCACACCCAGCACCATATCGGCTTCCTGGCCGCAGGCCAGCACCATGCGCTTTACTCTGTCCGCTGTGGGAATAATAACCGGCAACCCATCGGTGCAGCCCCGTTCATGCAGATCCTCCAATGCCGCAGCTTCATCTACCGCCGATAGTAAATCAGACACTGCCAGCCTCCAGGGCCCGGATGACTTCCGGAGCAAATTGCCTGGCTATTTGCTGCATAGATGCCTTGCCGGTTCCGGCTACAGGGTGTGGGAGTTTAACTCGAGGGATGTCGGGCATGCCTAACGAGTGGGCTACAAAACTGCCCTGCGCCCAGAATTCCGCAGTGACAAGTGCCACGGCTGGAATGCCAAGTTTTGCGATATTAATTCCGTCACGCACGGTGCCGGTTGTGCAGGAGCCTCAATGCCCGTAGGCAGCCACCACGGCGGAACACTTTCCGCCAATCTCCGCCAGAAGCTCTTCGCTGGCCGGGATTGATGCATTTCCCTTGTTATATAGGAAACCCCCAATACCCGGTTCCAATTCACGCATCGCGGAATCGAGTTGTTGCAAAAAGCTCTCTGAATCCGGAAACCCATTGGCAAGGAAACCAATGTTAATGGCGTTGCAGCCCTGGATAGTGGCAGACAATTGGTAAGGAATGCTCTCGATAGCGGTCTTCGCTTCGGGATTATGGTATTCGATCATAGACCCTCCTTCTGGAATTCAGTATAACCCCCAAAATGGTATCGACAAGCCAGCCCTAGCTGCTGGCTTGTGCTTCACCCTCAAAAGTAGCGACCTCCAACCTGGCGCGGCCATTTTCCTTCGCTGCATACAGCGCTTTGTCAGCTGCGACATACAGGCCCTTTGAGGCGGTGTTTCTGGGTGGCACGGTGCTCACAACGCCAACACTGATACTAACCCTTCCCAAGGGACAATGTTGGTGTGTAATATCAAGCGACAGAACAGCCTCAAGCACCCGCCTTGCAACCGTTTTACATCCTTCAAGATCAGTGGCAGGCAATAAAAGCGCGAACTCCTCCCCGCCTACTCGCGCCACCAGATCTGAATCCCTGTGTGCACTATTTGCCAGTGCTTTGCCGACTATTTGTAGAGCTTTGTCCCCGGCTGGATGTCCATAATTGTCATTATAAGGTTTAAAAAAATCAATGTCACACAACAGAAGCCCCATGCTCTCTTCTGTCCGCATGTGCAACGTCCACTGCTTTTGAAGTGTCTCATCAAAATATCTTCGGTTAGCGATTTGAGTAAGCCCATCGGTACGGCTTAATCGGGTAAGAGAATCTGCCTGCTCCTCTACATGGTGAAGCAATGCATTGCACTCTTCATTTAATACGCCAATTTCGTCTGATCTATGAGCTGTACCAATCCGCAGGCTATAGTCACCACTTTTTCTAACGCTCACCAGGTGCATGGCAACCTGAACTATCGGGCTGATGAGAAAATGGCGCAATAGGTAGAAAACAAGTGCCCATATCAGGATAACAGCGAGGGTCGACAGCGCAACAGGTGTTGGGAACAAGCCGTCATCGAAGCCTCGCACCCCCAGATGAGAAACAACATTCAGCATCGGCTGTCCAAGGCTGTCGGATATCGCCCATTCAATTTGCTGATTCTCACCTCGTCTGAGGCTTTCAATATCGGTTTCATAAAACGCCAAATCCTCTGCTTTCACGGTCCAGGTGAAATCGACATTAAAGGCCCTACTTACCTCTTCACGCACCGTGTTATCCAGAAACCGCCCCACAATGAGCACGCCTGGCGACACCCCTGTTTCATCAGTGTTTAAGACCCTCGAAATAGCCACAGTTATTGGGTGGGGTCGGCCGGCATACCGCGCTTTGACAACTATTTTTTCAGGCGAGCGACTCAAAGCCTGGCTCGACTTCTGTATTAGCATAGTCACTAAATCGGAGTCCGGCTCGACATAGCTTTCGCTGGTGAGATCGACTTGATTGGACCACAGTACATCGCCTTCGTTATCAACAATGAGTATAAGATTGACTCTGTGAATGACGAATGTCTGAAGATTGAAGTTGCGCCGGATGTAGTCTGGATCTCTATTAGAAAAATAGACCATCGTGTCATCCCACACGGCATTGTCATAGGTCACCTGCGAGAGCTTACTTTCCACGACTTCAATTCCGAGCAATACCCTGTCAATGTCCTTATGATCGGCAGTGGCTTCTACTCGCTCTAATTCGGGTATTACCAGGAAATGACGGCCAGCTAAGCTGACAGAGAGAGAGATGAGTGTGACAACACTGACGACCAACATCGCTCGTTGAATCAGAGACACGGTGCTTCTCCTCAAGAGATACCCAGATAGCTAAAATAGCAAACTACACGCAAAGGTCCAATGAAAAACACTGACTAATTTTGGATTAAGGGACTATTGGAGCATCAACCTTGCCCTGCTGCCTTCAGGACAAAACGGAATACCTGGCCCCTGAGTCCATTACATGCGCAGTGTTATTACAATAAACCATTTTATTCATGATAATAATTTGGCTATGGTAATACCATCAGTCAGTAACAAGGTGTTTACAGGTGAACGAAACGATGAATAGCTGCCCCATTAGCAAACACAAGCTCGCGAAGCTGGAACTCTACACCCACGGTGCTCCCAATCAACTGATCGCAGAAAACAGACAAACCCATTCGGTCTCCTGGGAGGACGGCAGCAAAGGTCAATCAGGGCACTGGAATGTATTCACAAGCGAAGAAATAGATCTAGTGCTCAAAAACCCTCTAATATTCAGCAATGCTGCTGGACCACGAATTGTCGACACTCCCAAGGAGGCCATAAGGGGCAAACACATTTCTCTTAATCTTATGGATCCGCCTGTGCACCGGGACTATCGGCACCTGGCGGATAAAGCCTTTAAACCGGCCGCTATTAAACGGCGTGAGCCTGCCGTACGAGCTATTGCCGACAGAGTTATTGATGAAATCATTGACCTTGGGCATTGTGAATTTGTCGAGGCAGTAGCAACACAGCTGCCACTGCGTGTGATCGCCTGGATACTTGGAGTGCCGGACGAGGACCGTGCTCATGTCTGCACCCTAACCAATACCATGATGATAGCTGACGACCCCGACTTTGCCAGTAGTGCTATGGAGGGTTATGACGCCCAGCGAGCGCTCGTTAAATATGGTGCGGCGCTGGCCGCCGACCACCGCATAAATCCACGAGACGACCTGACAGCTGACCTTTTGGAGGCTGAACGCGATGGAGGTGAGCAGCTCACGGACCTTGAATACGGCCTTTTCTTCCTCAACCTGATTATTGGCGGCATCGAAACCACACGAAATGCCACAGCCTATGGCTTGTATGAATTAATACAAAGGCCGGAGCAATTCCAAAGGCTGCACAGCAATCCCGAGCAAGTCCCCGATGCAGTGGAAGAAATTCTCCGCTTTCGTGCACCGATTATGAACTATCGTCGTACCGCAATGGAGGACTTTGAACTGGGAGGACAGACTATTCGCAAGGGTGACAAAGTAGTCGTCTGGCTTGTCTCGGCCAATCGAGATGAGCGGGTCTTTGAAAACCCAGACAGCTTTGATATCACCCGCTGCCAACGCGAAAGAGTACAGCGAGATTCCCGTACCTTTGGTGCAGGGCCGCATTTTTGCCTGGGCGCGCACCTGGCTCGACTGCAGATCAAGGTCATTTTCGAAGCAATCACTTTGCGAATGACTAATGTGCAATTAGTCGGTGTCCCGAAAAATGCGCTGTCTGCTTTTGTGGATGGCTACAAAGAAATGAATATTACCTTTGACCGCAGAGTATAGATTTCAACCAACAAAGTGGAAGATTACAGTTGGTGAATGCTCTGGAACTTGCCTGCATGGTCAAAGCGGACCACAAAGCTGCCCACTATACCGTCGTGCGTTGTGTATTTGCTCAAAATATTGGCTGGAAATTGAATGCTTCGACCATCGCGGCTGCGGGCTCGAACAAGTTGGGTTTGACCACGGTAGATTTTAAGCCATTCATCCTTAGGTATGTGAAGGTCAATAATAATTTCTTGCATGAGTCTGCCGTTGCTTGCTCAGTCGGTCAAACGTTCTTTTTCGCGTTTACGGCACCGGTGCGTTTCTTAAAACCTCGATGATTTTTATGGGACACTGGGCCAGCCCGGACTATTGTTATAGCGCGCGGATGGCCAAAACGCAAGATGCCGTACTCCGTCCTTTTGAAAGCGTATAGTTCAACCCATTCCCTGGGGCTGCGCTGGTACGGCCTCGGTAGACACTGCCTTTTTCTAGCATGGGAGAGAAATGGTAAAAATAATAGTTGCGAAGGAAGACGGCATCTTGTACTTATAGTGCGCACGGCTCGCCCTTACTAGGAGACTATTTTGACAATACAAGTAATGAGCTTCGGCTTCGGCCGCACAGGAACAATGTCTCTGAAAGTCGCACTCGAAGAAATCGGTCTGGGCCCCTGCCACCACATGGACGTGGTCCTGGGAAATATGCAGGAACAGGTGCCGCTATGGAACGCTGCCGTCGAGGGCAGGCCCGACTGGGAAGCGATTTATTCCGGCTTCCACTCAGCGGTCGACTGGCCGACCTCCGCTTTCTGGCGAGAGTTGATCGAAGCCTATCCACAAGCCAAAATCATTCTCTCGACCCGAACGCCTGAAAGCTGGTACCAGAGCATTTCCCAGACGATTCTCACGGTCCTCACCGGACGCGACAAATGGCCTGAAGACAAGCGCGAATGGTTGGAAATGGTCTCCGAGGCCGTCATTGAGCGCAGTCTTGGCGGAAAAACCGACCGCGAAGGCGTCATCGCCGCATTCAACGCGCACGAAGCCGCGGTCAAAGAAGTGGTGCCTGCAGACAACCTGCTGGTTTTCCAGGCCACCGACGGGTGGGAACCACTGTGTAAATTTCTCGGCAAGCCAGTACCCCCCGGGACCTATCCCAGATCCAATTCGCGGGACGAGTTTTTCGCCTTATTCGCGAGCAACGGAGAAGCCTAAAGCCGAGGGGATTAGATAGCTTTGCGATAGCACTGTGATGCTCGCCCCCGCCGCCTTGCACCCGACTCATAACAATTGGCACGGCATTGACCAGAAGCCCAAAGATCGCCCTCTACGGAGACAACTCGTTCTCAAAATACTTAATCACAAGATTTTTCTTGCTGGCAGAGTCAAGATGCTCTGCCAGGGTGATATTTTTTCCCGATAATTTCGCCACCACGCTGTATTCGATGCGATGTTTGTGGCCGCTACTACTCTTCATACCTTCTTTTGCCACAATCTCCAGCACATTGCTGTAGCGGCCTGTCTTGCGGTTGACGGGAAGTCCGAGGAACGACCGGGTACTGACAATATAGCGGCCGTCCAGACTGACATGCAGGGAGTTGAAAGCTGAATAAATCGCACCAATAACAACGCTCCAGCCCACTAACCCAAATATGCCTGCCATAAAGTAAAGCATGCCGCCCTCCTTTGCCGCCTCGCCCCAAAGAAAAATGCCAGCGCCAGCAAAAATCCCGCCGAGTATCAATAGACCGAGGCTCCTGCCAGGTTTTCTCAGCGCTCGGTAATGAATGATTTTACGATGGCCAGTTCGGGTCATTGGCAGCAACGATTCTGCCGTAATCCTGGGAACACCTGAGGGCTGCTCTGTCGAGGAATTAAATGTTATGTAGCGGGACGACCCACCGGTGTTGAAAACTGGTATCTCAAAACTTCGATCCAGATCCACACCTTCCATTTCAAGTTCAACATTCAGTCTCCAGAAGTAATATCGACGGGAGGCCTCTTCACTTTCTCGTAATCCAGTGGGGACTTCAAAGCGAAACTGCAGCTCCACCCCTCGGCCTTCAGGAACAATTCGCGCGTAGCCATCGTCCTGCCATTTGACCTCCTCTTTCCGTGAGCGATTCTTGCCACTACCGGAGGTGTAACTGTAAATATGACTCAATGTCACCCTGCACAGCATACCGCCTTTAAAGGGCGTATTGACCTGAACCTTACCACCAACATCACCATCAATAGACCCTGGGAAGGGATCCAGGGTTAATTGGGTTACGCCAAACCGCCGCCATTCCCGTGTTAATTTAATGGCCCAATAAAGCAGGCCCATACCCACAACTGGGAACAGTAAAATCAGTAAGGCAATCGGGCCTTCTTTGTGCCAGATACCCACAACCTGAAATGCTGCCGGCGCGCTGATCAGGTTCCACAGGACGGCGAACCCCCAGATGGCATACATGCCGCCCTTTGCTCCGGAGCGAATCACTCCATTGCGCCATTGCGGCCTCGCCAACCAGGGTTTGTCTATCGCCTCTTTGGAGGCTATCGTCCTCTTACCGCGAAACCCCCAGAAAATAAGCCCGGCCCCCACGCCACCAAATACCAGGATAAAGGTTGATTTAAACCCCAAAAGGCCCCAGCGTATCTCTCGGTTCAATACGGCATCGGCCGGATCATCAGGGTTATAGTAGACGACAACCGGTTGATTTCCACGATGCTGTGTTTCCAGCTGCAGCCCCAGTTTTTCATTAAAACTGCCAATATTGTCGCCGCCATTGCTAATGGCCACCCGGTCGTGTCTGAACTGCCTGCCCGACACGTTATAGCGATAACGCGCCTCTGCCCGGTAGGTGGTTGAACCATCCGAGTGACTGGCAACTAATTCAGCATGCGTCAGCGTGCCGCTGGTCGATAGCCAGGACTGCATCCGCCAGCCATCATAGAGGGATGGAATAACTGACCACAACAAAAAGCCTGCGCCCACCAGAAAAAATGGCAGGCCAAACAACATCAGGCCATAACTGCGTTTGGTTTCTACCTTTGGGTCCATAGCGTTCTCTGAGCCTTACCAGAGCATCTTTGAATAATACCATGGCGGCCCGGGCTTGCAGGTGAAATAAGCACCAGGGTGCCGTGCCATCTCTCTGGCGGACCTCCTAAGTGATGGAAAACGATGCTCCCGCTATTTATACTCTGCTATGGATTCATAACGTGAGCTAGCACCGATGACCTTGAGGTATGCAAGTGACAGAGAACGCGCCCGGGTGAAGCTGACAGGTCAATGCTGCTCATTTGAGACTTTGTACCAGGCGTGGGCCAGGATGTCGCAGGGACCATTGCCGCTAATCAACGAGAACATCACGGGAGCTAGAATATTTTGAGTCAGAAAAGCCTGGTAATCGGTGGCACCGGAACCACTGGCCGTCATGTGGTTCGCGGCCTGGTTGAGCGGGGACACGAGGTCACCATTTTGCACCGGGGCCTGCACGAAATTCCGGAAACGCCAACCCAGGTGGAGCATATCCACGTGGATCCCTACGATGAAACAGCCCTGGCCAGCGCACTGACTGGCCGAGATTTCCATACCTGCTTCGCAATGTACGGCCGCTTGCGCGCAGTTGCCAGGGTGTTGCAGGGGCGAGTAGAGAATTTTATTTCTGTTGGCGGGGCACCGGCCTACCGAGGGTATATGAACCCCGAATTATCCGACCTATACGGAATGACCGTGCCCATCCCGGAGGGAGCTCAAAAGACCAGCGAAAACGATGGCGACGAGAAGGGCCGGCGGATTGCGCTGACCGAACAGGCCGTTTTTGCGCTGCAACCCGAGGCAACGCATTTTCGCTACCCCTATATTTATGGGCCCTATCAACCCATGCCCCGGGAGTGGTTGTTTGTACGCAGAATTCTGGATGGCCGCAAACGGATTATCTTGCCAGACGGGGGGCTTACCCTGCACAGTTTCGGGCATTCGGAGAACATTGCGCACGGTTTGCTGCTGGCCCTGGACCACCCGGACGTGGCCCGAGGCAAAATTTACAATATTGCCGATGTCGAAGTCCTCAGCCTGCGCCAGGTGGGGGAAGTCATTGCCCGGCACATGGGGGTTGCAGTAGAGTTTGTCAACATACCCTGGGAGTTGGCATCCTGCACCCTACCCTTAATCGCCCAACCGCTGACCTCGCATCGGGTGCAGGACCTAACCCTAATTCGCAACGACCTGGGTTACACCGACAAGGTGCCAGTGCGGGAGGCGCTGGCGCGTACCACAGACTGGCTTTGCGCCAATCCACCACCGAGTGGCGGCACGGAGGAGATAGTATTACAAGACCCCTTCGACTACCCGGCGGAAGATCGCTTGCTGGCAGCCTGGGATGCGGCCCGGGACAGCTTTCCAGAAATATCCTACAGCGACACACAACCCGGCTATACATTGTCTTACTCGGGACCTGCGGGTCGTCAAAGTAGCAAGGCATATGAGGACTAAGATAATGAGTGACCCTGCAAACGGACCAATGCAAGGAGTGAGAATTCTGGACCTGGGCAGTATGATCGCCGGGCCGGTCGCTGCCACCATTTTAGCCGATCAGGGGGCGGACGTCATCAAGGTGGAACCTCCCGGAATCGGTGATGTTATGCGTTATCTTGGAGCTACTCGGGGGGGCGTAAGCGGCCTCTTCCAGAATAGTAATCGCGGCAAGCGATCTCTGGCTCTGGACCTGAAGTCAACCGATGCCCTCCGCATTGTCCATCAACTGGTAGCCGAGGCCGATGTGGTCCTACATAATTATCGGGATGGCGTCGCCGAGCGCCTGGGGGTGGACTACGACAGCCTCAAGGCAATCAACCCGGATATTATCTACCTCTGGGTCAATGGCTTTGGTGCAGAGGGCCCCCTGGCACGCAACGCCGCCTACGATAACGTCATCCAGGCCTTTGCCGGTGTAGCGCAGAGCCAGGCCGATATGGAAACCGGTGAACCGATACAGTATTACCAGTTGTTCTCAGACAAGCTGACCGCGCTCACCGGTGCCCAGGCCGTGGCCTCCGCCCTGTTTGCCAGGTCACAGGGCCGGGGAGGACAATACATCAGCCTGTCCATGGTAGACGCCGTGGTGAGTTTTTTGTGGGGAGATGCTGCCGGCACCGCTACTTTCCTGGAAGACGGTGCATCGGCGGGTATGAATGTGGCACGCAACAAGCTTGTGCAGTTCAGCAACGGCTGGGGCAGCCTTGCGCCGGTAACCGACGCCCAGTTTCACGCCTGCTGCGGCGCCTTTGGTGTTGATTCCTCGGCGCCTGAAATAGCCACGATAATGGACCGCAGCGCGCACCCCGACAGTGTGGAGGTGGTGTTCGATTTGGTCAGAGCAGTCATGTTGGAGACCGATGTGGATGAGGGAATACAGCGCCTGAATGAAGCCGACGTGCCCTGTGCCAAGGCCATGCTACTCGCCGACCTGCCCGGTCACCTGCAAATGCGCGCCAACAACTCCTTTACTGAGACCGATCACCCTCTGGCGGGCCGCATGGTGGAGCCGCAAAACCCGCCCAACTTTTCTCGGACCCCATCGGGGGTGGGTATGCCCAGCGCCACACTGGGAGAGCATACAGATGAAATTCTGGCTGAGTTGGGCTATGAATCGGCTGCGGTACTGCAATTACGGGATCGGGGCGCGGTTGGGTAACTGGCCCAGTTGCGCGCTACGCTGCATGCGCTGCTGGTGCCGGTACTTCTGAAGTAGGCCTTAATCCAGCTGTAGCCACTGCCATGATTTCGTGAGCGCAGTTGTAACCGGGCAGGAAAGTGACCCCCGGCCCCGGGTGACAGGAGG
>JABHWT010000297.1 GCA_018657645.1 Halieaceae bacterium | reverse complement strand
CAATGGCGGTAATGCGGGCGGATTAAAGGTCACTGGCAACACGAAGCAAGCCGCAGTGGCCTCTGCACCCGGCAAGAAAAACCAGTGCTTTCAGGTGCAGTGGGAAACGTGGAAGAGGCCTATGCGAGGTTTGTGCCCAGGAAAGGTCCATCGACGCACAGGCGTCTGCCATCGGGTGATGCGCAGGCACCACAAATACCCACACCGCATTTGGTCATGTAGTCGATGGAACTGAATATCTGATGATCGGAGCAGAATTTGCGCTGGACGACGGTTGCTGCCTGTACCATCGGCTCGGGGCCGCAGTTGTAATATACCAGTTTATCCAATTCATCCTGCGACAGCTGTTGTAGATGCTCTTGTAGCATCTCCGAGACGAAACCGCCAAAGCCCTCGCTACCATCGTCGGTGGCGACATGAACCGAGGCCACCTGGCGACACTGGTCGAGAAAGTACAGGCGCTCTGCGGAGCGGGCGCCCACAAAGATTTCGACATTGTCAAAATCGCGCGCCACCTGATAGAGCGCCGCCAGACCTGTGCCGCCGGCTACCGCGATGATTTGCGCATCCTCCGGGGGATCGACCGGTATTCCATAAGGGCCACGGACATAGGCCTTGGTACCCACCGCCAGGTTCACCAGTGCATGGGTGAATTTGCCGACGTCTATTACAGCCAGTGAAAATGGGTCATCGGTTAGGACGGAAAACGGTTTTTCACCCAGTCCGGGAATCCACAGGAACACAAATTCCCCAGCCTGTATGTTAATCTTCCTGTCAAAGCGCAAGATGCTGATGTCATTGCAAACCTGGGTATTTTCAACCAGCACGGCGGGTTGAAAACTCATGTCGATGTCGTAGCGGATGTGAGATTCAGCGCTGCTTGTCGAGCGCTCGAGATCGACCGACAATGCCGAGAAATAATCGGCTAGTTCCTCGCTGGTCAATGCTACCAGAGCTGAACCGACGCCGACAATTGCAGCACCTGCCTCAAAATAGGCGCGGGCATCATCCGCGCTACTGACACCGCCGCAACCGATAATTGGGCAATCGGACACTGCGGCAATTTCTCGTACGCACTTGAGGCCAATGGGCAGTATGCCTTTTCCCGACATGCCCCCGGAGCCATTGCTTAGAACAGCCGCCCCGTGGGCCGATGTATAGCCGGGTCCGACGGTATTGATGGCGCACAGACCATCGGCACCAGCGGCTATAGCGGCCCTGGCTATGTCGGCAATATTGGGTGTGTTGGGGGTCAGCTTGGGAATCACTGGAATATCGACGGCCCCTTTCACCGCCGCCGTGATTTGGTGCACGAGATCGGGATCCTGTCCCATTGCCATGCCATATCCCTGTGCATGCGGGCAGGACAAATTAAGTTCCAATCCATCCGAAAAGGGAGCCAGAATTGTTGCCACTTCAACGAATTCCTCGATACTGCCGCCGAAAATGGACGTTAATAAGAACCTGTCCTGTGGCACAGCGAGTTCGGCCATTAATCGGGCAGACTCGATGGCCCCTGGGTTGGTAAGACCTACGGCATTCACAAAGCAGCCTGGCGCGTACTGGCTGAGCACAGGCTCACGGTTTCCGGTGCGAGCTTCCAGTCCTATACTCTTGGTGGTGACTACTCCGATCTGGGGAACGTGGTCAAACACGTATTGGATAGTGGGCACCGTTGTGGTGACAATGCCCGATGGAATGGTAAACGGGCCGGAGAGGGTTTTGCCAAAAAACGTTGTTTTCAAAATTCTTCGCTCGCGATGATCGCCTGTGTTGGTGAAACTCGCGGGCATTATACTGAACAACAAGCCCGTCGTCGTCTACTTACGCCTAATTCAGGTATAGATTAGAGACCAGTGGGCTGATCAGACCCGCGTGGAAGTAGACGGTCTGATCCAGTACAGCCCTCTATCGATCAGGGTTGCCACAAAAGTAGGCTATGCCTTGAGCGTCTTTTTGGGGTGCTTTCTATTTGGATAGCAAGTGCGGCAGATTTCGCAGACGCGGCCGTCGCAGCCACGTGCAGTGCAGTGCTCGCGGCCATAAAAAATAATCTGTAGATGGAGTTGGTTCCAGTATTGCCTGTCAAACAAACGCTTCAGGTCACGCTCGGTTTGGACGACATTCTTGCCACTGGTGAGCCCCCAGCGCTGGGCCAGACGATGAATATGGGTGTCCACTGGAAATGCCGGAACGCCGAAAGCCTGTGACATAACGACACTGGCTGTTTTGTGGCCTACTCCCGGAAGGCACTCCAAAGCACTCATATCTTGTGGCACTACCCCCTCGTGCTGTTCAAGCAAAATTTCGCTTAGTGTCCGGATAGCCCTCGATTTTTTTGGTGATAAGCCACAGGGCCTGATAATTGCCCTTATTTGATCCACTTCAAGTTGGGCCATGTCGAGTGGGTTGTCGGCAAGTGCGAACAAAGAGGGTGTAACCTGATTGACGCGTTCATCGGTACACTGGGCGCTGAGTAATACCGCGATCAGCAAAGTGAAGCTGT
>JABHWT010000465.1 GCA_018657645.1 Halieaceae bacterium | reverse complement strand
GTATACGAATATCAGTAGGGCTTCGCTGGCTTTTTTCACAGGCGAGCCGTACCCTTGTTAGTAAGTCGCCGATATTGTTAGCGATAAGCTGTTCATCCATGTCGTGAATAGTAGCCGATAGCCTCTATGGCAGGCGAGATCAAAATTAAATAAAATGAGTTGTCAGCGGTCGGAGAGAGCCCATGGATATAACAGAACTACTGGCCTTTAGTGCGAAGCAGGGCGCGTCCGATCTACATTTGTCTGCGGGATTGCCACCTATGATTCGAGTGGACGGCGATGTGAGGCGCATCAACCTGCCCCCGATGGAGCACAAGCAGGTTCATGAGCTGATCTATGACATCATGAACGACAAGCAGCGAAAGGACTTTGAGGAGTTCATGGAGACCGATTTCTCTTTCGAGGTCCCGGGTGTTGCTCGCTTCCGGGTTAATGCCTTCAACCACAACCGCGGAGCCGGCGGCGTTTTTAGAACTATTCCATCCAAGGTTCTGACCATGGAAGACCTGGGTATGGGCCAGGTGTTTCGCGATGTTTCCATGATGCCGAGGGGCCTGGTTCTGGTGACGGGACCCACCGGATCAGGCAAGTCGACTACATTGGCAGCAATGGTCGATTTTATTAATGACAACAAGTATGAACACATTCTCACTATTGAGGACCCGATCGAATTTGTTCACGAGAGCAAGAAGTGTCTCGTTAATCAGCGGGAAGTTCATCGCGATACGCTGGGCTTCGCCGAGGCGCTTCGCTCAGCTCTGCGCGAAGACCCCGACATTATTCTGGTGGGTGAACTGCGCGATCTCGAGACTATTCGGCTGGCTTTGACAGCTGCCGAGACGGGGCACCTGGTATTTGGCACCTTGCATACAACCTCCGCCGCTAAAACCATCGACCGTATTGTGGATGTCTTCCCCGGCGAGGAGAAATCCATGGTCCGCTCAATGTTATCCGAGTCATTACAGGCCGTAATTTCGCAGACGCTTATGAAACGTACAGGCGGTGGTCGGGTGGCCGCTCACGAAATAATGCGGGGTACGCCAGCGATACGAAACCTGATCCGGGAAGATAAGGTTGCGCAAATGTACTCGGCTATTCAGACCGGGCAGGCCACCGGGATGCAGACTATGGACCAGTGTCTGGAGAATCTGGTAGCAAAGCGTACAATTACTCGAGAGGTGGCGAAGGAGAAGGCCAGGTCGCCAGAGAATTTTTAACGGCCAATTCTAGCAACGTGTTGAACATGAAACTATCCTCCACATGTTCACAGTAGGGGGCAGGTATGAAAATTGAAGCGTTACTTGAGCGCGTGGTGAAAGAAAAAGCCTCCGATGGCTTTATAGCCGCTGGTGTTGCCCCAAGTTTTAAGGTTGACGGGGAGATCAAACCGCTCGGTAGTACAAGACTGTCCGAAGAGGATACGGAGCGCATTGTTTTATCGACGATGAACGAAGAGCAACAACAGTACTTCCAGGAACACCACGAGTGTAACTATGCCCTCGCGCGTGAAGGCCTGGGGCGCTTTAGGGTGAGTGCATATCTCGAGCGTGGTCGATGCGGCATGGTGCTTAGACGAATCGAGTCAAAAATTCCTCGTTTAGAGCAACTTGAATTGCCGCCAATCCTCAAAAAGCTTGCTATGGCCAAGCGGGGTCTGGTCATTTTTGTAGGTGCTACCGGCACCGGGAAGTCAACATCACTTGCCGCCATGGTTGGGCACCGAAATAGCAACAGCCGCGGGCATATAATCTGCATTGAAGATCCCATTGAATATATGCACGAGCACAACCGGTGTATTGTGACCCAGCGCGAAGTGGGCATGGATACAGAGTCCTTTGAGATTGCACTTAGGAACACCTTGCGCCAGGCACCGGATGTCATTGTAATAGGCGAGGTGCGCTCCGCGGAAAACATGTTGACTGCGCTGCAATTTGCAGAGACTGGCCACCTGTGCCTGTGTACCCTGCACGCCAATAATGCCAATGAGGCCCTGGATCGAATCCAGAGCTTTTTCCCTGCCGCGATGCACAGTCAGATATGGATGGATTTGTCCCTGTCCCTGAACGCGATGGTAGCCCAACAACTGGTTCCCAAGACAAAGGGCAAAGGTCGTTATGCAGCGGTGGAAGTATTGCTGAATTCGCCGCTGGTGGCCGACCATATTCGCAAAGGGGATGTACACCTGATAAAGGATGTAATGAAGCGATCGAATGAACTGGGAATGCAAACATTAGATCAATCGCTGGTTCAGGGTTATAAGGAGGGCAAAATTTCTCTCAAGGAAGCTATCCGCCATGCCGATTCTGCCAATGATGTACGTCTTATGATAAAAATGCACGATTCGGGAAGCTTGGACTACGACGAAGACAAGGGACTTTCGTACGATAACAACGAACCCACTGATAGTCCTTTTATCAAGCGCTAGTGCTCTATCAGATAGAGCACTAGGATTGCTGCCGGATCCAGGTTTGGAGAATAAGCTCAGCTGCAATACTGTCTACAGGGTTTTTCTTGTAATTACCCTTGTGGCCTCGCTCGCGCTGGGATAGCTTTGCCTCAAAACTGGTGAGTCGTTCGTCGGTCATGGCGATGGGTTTACCAAAGCGACCTTCAAGTCGTCGGGCGAATTTTCGAGACCGGATGGCGAGTTCTCCTACTGAATCATCCATATTGATCGGATCTCCGACCACCAGTAAATCCGGGCACCATTCGTTTATCAAAGTCTCCAGGGCCGCCCAGTCGGGTTTGCCGTTATTGGCTCGTAGAACGGGGAGTGGTTCGGTGGTTTGCAGCAGACTGTTTCCGACAGCTACGCCAATTTGACTCAGCCCGAAATCAAAGGCCAGAACGGTGTGCGTGGGCTTAGGCATGCCCCGGCTGACCCGAAATTAGGTTCATGTCTACTCCCAGCTTTGCGGCCGCTGCTCCCATTCGTAGATGACAGGGAGTGTTGAAAATTATCTCCGCATCTGCCGGCAGAGTTAGCCAACTGTTCTCTGCCAGTTCATGCTCCAGTTGGCCAGCAGCCCAACCCGCGTAGCCAAGTGCTATTAAATTCTCCTGCGGACCCGAGCCATCTGCAAGGGCACGCAGTATATCCCTGGATGTTGTCAGGTTAATATCGTCGGTTACCTTGAGGCTGGCTTCAAACTGTGAATGGCAGCTTCGGTGTAACACGAAGCCGTGGTCAATTTGCACGGGGCCCCCTGCCATCACCGGCACGTCCTGAAAGCCGTCGTGGGATTTAACCCCCAGGTGCTGAAAAATGTCTTCCACTGAAAGCTCCAGGGGTTGGTTAATGATAATACCCATGGCTCCGCTCTCCCCGTGCTCGCAAATATAGGTGATACTGTGCGAAAAAATTCCCTGGTCCAGGGCAGGCATAGCCAGAAGAAAGTGATTACGCAGGCTGCTGTTGCTGGTTGACCTGAGCGGAGAAAACGTGCGGCTTGGCATTGGGTGCTTAAACTCACTGGTGTTGATGACGGCATTATTAGTCTGAGCTTAGTTGATTTTGCTGAAAATGCCACGTGCGAATAATCTCCAGTTTGTCGGTGCTGGCTCGAAGCTCCGGCGGAAAAGCAGCAAAGGGCGCTGCAAGGCGTACAATTTTAATGGCGGCCTCATCCAGCACGGCATGACCGGAAGACGACTGCACCTGGATTTGCTCCAGGCTGCCATCCTTGCGAATGACAACCAGTAGACGTAGGCTGCCAAAGATGCCGTAGCGTCGAGACGCCTCCGGGTAGTACATGTTGCCTACGGCCTCCAGTCGTGTCCGCCAATCGTGCAGGTAGGCGGCATCGACCGCTCGTTTAGCCGAAGCTGATGACAGGCGCCGGACCCTCGGATTGCTGGTAGAACCGGGGATCGGATAATCAAGACTGGCTTCGAGCTCCGCCACCTGCTGAGCAAGCTTATCTCGCTCAACAGCGCCGCCGTGTTGCCGGGTTATCACCTGTTCTCGAATGGCTTTTGCTGCGGTGGTTATAATGGGGTCTGTGGTGGGATTGGAATCGGGTTCCATTCTTGGGGCGCCATGACTGGCGTCAGCACTCGCCGGGGGGGCGATGTCCGGATTACTCAGCGATGCATCCTCGACACTGCCCACTTGATTGGCCTGGGCAATGTACCGTGCCTCGTCAGGTGCGGCAGCGGTGGGGCGGGTGGCCAGTGTTACTTCAATTTGTCGCGACTGATTGGTGCTTTGAGTGGCGTCAAAGGTCAACCCCAGAATTAGGGTGAAATGAAAAATAGCCGCCATAAACAGGGCGAACCCCAAGGTGTCGTGCTGGTCCCGCGAAATGGCAGGGTAGTACATGGGCTATTGGGTATCCCTTTAGGATGTCTATCGCGCACCGGGCATTGATCGAACAGGGACTATTTCTCGTTGCCCAGCGCCTTGGCGATACCATCCATTAATTTTCCACCAATGTCCAGATTGTACTCATCATCGATTTCACGAATGCAGGTTGGACTGGTGACATTGATCTCGGTGAGGTAATCGCCAATAACATCCAATCCGACGAAGATTAGACCTTTGTCCTGCAAGCTGGGACCTATTTCATTGGCGATCCACAGGTCTCGCTCCGACAAGGGTTGGGGTCGGCCCTTTCCCCCGGCGGCAAGATTACCACGGGTCTCTCCGCTGGAGGGAAGACGAGCCAGGCAATAGGGCAATGGCTCGCCATTGATCATCAGAATGCGCTTGTCACCGTTGCGAATTTCGGGCAGAAACTTTTGCGCCATAATGGTTTGTCGACCAAAATCGGTGAGGATTTCCAAAATAACGTTGATATTGGGGTCATCGGGCTTCACTCGAAAAATGGAAGTGCCTCCCATGCCATCCAGTGGTTTGAAAATAACGTCCTGATAGCGTTGGTGGAAAGCCTTCAGTTGCTCGGCGTTAGCGCTGACCAGTACCGGGGGACAGCATTGAGGGAAGGAGGTAGCGAAAATTTTCTCGTTGCAATCGCGCAGACTCTGGCAGCGATTGACAATGAGGGTACCGCGGCGCTCGGCATCCTCCAGAATGTAGGTGCTGTAAACGTACTCGTTATCGAAAGGAGGGTCCTTGCGCATCAAAATGACATCCAGCTCCGCCAGGTCTATTACCTGTGAACTGCCCAGTGCAAACCAGTTATCTGGATCGTGAAATACTTCCAATGGAGCGGCGGTGGCGTGCGCAACGCCCTGGTCGAGAAAGAGGTCGTGCTGCTCCATGTAATAAAGATGCCAGCCGCGCTCTTGGGCGGCCCACAGCATGGCGAGCGTACTGTCTTTTTTGTAGTTAATATGGGCAATGGGGTCCATTACCACTCCGATCTTGATAGTCATTGCTGTGTTTGGGTCTCGACAGGATGAGAACTGCTAACTTACGCAATGGTAGAGGAGCGTGCAAGTACGGACTGCCGGATTCATTACACTCGGCGCCTCGAAATGACATAGAATAGCGTCTCACTTCTTGGACCAAGGGAATTGGAGTAGCGTGCATATGGTAGAGGTTTATTTTGGCTTGAGTGTCGTAAGTGCCCTGGGCACACTGATGGCGCTTGTGCAAGCGCGTCGGCTGTACTGGTTTATGCCTCTGTATTTTCTGGGTGCATGGCTTACGGGTGAACTGGCTTTGATTCACCTGCTGTGGCAGGTTGGTTTGACAGCGTGGGTGGCATTTTCCGGTGGCTTTGCGGACCCGGAGGCGCAGAGCGGCTTGGGTATCTTTTCATTGTCCTGGCTGGGATTAGTGTATTTGCAGTGCCAGTCTATGGATACACCCGAGTACCTCAAATCGGCATTAAGAAGGGCTCTGGGTGATGATTTTCGAAGTGAGATCCCCTCGCAGCGCAGACCTTTGTTGGCCGATGCCATTGTCACCCGGCATTGGCTAAGGCCTTTCCACTTTCGCCGTGAAGGTGTAATGCTACACCCGAATATTAGCTATGGTGATGCCGGTAAGCGCAATTTGCTGGATATCTACCAGCCTACTAATTCTCGAGAAGGCGGATATCCCATATTGTTGCAGGTTCACGGTGGCGGCTGGATGATTGGCAACAAAGACCAGCAGGGCAAGCCCCTCATGTACCACATGGCCGAGCGGGGATGGTTGTGTGTGGCGATTAATTACAGACTCAGTCCCAGAGCGGCCTTTCCGGCTCACATTATCGACGTAAAGAAAGCGATTGCCTGGATTAGAGAGAATATTGGCGATTATGGTGGCGACCCGGATTTTATAGCAATTACGGGCGGTTCGGCGGGGGGGCATTTGTCCTCACTGGCGGCCTTGACACCCAATCGGGCAGAGTGGCAGCCAGGCTTTGAGCAGACCAATACAGCAGTGCAGGCAGCGGTCCCTTTCTACGGCGTCTATGATTTTCTTGATCGCGACAACATTCGTACCGGAATGCCTCTGGACGGTGTGCTGGGCTCCAAGGTAATGCAGTGCACCAAGGAGGACAATTACCAGCAATGGGATGACGCATCACCCATTAGTCAGGTCAGTGCCGATGCCCCACCTATGTATGTGATCCACGGGTCGCACGATTCACTGGTGTGGGTGGAGGAGGCCCGAGCGTTTGTATCGACTCTACAGGCGGCGGCAACGGAACCGGTGGCCTACGCAGAGCTTCCAGGCGGCCAGCACGCTTTCGAAGTATTCCATTCGGTTCGCACTGACTGCACTGTGAGATCGGTGGCCGAGTTCCTTGAATGGAGTCATGCAAAGTGGGCTCGGAGTCGCTCTTAAGCCTGATAAAATAGCCATGATATCCATGCCAGGATGTCTCGCGAAGGGCGCATTTTGGACACCTAGACCTCCGGCGGCATGTCGCCCCACTGTGCCTGCAGAATGGCTAGCGCTGCCAGGGGGGCTGTTTCCGAGCGTAACACCCGGGGGCCCAGGGTTAGTGATTGATAGCCAGCCTGTTCCGCTGCGCTGATTTCCGCTTCACTGAGGCCACCCTCGGGGCCTGTCAGGAGCGCTACACTGGTTGGTCTGGTGGGGGTCTGCATTACAGGCGTGGTGCGGTGGTGTAAAACCAGCTTCCGGTCGGCGGTGGTAGCTTCCAGCCAATCGGCAAGTTGTTGTGGGGGGTGGATTGTTGGTATCTGGTTGCGGCCGCATTGTTCGCTGGCGCTAATGGCAATCTGGTGCCAGTGCTTCATTTTCTTTGCGGCGCGATCATTTTTCAGTTTAACTTCGGTACGTGCAGTAAAGAGCGGTGCCAGGGAGTTCACCCCCAATTCCGTCGTTTTCTGGATGATCCAGTCCATGCGCTCGCCACGAGAAATACCAATGCCCAGGTGCACTGACAGTGAGGACTCGACTTCACGATGGTGATAAGCGGTGGTTTCCACAGTGACACTTTTTTTGCCCAGAGCAACGATGGATGCCGGGTACTCGCCACCCCTGCCGTTGAACAAGGTGAGTGGTTCGCCCACCCGCATGCGCAGAACCCGGGAGATATGTTGGCTGGGAGCAGTGTCCAGCTCGATCCGGGTGGTTGCCTGCAGAGACCGCTCCGTGAAAATTCGAGGGATACGCATAATGCCTTTTACAAACCCAGGTTGTTACAAATCTCCCGGACCGGCTCCACCTGGTTCATGGTGTAAAAATGAATCCCAGGCGCACCGCTATCGAGCAGGGTTTGACACAGCTGAGTGACTACTTCGATACCAAACTTGACGACGCTATCCTTGTCGTCACCGTAGCTTTCGATGCGCTGGCAAATCCAGCGTGGAATTTCCGCGCCACAAATACGGGAGAAGCGCGCCAGGTTGGTAAAGTTTATGATTGGCATGATGCCCGCGTGGATGGGTTTGTCGATGCCAATGGCGGCACACTGGTCCAGAAAATAAAAGTAGGACTCCACATTGAAAAAGTACTGGGTAATAGCGCTGTTTGCGCCGGCATCAAACTTGCCCTTTAAGAAGTGGATATCGCTATTGTAGCTCAACGCCTGAGGGTGAACCTCGGGATACGCTGCCACTTCAATATAGAAATGATCGCCGGTTTTGGCCCGCACAAATTTTACCAGTTCGTTGGCGTGGGCCATTTGACCAAAGCCCCCCATGCCTGAAGGAACGTCACCGCGCAACGCCACCAGCCGAGAGATACCCTTTTCCTGGTAAAACGCCAGGAGCTGTTCAATCGTGGCCTCACTGTCGCTGCCAAAACTCAGGTGGGGAGCGACCTCAATACCCGCGGCCTTGACAGCTGTTACCAGACCCTGTGTGCTATCGTGCGTGGAGCCGCCGGCACCGTAGGTCACCGAGAAGAACGCGGGATTAATCGCATTCAGTGCGGTGGTGGTTTCCGTGAGTAAGCGCTCCCGCCCTGCGTCGGTCTTGGGCGGGAAGTACTCGAAACTAATCCGTGGTTTTTTATCGGACATGGGTTAATAGCAGCCAGTGGATTATAGTGAATTAATACTTGTAGCGATCCCCTTTGAACGGGCCATCGACATTGACATTGATGTATTTTGCCTGCTCGGGAGTCAGTCGGGTTAAGACGGCGCCAAAACCGGCAATCATGTGCGCAGCGACTTCCTCGTCCAGCTTTTTGGGCAGGACATCAACCGCCAGAGCAGTGGGCTTCATTTCTGGCTCGAGGTTGGCAAACTTGCGTTCGAACAGGTAGATCTGGGCCAACACCTGATTGGCGAAGGAACCGTCCATTATACGCGACGGGTGACCCGTGGCATTACCCAGATTTACCAGACGTCCCTCCGAAAGCAGGATCAGGTGATCCTGCGTGGCTCGGTCCCGGTAGACGGTGTGGACCTGGGGCTTAACCTCTTCCCACTCCCAGTTCTCCCGCATGAAAGCCGTGTCAATTTCATTATCGAAGTGGCCTATGTTGCACACCACAGCGCCATTTTTCAGGGCCCCCAACATATTGCCATTGCACACGTTGTAGTTACCGGTGGTGGTTACCAGTAAATCGGTGTTGGCCAACAGAGATTTGTTAACACATGCCTCGGTGCCATCATTGACACCATTGAGGAATGGAGAGTCTACTTCGAAGCCATCCATGCAGGCCTGCATGGCGCAAATCGGATCGATCTCGGCGATGCGTACAATCATCCCCTCCTGGCGCAACGATTGGGCGGATCCCTTGCCCACGTCACCATAACCAATAACCAGCGCCTTCTTGCCGGCCATCAGATGATCGGTGCCCCGCTTGATGGCGTCGTTCAGAGAGTGACGGCAGCCGTACTTGTTGTCGTTCTTGGACTTGGTAACAGCATCGTTAACGTTGATCGCTGGGACTTTCAGCGTGCCATTGCTCAACATTTCCTCCAGCCGGTGGACGCCGGTGGTGGTTTCCTCGGTAATACCGTGAATGTGATCCAGCATTTCCGGGTATTTATCGTGCAGCATGGCGGTGAGGTCACCACCGTCATCCAACACCATATTGGCTGCCCAGGGGCTGCCGTCCTTGAGGATGGTTTGCTCCAGGCACCAGTCATACTCCTCCTCGGTTTCCCCCTTCCAGGCATAGACCGGAACCCCGGCAGCGGCAATCGCTGCGGCGGCGTGGTCCTGCGTAGAAAAGATATTACAGGAGGACCAGCGTACTTCCGCCCCCAGCGCCACCAGCGTTTCAATCAGGACACCGGTCTGGATGGTCATGTGAATACAGCCCAGAATTCTGGCACCGGACAGCGGTTTGCCGGGGCTGTATTTTGCCCGCATAGCCATTAGCGCCGGCATTTCAGACTCGGCGATCGTCAGTTCTCGTCGGCCCCAATCGGCCAGACTAATATCGGCAACCTTGAAGTCTGCCGATGTTGCAACTTGCTCTGCTGTGCTCATGTCTCTTTCCTCGGCCCCGGGGCCTGGTTGCTTGCCTTGCTGTGTAGTTAAAAGGGTATTTTAACCTGGAACAGGTTCTACAAAGCGCTCCTCAATAAATCCGCTTTGTCGGTTTTCTCCCAGGTAAAGTCTTCATCCTCGCGGCCGAAATGACCGTAGGCCGCTGTTTTACAGTAAATAGGCCGCTTCAGATCGAGCATTTCCACCAGCCCCTTGGGTCTAAGTTCGAAGTTGTCTTTGACCAACTGGGCAATTCTGTCATCGTCAAGCTTCCCGGTGCCAAAGCTGTTAACCGCAACTGAGGTCGGCTCGGCGACGCCGATAGCGTAGGAAATCTGGATTTCGCAGCGATCGGCCAGGCCTGCGGCGACAATGTTTTTGGCCACGTAACGCCCCGCATAGGCAGCTGAGCGGT
>JABHWT010000088.1 GCA_018657645.1 Halieaceae bacterium | reverse complement strand
GACGTGGAGGGGCCCGACGAATGCACACAATTATTGAGTAATGATTTTAACCAGGTCGGGTTTTTCAACTACCTGAATGTTCCGGACTACTATGACTGGATAGTCCGACAGGGCAATTTTGTCAGTAGCTATGAGTACCACAGAACTCAGCTGCAATTGCTGCAGTGGCGCACGCCACCACGTAGATGGGTACTGAAGTATCCTAATCATTTGTTGGCGCTGAATGCCATCAGTAGGGTGCATAAAGACGTACGTTTTGTAATCACTCATCGCGACCCTGTAAAAACCCTGGCATCGCTGTGCGATCTGACTTTCAATTTCCGCAGTAGCCGCAGCGAGCAGGTCAACAAGAGGGAAATCGGGCGACAAATGCTGTCCTTTGTGACAGCGCATGTGAAAAGTCTGCTGGAGTTCAGCGCAGCGAACCGCGAAATCATACAGGATGTTGACTACTATGCGCTGCTCAAATCTCCATTGCCTGTTATGAGCGAAATCTATGCTTTTATGGACATGGAATTTCCCGAAACCGTTAGTCGGAATATATACCAGTGGATGCTTAAAAACCCCCAGGGGAAGCGAGGCGATCATGACTATGCACTGAAGGATTTCGGTATTGACCCGGTAGAGGCCGAGGAAGCTTTTGCTCGCTACAGGCAGCGCTATAACATACCAAAGGAAGGTTGATGGCTAGCAGCGTGTTGAAAAACCCTCTGGCTGTACATTACTTTGTTGTTTCCAGGCTCAAAATGCTCATTTATTGGCATATAAACTCCGCTTTTTCCCCCTCTGAAATCAGACGGCTTGCCCCGATTTTATCCCTGCGGACAAACCCATAGCTCGGGAGTGCCGCGCAGCACACCACCACTAAACCCCACGTTCTTGTCTTCGGCCAAGGTCATGTCGGGGAAACGTTTTAGTATTTGCTCGAGGGCCACTTCCAGTTCTTTTCGTGCCAGGTGACTGCCCAGACAAAAATGCTCACCGTGGCCAAAGGCCAGATTCCTGTCCTCCCGTTGCGGGTTAAAGTCTCTCGGTTTATGGAATACGCTGGGGTCGCTGTTAGCCGCCGTTATACCGAATAGTACCCAGTCTCCCTGAGATATCGAGACCCCACCGAGTTCAGTATCTTTGCTGCACATGCGGGGAAGAAGGGCCGTTGGTGGCTGCCAGCGTAGCGCTTCCTGAACTATGGCCTCCCGGGCGGCGTCGCTTTGCAGGGCCTGGGCGCGGATGGTCGGGTCCGAGAGGACTGCGTAAAACAGGCTGCCACCCACCTTGAACGTTGTGTCTGATCCCGCCGGGAATAATAATCTCAGAAAAGAAAAAATCTCTTCATCCGAGAGTCGTTTTCCCTCGAATTCGGCCTGGGACAATGTCGATATAATGTCACCGCCGGGGTTGGCTCGTCGCTCATTTACAATGGGCCTCATGTAGTTGGCAAAATCATCTCGAGCTTGTACAGCTCCCACCGGGTCCCATGGATAGTCTATTAGCTTTAACGCCCAGGCCAGCAATTTGCTCTCGTCGTTAACGGGAATACCCAGCATGCGGGTGATGACAGTAAAGGGATAGGGGCGAGCAAACGCCTCTACAAGATCGACCTGTTCCTGGCCTTCGATTCGGTCCAGCAATTCACAGGCAACGGGAACCAGCAACTCCTCCACAGCCTGTCGCACTTGTTTGGGGAAAAAAGGTCGCGATACCAGAGCCCTGTTAACGCGGTGCTGATCCCCGGACATGGTCTGTATGGTCTTACCCATCGAAGGCTCTGAGTGAATCTTATAGGCGGTGGAGCCTTCAAAATGAACTTCGTCAGAAAAAGCCTGCTTCAGCTCCTCGAAACCGCTAATCAGCCATACTGTTTCCTTGTGGTAAGTAACGGGGACTACAGGCCCCTGCTCGCGGAGTTGGTCGAGGATCTCGTGTAGGTTTGGAACCTCGTTGTAGGCAAAGTCGATCTCTGGCATTAGTGCCTGGGCATTTATCATTTGCAATCTCGTCTAAAGTGTTTCATACAGTATGGAGCAAGCCGTCGGTAGTATTAACTTGGTATATTCGTTACGCATCCGGTGTCAATCGCCGCTGGGATCTAGCGAGTCAATCATTTCTCTAATTTTGCGTAACAGGTCATTTCGGCTATAGGGCTTCTGCAGAAGCTCAAGGTCCTCCTGCAGTGTAAAGTTGGTGTGAATCCCATCTGCGGAATAACCACTTGTAAACAGAACCGGCATCTCAGGACAGGCTTTGTGGATGATGTCCCGCACTTCGCGACCACCCATTCGGGGAAGAACAACATCGAGAACCACCAGCGACAGGTCGGCTCTGTGGGCTTTAAATTCTTCGATGGCGGATTCGCCATCGACTGCGCTTATCACCGTGTAGCCGGCCCGCGTCAGGAAGGTCTCCGCCAGGGTCAGAATTTGCGGTTCATCCTCCACCAGTAATAGTGTTTCGGAGCCACGGCTGACACCCGCCTGCAGTTTTTTCTCCACCGAGGCGATTTTACGTTCGACAATTGGAAGGTAGGTGCGAAATTCAGAGCCTTTTCCCGGCTCGCTGTACAGGTTGGCAAAGCCGTGGTGTTGAGTCACCACACCAAAATAAACTGACAGCCCCAGTCCCGTGCCTTCGCCTTCGGGCTTGGTGGTGAAGAAGGGTTCAAATATGCGTTGCTGCATATCGGTGGAAATACCAATGCCTGTGTCTGCAACTCTCAGCAATACAAAGCGACCCACTCTGGCCCAGGAGTGGGAGTCGACAAAGCTCTGGTCGATCAGAACATTTTCGGTCTCAATCGTCAGTTTGCCACCGTTAGGCATGGCATCCCGGGCGTTGACTGCGAGATTTACGATTGCTTGCTCCAGTTGTCCCGGGTCGCCCTCGATAATGCCTAATCCGGCACCGGGAATAAACTCCTGTTCAATATACTCTGGCAGTAATCGGCTCAATAAGCCGCCAATACCGGTGACCAGTTCGTTCAGGTCCAGTGGCTTGATCTGCAGGATTTGACGGCGACTGAAAGACAGTAATTGGCGTGTTAAGGCCGCCGCGCGATCTGCTGCTTTGCGGATCTCGCGGTGGTAATTACGTAATTGTGGGTTCTCGGAATGACCGTCACTGGCCAGGTCAATATACCCCTGAATGACAACCAGTAAATTATTGAAGTCGTGGGCAATGCCCCCCGCGAGTTGACCCACGGACTCGAGCTTTTGCGATTGTATCAGTTGTGTCCGAATAGATTCCTGACTGCGCTCGGCGGCCCTTTTTGCCAGTTCGCCCTCGGCGTAGGACGCGAAGATTCCAATAAGTCTCTCTACCAACTGCTGTTTGACTATCGGCTTTTTGTCCATGCAAAGCAGGACACCTACGACCTCGTCATTTGAACCGATCAGGGGAACACCAATACAACTCTCCATGCCTGCGTCGATTAAATTCTTGTCATCGGGGAAGTGCTGCTGGATATTACCGGTAAAGGCCAGAGCGCCTTGCTCAACAATTCGGGCGCTGGGCGTACCCTCGGCAAGATAAGAGATATTGTCGACAACAACGCCGTCTATCCATACCGCCAGGGTGTGAATTGTGTCATTGTTTCTCAATTCGCCCAGTAGCACAGAGTTGACCTCCAGTACTCTGGCCAGGTTTTCCACCAGGGATTTGAAAAAATCGCTTCCAGTTGTTCGCCGGGTACCCTGCAATACAGATTCCATTGCAGCGTCTAATTGCTTTCTTTCAGAGATATCCCGGGTAACTCCCACCAGTCCCGATGGCTTTCCGGCAGAGTCTCGAAGAAAGCCGACGACGATCTCGACGTCCAGTAAGCTTCCATCCTTACACAGAAGCTTTGACTCAAATCGACTAGAGCGATCGGGGGCAAGGTTCTCGTCGTTTTCCAGTTCAGCTTCCAGTACGGATGTGAAAAAGGCCGCAGTTTCCTTATCGAAGTGGCCGCCACGGTCCATGGCCAGTAGCTCGTCTACTGTGAACCCTCTGATCCTCTCTACCGACGGACTCATATAAGTCATTTTCAGATTGAGGTCAGAGGTCCATATCACGTCGGTTGAATTATTGGCCAGAGTCTCGAAATTTCTGGAGCTCACGGTAGCGGCGTCGCTGGCCGTTTGAGTTTCCTCTAGCAGCTGATTCATTTTCTCGAAGTTTGTTTGCAAGCGCTGAATCAGAAACAGTACTACTGTCAGCGTTGGACCAATAGAAAATAGATAAATTAATATGAACAAGACCCAGGTAGCAGGCTCGCCTGATCGAGGCATTGCTTGGGGAACAGGCGTAAATATTCCTGTGACAATCAACCAGCCGCATACTGCGAGTGCAACAACAGAGCAGAGCATAAAGAGTACGCCGGCTCGAGTGCTGATGAAAATTCCAGCCAGGATGACTGCCATCGCCAAATAAAGCCGGCTCGCGGAGGGGATGCCATACACCAGGGCAACGGATACCCCCATTATGAATATTGTCACGCACAGTCCAATAGACCTTGCTCGTGGTGGTATTTGTGGCACAAAGCTCAATATAATCAGCGCGGCACAGCAGAAAAGGACAAGACTCCAGGGAGCTGGCGACGCTTCAAAATATTTGGCGATAATTACCAGGACCGTGGTCGGAAGAATGAAGAACCTGATCAAGCGTTCGACCACCAGTTTACGCCACAGCTCAAGCTCCGATTCCCAGGCTGTCGAATTGGTCATGTGGAGATCCAATGTGCTTACTAGTCCTTTGTGAAGTTTGTGAACTACGCAGAGATATCCGTTCTCCCGGTACTAGTTTAGCACTGATTGAGTGATGTCGCTTTTCCGCATTCCCGATGGGGTTTTATGAAAACCGGCACTACACTTTGTTAACTCGCCTATTGCAGTGAGGGCCTTGCTCGCCGGCCGACATCTAAAGTTGCTTGAAAATCTGCGCGGACCTGTCCTCTTTGGGCCTGGTCTGTCACTGGCATAGGTTCAAGAACCGGCAAAACGCGCGGTGTGAAAGTCGGTACTGCCAAACTGATACTGGATAGTGGTAAGACGCTTGAAGTAGTGTCCCACGTCCAGTTCATCGGTTACGCCGACGCCGCCGTGAATCTGTATTGATTCCTGGCCCACTTTGCGCGCCGCTTTACCGATACGGCTTTTGGCTGCCGACAGCGCTCTGGGCGCCCGGCCATCCAGGCGGTCCATTTCCATGGCTGCCATCAGTAGAATGGACCTGGCCTGTTCAACCTCCATAAACATTCTGGCCATTCTGTGCTGCAGAGCCTGGAAACTCGCGAGGGTCACGCCAAATTGCTTTCGAATCTTGGTGTATTCGACCGTTCGTTCCAGCGATATTTGCATGGCACCGACGGCTTCTGCACACACCGCCAGGGCCGCTCTATCAATGACCATCTCAATTATCTCAATCGCCTTATCCGCCTCGCCCAGCAGATTTGACACTGGCACAGTGACCTGGTCAAACCAGATATCGGCGGCACGATGGCCGTCCACGTTGGTGTACGCGCGGTGGCTAATGCCGGCGCTGTCTGCATCGACTACTATCAAGCTAATGCCATGGCGCTCTGTTGTCTGGCCCGAGGTGCGTACTGATACCAGCAACTTATCGGCAGCCTCTCCGTTCAATACCACAGCCTTGTGGCCATTGATCACAATCTGGTTGTCTTCAATCTGGCCGCTACATTGTACATCTGCCAGCTGATAGCGGCTTTGGGGCTCTGCAAAAGCAAAGGCCAATTGCAGGTTGCCCTCCATCAGTGGCTGGAGCAAGGTCTGTTTTTGCTGTTCGTTGGCTGCTTCGCTCAAACCAGTACCAGCGAGCACCGTATTGGCCAGGAATGGCTCGACCAGCAGGCCCTTGCCAAATTCCTCCATCACCACCATCAAGTCCACCGCGCTGCCACCAAAACCACCATCGGTCTCCTTGAAGGGGACTGTTAGCCAGCCCAATTCGGCAAATGTTTTCCAGTGCTCCATACTGTAGCCGGTGTCACTATCGACAATAGCCCGACGGCTATCGAAGTCGTAGTCCTGGGAAATAAATTTGCCGATACTATCGCGCAGCATTTGCTGCTCTTCACTATAGGAAAAGTCCATGTTGTATCTCCTTACAGACCCAATATGGCCTTGCAAATAATGTTGGTTTGGATTTCATTACTGCCGCCGTAGATTGTTGCTTTGCGGTTATTGAAATAGGCCGGGGCGCTATTGGCCGCCAGTTCGGGGCCAATCATCAGGCCATCGTAGTCGTCGTCTAACTGCTCCGGGACAAAGGGCAATCCATAATAGCCTGCCATTTCGACGTTAAGTTCATCTATGGCCTGTTGTACTTCGGTGCCGATGAGTTTGAGCATTGAGGATTCAGGCCCGGGAGCTTTGCCGGTACTCACTGCCGCCAGAGTGCGTAGTTCGGTGTATTCCAATGCCAGTAACTCGATTTCGACCTCGGCTACCTTTTGCTGCCAGGCCGGGTTCTCACTCAGTACCTGGCCTCCGTCACCAGTATTTGCCGCTTTGGCCTTTAGTGCTGTCAGGCGCTGCTTGGAACCGGCTACCCGGGCCGTACCGGTGCGCTCGTGGGTCAGTAGATATTTGGCATAGGTCCAGCCTTTGTTTTCCTCTCCGATCCGGTTAGTTACCGGCACTCTCACGTTGTCAAAGTGCACCTCGTTAACTTCCGGTGTGCCATCGAGCAGATAGATGGGTGAGACGGTGATCCCGGGGGTTTTCATGTCGATCAGCAGGAAGGATATCGCTTCCTGATTTTTCATGTCGGGGCCACCCGTTCGCACCAAACAGAAAATCCAGTCGGCATACTGACCCAGCGTGGTCCAGGTCTTGGTGCCATTGACGACGTAATCGTCGCCGTCTTGGACGGCGGCGGTTCTGAGGGAGGCCAGGTCGGAGCCGGCATTGGGTTCGGAGTAACCCTGGCACCACCAGACATTGCTCTGGATAATATCGGGTAGAAACCGCTGTTTTTGCTCTTCATTTCCGTAGGTATAGATGACCGGGGCCACCATTTTCACTCCGAACGCCACGACCTCTGGCGCACCGAAGGCTGTGCGCTCAGTTTCCCAGATAAATCGCTGGGTTGAGTTCCAGCCAGTGCCACCGTATTCGACCGGCCAATTAGGGGCCATCCAGCCTTTTTTGTGAAGAATTTTTTGCCAGGCCACGGTTTGCTCCTTGCTCGGACGTAGGCCCTGCTTTACTTTTTCACTGGTCTGGGCGGGCAGCTCGGCTTGCAGAAACGCACGAACTTCAGCTTGAAAGGCCAATTCCTGCTCGGAAAAATCAATATTCATGTATCGGGGCTCCTCGGGTGTTACGGGGTAGTGGCAAGGTTAATACAGGCTAGGGCACCTCTGAACGAGGATACCACTGGCACTGGATTAGTAAAACTTGTTAATCTGTTCGCGCGCTCACTGGCGCCGAGCTAAATCCACCAACGGAGAGGAAAAATGAGAGACGTCGTTATTATCGATTGTATTAGAACTGGCCTGGCCAAATCTCATCGGGGGACCTTCAATCTCACCCGGTCCGACGACATGCTGGCCCACCTGATCAATGCGTTATTGCAGAGAAATCCAGGCATTGATCCGCAGGCAGTAGAAGATGTCGTGGTGGGTGCCGCAGGGCAAACCGGTGAGCAGGCTGGCAACATCGCCAGGGCGGCGACGGTGATTTCGAATCTGGGGGTAGACGTTGCCGGGACTACGATTAGCCGGGCCTGTTCGTCAGGGCTTAACTCTATCGCGGTTGCAGCCAACCAGGTGGGGAGCGGCTGCTCCGATATCATTTTTGCCGGTGGTGTGGAGTCCATAACCGGCTCTGCCAGGGCGACGCCGGGCAAAGCTGATCCCAACCCGTGGGTTGTTGCTAATAAACCTGATTTGTTCATGGCAATGGGCGATACCGCAGAAGTGGTTGCAAAACGTTATAACATAACAAGAGAGCAGCAAGATGCTTTTTCTCTTCAGAGCCAGATAAGAACGGCTGCGGCCCAGGAGGCTGGCCTGTATGCCGATGAGATTGTGCCGATGGAAGTCCAGTGGAAGAAGACCGACAAACAAACCGGCGAGGAAAGTGTGGTGACAGGAATTGTTGATCGAGATGAGTGCAATCGCCCCGGTACGACTCTGGAGGGTCTGGCGAGTCTCAACCCGGTTTTTGACAAGGAAAATGGTTCGGTTACCGCGGGGAACTCCTCGCAGTTGTCAGACGGGGCGGCCATGTGCATCGTCATGAGCGCCGATCGAGCCAGTCAGCTGGGGCTGGAACCCATGGGTTATTTTCGTGGATTTACGGTGGCCGGATGCGAGCCCGATGAAATGGGCATTGGACCTGTTTTCGCCATTCCAAAACTGCTTAAGGCCACGGGCCTTAATATGGGTGATATCGATCTGGTGGAGCTCAATGAGGCGTTTGCCTCACAGTGCCTCTACTCCAGAGACCGGCTTGAGATCGATCCCGAAATATACAATGTAAACGGCGGCTCCATCTCCATTGGCCACCCTTTTGGAATGACCGGAGCCCGACTCACCGGGCATTTACTGCGGGAACTGAAGCGGCGTGAAAAGAAGTACGGCATCGTTAGTATGTGCATCGGCGGTGGAATGGGCGCCGCGGGTTTGTTTGAGCGATGCTAACCGAAGTTGCCGAATTGTTGCTCATTGTGTCCGCGCTTTGAAGATCGGCCGCCAGTTGCGATAGGCCGATTCTGGATGGCCGGGTGGTGAGCTCTCGCGGGTGGCCCCATTTAGGGGGTTACGCAGGGTGCGGTGGCGTGTGCTCTATCAGTTGGCGTAGCTGTCTTTTATCTACCTTGCCGCTGGCGTTAACTGGGAGGTTGTCTACAAAGACAAAGCGTTTGGGTGTTTTGTATCCGGCCAACAGTTGCCTGCAATGGCGTTCGAGCGTGTTGGAGTCGGTAGGCTGTTTTCGCACCACCACAGCGCAAACGGCCTCACCCCATTTTGGGTGGGGCATGCCGACAACGGCGACGTCGGCGACGGTCGCATGTTGGCGGAGAACTTCTTCTACCTCGCGAGAGGCAATGTTCTCGCCACCGCTGATGATCATGTCTTTCTTGCGGTCGACGATAAACAAATAGCCGGCGGTATCAAAATAGCCCATGTCGCCTGTGTGCAGCCAGCCGTCGAGTAATGCATCGGCGGTGGCTGCGGGTTGCTCCCAGTAGCCCAGCATGCACTGAGCTGCCTCAACCAAAATCTCACCGGGCTCACCGGGTGGGCAGATGGCACCATCGGCGTCTACTATTTTAATCTGAATATGATCTAGCGGACGCCCCACCGATTTAAGCAACTTCGGCTTGTGGCTAAGGGCCAGACGGTGATCGTTGGCGCTCAGAAAGGCAATACTGCCGGATAATTCGGTCATGCCGTAACTCTGGCTCATGCCCGCGAGGGTTGTATCGAGCACACGGCGTAACAATGTCTCGGGCATTGACGAAGCACCGTAGCCAATAGTATGGACTGAGGCCAGGTCTTCAGCCCTGAAAGCCGGATAATCCACTAGCATGGCTATCATAGTGGGGGCCAGGGACAGCGAGGTGACCGCGTAGTCCCGACAACAGGCCAGGGTTGACGCTGGGCTAAAGGACTCAAGCAACACCACGGCAGCGCCGTATTGGTGTTGTAACAGCACATTGTGTGCAGCCACGTGAAACAAGGGGAAGGGATAGAGGTATATGTCATCGGGGCGCACCGGTCTGCCTTGCGCGGCAGAGACCAGGCCAGCTAATAATGATTGGTGACTTAACACCGCGCCTTTGGGTTTACCGGTAGTGCCCGAAGTGTAGAGGATCCACGCCGGGTCAGTTTCTTGGGATCCAGGCAGTTCCGAGGACCTGGTGTTTGAAAGCCAGTGTTCGTACTCCTGTCCCAGATTGATTATTGACAGACCGGGCGGTAATGCGGGGTGCACCACCAGTGGCCGCAGCAATAACTCGTCGCCAATCAGGATGCTCACGCCGGCCTGGGCGAGTTGATAAGCCAGTTCAGCCGGTGCCAGACGGGCATTGAGAGGGACCACAATCCTGCCCGCGGCAGGCACCGCATATAAAAGTTCGACGAATTCGGGGCAGTTCCAGGCCAGTATTGCTACCCGTTCACCGGGCTGTCCGTTGCCCGCTATTGTGGCGGCCACCCGGGCAATCCGCCTGTCGAATGTTGCGTAGTCAATGGCCTCTCCCTGCCACAGCAGAGCGGTTGCATGGGGACGAAGCGCGGCCTGATTGGCTACCAGTTCGTGTAGGGCGCTTGCATTTTGCTGTTCGGTCGTCGCGATTGCGGCACTCCTTATTGTTTCGGTGCAGGCCAACAAGTGCCCATTTCAACTAAAACGGGATGCGCTGGCAAGGAATTCATACGGCCTAGGGAAATTGCGCCACCAAAACTCGATGAAACCCTTTGTATTGTAGTCTTCAATAAGTATGGTGGCGTCGATCAATGATGATGCCCCTCAGGACACACCGTAAACCCATCCCTGGGGGTTCGGCTGCAGCATCCTTGCTGCAGACGGTCCTGATGGGCATCATCATCGATCGACTTTTACCGAAACCACTGGGCTCAATGCGTAGGCTGCAAAGGTTAGCTGTTTTGGACACATTTGAGCTCGCCGAGCGGAGGCCTGTTTTCAGGGGTTGTAGGCACATGGATGTGCCGTAGAGCCTTGCCGCGCAGGGACGCGCGTCAAGGTGGGCCCGTGAAAACTGGCTGTAGCGAGGGAAGCCGAAGACCGGGCGATTGTGTCCAAAATAGCTAACCTTTGCGGCCGCCTCCAATGTCTAGTGAAAAAGTAGCGTTTCTGGATGGACACCAATTGAGTTGAAAGGGAGCTACGCTGTACTTTCCCGTTAGGAAACCGTTTAATGCCTCTGGAACTGCAAACACCCCACGGGGAACAGGAGGACGCTTTGGAAAACAGAGTCATTATCGATATTCAGGATCATGTTGCACATGTTCGATTGAACCGAGCCGACAAGATGAATGCCCTGGACGACGCCATGTTTACCGCCCTGGCAGCGGCCGGTGATCAATTAAAGGAGGACGAGACGGTTCGCGCAGTGGTGCTCTCCGGGGAGGGACGGGCCTTTTGTGCCGGTCTGGACATGGGGAGCTTCGCCAGTATGGCGGAAGGGAAGACTGTGGAACTTGCCAAGGCTGCGAGTGATGGGCCTGGACGGCTGGAGCGGCGCACACACGGACTGGCCAATCGCCCGCAGTATATTACCTGGGTTTGGCGTGAGCTGCCGGTACCGGTTATTGCCGCTATTCACGGCGTGGCCTTTGGCGGAGGCTGCCAATTGACCGTGGGTGCGGACATGCGCTATGCGGCACCGGGAACCCGATTATCTATTATGGAAATGAAATGGGGTCTGGTACCGGACATGGGGGCGACACCCTTTCTACAGAAACTGGTGGGCGACGATGTGGCCCGAGAATTGACTTATACCAACCGCATCATTGAAGCCGATGAAGCCAGGGAGCTGGGGCTAGTGACCCGGGTATGTGAAAACCCTGTGGAAGAG
>JABHWT010000464.1 GCA_018657645.1 Halieaceae bacterium | reverse complement strand
CGAGCACGTGTATATTGGTTGGCGCCCCATGCCACTGGATGGCCATCCGGTACTTGGAATATCACCCACCCGACCCGACGTCTACCTGGCGATCATGCACAGCGGCGTCTCGCTCGCCCCCATCGTCGGCCAACTCGCGTCACACGAGCTGATGACAAACACCACCGTCGAGCGATTGCAGGAATTCAGGCCCGATCGTGCATTCGAGAGGGTCAAGCGGTATTAGGACGTGCCTGTCCGGGGGCCCGCCGTCAGGCCTTCCTCAGGAGATCGGCAATTTATTTTTAGTAAGACATAGCCCGCGATTACCTAATTTTATATCTATTTAGCTCTTTCGTATGGCCTATATATTACATTTGGGCCTAGCCAAACCTAATATTTGATCATTGAGCGCTTGACTTCCAACACCATTGGATTAGGGTAGACCTATAAACTACGAACGCCAATTACCGCGTTTGGTTGCCGCCTAGTGCCTCGCGAACCTATGCACTCACGCTTTCAAACGCAGCCCCAGCTAAGGAGACAGCAGTATGCCAATCACAGGTAGCACGCTTGTTCTGGACGGTTATTCACTCACCGTCGAGGAACTGGTGCAAGCGGGTCAGGATTCGAACATTACCGTCGAAATCGATCCACAGAACTGGCCCAAAATTCGCGACTGCAGAAAACTGGTGGAAACCTGGGCCCAGGAAGAGCGGTGTATATACGGCGTCAACACCAGTTGTGGCGGCCTGGTTGATCACCTCTTGCCCAAAGACAGAGACAATGAATTCCAGAACAATCTTGTAAGAGCCATTACCACCCAGGTGGGAAAACCGTTTGAGGATGACCTGGTTCGGACATTCATGATCGCGCGCGCCAACTCTCTGTGCCGTGGCTACTCCGGCATCAAGGAAGAGAACCTCAACATCTACCTGCAGATGATTAACAACCACGTATACCCCGTTGTACCGCGCAAGGGTTCTCTGGGCACCAGCGGCGACCTGGGCCCGCTTGGGTGTATAGCAGCAGTCGCCATTGGAGAGTGGAAGGCCCGATTCAACGACCAGGAAATGCCGGGCAGCGAAGCCATGGCGGCAGCGGGTGTGAGCCTTATGCACCTGAATGCCAAGGAAGGATTATCGCTGATTAACGGGACCTCGGGGATGGTGGGTCTTGCGTCCACTGTGGTCACCGAGGCAATCACTACCCTGAAAACATCGGATATCATCGCAGCATTCTCCATTGAAACCTTGCTGGGACGAGTAAACCCCTTCGACCTCAGGGTTCACGAGCAGAAGTTCCACCCGGGGCAATACGCCACAGCGTCCAATATCAGCAAGCTGCTCTGTGGCAGTGGCATGGCCATTGACGAGCAGGAACTGTCGCTGGAACTGCAAGCGGTACTGAAAAAACACGACGGGATTACCGTCGCCGACATTCCGGTCGAAGACGCCTACTCGATTCGCTGCACCCCCCAGTACATTGGTCCGACCAAAGAAGCCGCCCACCAGGCCCTGGAAGTCCTGACCCGGGAAATAAATTCCAGCAACGACAACCCGCTGATATTTACCGAGTTCGACACATTTATCCACAATGGCCATTTTCACGGGCAGCCCATTTCCTTTGCCATGGACTGTCTTGGTATTTCAATGGTGAATGTCGGCGTCATCAGCGATAGAAGAGTCGATCGTTTTATGGACGTCAATAGCAGCACAGGGCTGCCTCCGTTTCTGTGTCGCGAAGATACGGGTGTGCGAATGGGATTTATGGGCGGTCAGTTCATGACGGCCTCTTTAGTGGCGGAAAACAGAACACTGGCGGTCCCGGCGTCCATACAGTCCATTCCAACCACTGCAAACTTCCAGGATGTTGTCAGCTTTGGACTAATCGCCGGCAGAAAAACCAGAGAGATCGTAGACAATACCAACCACATACTCTCCTTTGAACTGCTGTGCGCCGCCCAGGCCGCGGACATCAGGGGCGTGGACAAACTCAGCCGCGCCGGCAAAATCATGTACGATGCGGTTCGCGAAACAATCCCCTACCTCGATGTCGATAAGGTGTATGTGGATGAGCTGGAAATACTGAAAGGCAGAATTGAGTCTGGCGAATTTGTTCAGAAAATAGAGCAAGAGCTGGGCGAACTGCTGGTTGTTTCTGATGTAAGTGGTAGCTAGCGTGGCAGCGACTGACATTGAAAAGCAGATTGTCGACTTATACCGTGAACGGTTTCCGATCTCGAAGCAGCACCACGATAAGATACTGCAGTTCATTCCCGGCGGGGCCACGCGAAGCTTAAGCTATTTCAAACCTTATCCGATTCACATCGACTACGGCCAGGGCGCCTATGTGTTTACCCCCGAGGGCCATAAGCTGTTCGACGTCACCAATGCCTATGGAGCGCTTGTCCACGGCCACGGCGACCCCGCAATAGTCGGTGCCGTACAGGCCGGCATAGCGAAAGGCTCCCAATACTCTGCGCCAACACTCGGGCAATACGAGCTGGCAAAGCTGTTATGCGACAGGGTTCCCGGGCTTGAAAAGCTCCGGTTTCTGAACTCGGGCACCGAGGCGACGCTGTTCGCCCTGCGAACGGCTCGCGCCTACACGGGAAAAGACAAGATTATCAAGATGTCAGGTGGCTTTCATGGGACCCACGATTGCGTGGCCGCATCAACCCAGAAAGGTGTAGTTACCGCGGGCATTCCCGCGGGCATGACCGCCGACATTATCGAGGTGCCGTTTAACGATTTTGATGCCATTGAAAACGCGGTCAGTGAAAACGCTTCACACCTCGCCGCCGTCATTATGGAGCCTTTCCTGGGGGCTGGCGGTATCGTGTTACCTGCAGAGGGCTATCTTGAACACGTCAGGGCAGTTACGGCGGCACAGGGCGTGCTATTAATTTTTGACGAGATATTTTCACTCCGCGTCAACACCGGCGGCTGTCAAAAACTGTTCGGCGTAACCCCCGACCTGACAACCGTTGGCAAGCTGGTTGGAGGTGGCTTACCGATCGGCGTGTTGGGTGGAAAAACTGAAATAATGAACATTTTTTGCCACGAGAGCACCTCTGAACCCCTCTATCACTCCGGCACTTTTAACGGCTACGAAACCGTAATGCAGGCCGGAATTGCCGCGGTGAAAAAATATGACGAAGATGCAGTTTCCCACGTCAACCAACTTGGCGAATCACTGCAGCGAGGCATCATGGAGTCCGCCAGCAACAACGGATTGAATATTCAATGTAATCAAATCGGCTCCCTGCTCAACATCCACTTTGTCAACGAGCCGGTAACCAGCGTCGATCAAGTAGCAAAGTCAGTGACTCAGCTGCACGACTTACTGCATTTGTCGTTGCTGAACAAGGGCATTTTTTCAATACCCAGGGGCTTACTGATACTAACAACGGTAATGACGGGTGAGGAAATTGATTTTCTCATTGCAAAAATAGATGAGACATTTACCGAGTTAATGCCATTGGTCCGCGACCAGTACGCGCACCTGCTGTTATGACAATGTGGTCACTTGGCCTGGTGAAAGGGGTGTAGATAAAGTGCTCGATAAAATTGATAAACACATCCTACGCCTGATCCAGGACAACGGAAAAATTACCAACTCGAAATTGTCCAATCTCGTTGGAATTTCTGCCCCGGCGACGCTCGAAAGAGTAAAGCGATTGGAGCGATCCGGCGTTATCTCGCAGTTTACGGCGTTGCTGAACCCGGAGAAAATCGGCTACCTGACAACCGCCGTGGTGAATATCAACCTGAGCCTGAGCAACCCCTCTTCACTTGAAGATGCCAAGGAAAAGTTTGCGGGATTCGAAGAGGTCGTCGAGTGCTATCAGGTTGCAGGTGCCACCGACTTCCACTTGAAGGTGGTCACCAAAGACCTCAAGTCCTACGGGGATTTCATGAACGATAAGCTTGCCATGATCAAGGGCATACAGAGTATAAAATCCTCTTTCATTATTGATAAAGTCAAGGAAAGCCGGTCTTTTTTTGTAGATCCCGAGGAGGACTAACCAGGCCCTTGTTTGGATCTATGCAAGAGTATAGAGGCATATGCAGAATAATTACTGGAACAAAGAACTTGAAACCTTGCCATGGGCAGAGCTCGAGCAATGGCAAACTGGCCAAATCACCGACTTTGTCTCCTCGCTTGTCGGTCGCTCGATCATGTATGACGGCTTGCTCGAAGGCATAGCACATAGGCCCCTTCGGGATATAAACGACCTCGCCCGCCTGCCTTTCACCACCAAATTGGATCTGAGAAACGCGGTGACGGACTGCGCCACCGACCTGACATTTGGCAACAATCAATCGGCCCTATCCGAGGACATCGTGCAGGCGGTTTCCTCCTCGGGTACCACCGGCGCCCCCATGTACTACGCACTGACTCGCGACGACCTGAGAGACTGGACCGATGCCATTGCCAATACGTTCTTTACCGCTGGACTGCGGCCCACTGATTCCATTGCACACCTGGTAGGATTGCCCGGTGTGGCGGGCGGTCTCCCTTATGCCGACGGATTCAGGGCAATTGGAGCAACGACTTTCTGGCTCGGCGGCTTTCCTACTGAGCGCATCCTCAAGGAAATAGGCCGCTTGAAATTAAACACCATACTGGCAACCACCTCCTTTGGTAGCTACCTTGCGGAGCTGGTCGAGCAGGGAAATTCAGATGCTAAAGACATCACACTGGAAAAGTTCATCAGTGGAGGGGAGCCCGGGCTGGGCCAACCCGAAATCCGCGCAAAGATAGCAAGAGGAATGGGGACCGAGCAGATTCGTGAAGTCATGGGGCTGGGAGATGTACTGTCGGCGATGTGGTCGGAGTGTGAATGTCAGGATGGCATGCATTTCAATGCACAGAAGTATGTTGCGATAGAACTTATTGACCCCGATAGTGAAGATCGCATCGACTGGCAGCCGGGTGCCCATGGCGAATTGGTATACACCACATTCAGGCGTCAGGCGACGCCTGTATTACGCTACCGTTCCCGAGATCACGTAGAGATCATCGACACCCGCTGTGACTGCGGCCGAACCTCCCCCAGAATGCGCTGCATTGGTCGCACCGACGATATGTTGATCTACAAGGGCATGAATGTATTTCCGGGAACCATCCGCGATCTGGTAGCACAGAGGCTAAACGATAGCCTGCTGCCACAGATCAGGGTCTGGAAGGACAGCAAAGATCAGGTTCGGTTTGATCGGCCTATTCCGGTGGATGTGGAGGCCAGACCGGGTATTGATGCCAGCCGCTTCCCACAGCTTGCAGATCAAGTGGCAGACATGATTCGACAGCAACTGCAGGTCCGGGTTGCAGTGAACGTGGTCGCCTCCGGAGAACTGCCTCGCAGCGTTTACAAAACGCCGCTTACCTATATAAAGGGAATCGACTGAAGCCCGATGGGCACTAGCTAATCGTCGACCCCAACGATGGGCCGGTAATATGGCTTGTCGCCCAGTGCCCCGGCCTTCCTGGCCCAGTTGCCACGGGCCTGCTCGGGGGTAAATGACCAGTCCTGCCGGTGGTAGTTCCAGCTATCGGGGTTCAACTGCTGGGCAACGCCCCAGTATTGGTCCGCCTTTTCGCCATTTCCCTGCCGGTGAAAGTAGACACCCAGCTTGAAATTCGCATCCGCCAGCGCGTCGTCAGAACTGCGAGTCAAATCCGGTACCGCATCGCCTTTTGCGTACTGCGAGGATTCGCCGTTTTTTACCCAATCTTTTACCATGGGCGCGTAGTCGTCGCGGCCAAATTCAAAGTCGCCCATTTTGTGGGTCGTGGCATAGCTGCCCTCGTCAATTCGAACGATTCTTCCGCTCTCATCAATCCACACGGCGGAGGGTACATTAACCAGTTTAAACAGAGAACTGATGGTGTGATTTTCATCCACCAGGGTAATGTAAGAGGCCTTGGCACGCTGGTACCAGATTCCAGCAACCTCCGCGCCACCTGTGTCCTGCGCGGCGGCAATCAGTACAAAATTATCGTCGTCGATGTCCTGGTAGAGGGCTTGCCAACCTGGCAAGTCAAAGCGGCATCCTCACCACGATGCCCAGGTCAGCAGGATGACTTTTTTGTCCTTGTAGGCAGACAATTTAATCGGCTTGCCGCTCAAGTCGGCCAGCTCAAAATCTGGAGCCAGGCGCTGCCCGACCAGATGGTTTCGAGTGACGGGTATCTCGGAAAAACTCCACACCGCCGCATCGTGATCAAACGTGTAAGCCTGGTTCAGTCGTCGAGCCAATTCGGAGACACTGAACCACGGCTGCCCGGATCGCGTGACGAACATCTCGCTGTCACCGTCCTGTTTTACCGGCACACAAATATCATCGAGGCAGGCGCCCTCGGGCTTCAGCTCAAAGCCATTGATCCGGGTGAGATTTGCAGGGCTTACCCAGAGATCATTGGGATCGGCGAGAACAGTATCTACTACAACCTGTTTGTCCTCATGCAAAACCACAGTGGCCGCCGTTACCGGCAGCGCCAGCATCAGGCCAAGTACACAGAGTAATTCCTTCATTGCCTTGTCTCTGGGAGGGCTAGGCCATCCATAGTGGCCTTGCCGATGGCTCTCGTCAAATAAAAAACACCTGACGCTGCCAGGTACAATTTCAGGAAAGCGGGCACACCGCACCCAGGACATCGCTTATCAGTCCTATACACCCAAGCTCTATCACGATATATAATGTATAATTTTGACGCTTTGGAAATGACATGAAGACATTGCCTTTCACTGTGGCAATGACATTGGCTACGATGGCGTGTGCCGCAAGCACTGAACCGCCCTCTCTGGACCGGCAGGCTGAACTCCTGCATTTGTTGAAAGCCGACTGCGGATCATGCCATGGGTTAACATTAAAGGGCGGCCTTGGGCCCGCATTGCTGGCACAGGATATCGCCCAGAAACCGGATGAATTCCTGTTTATGATTATAAAGGAGGGCCAGCCGGGCACACCCATGCCGCCCTGGGAGAGATTCTTAAATGACAACGAAATACACTGGCTGGTCCATGTGCTTCGCAACGAAGAGTGGAAGTAGAAAACAATGCGATTGCTAGCCCTGATTTGTTTTAGCCTGCTAACTCATGTTGCCCATTCCGGTGAGTTACCGGGATGTCCCGGCAATGTCGGCATTGGCGATCGCGGTCTCATCATTGAACGAGCCACTGGCTCTGTCGTCATTGTCAATTCATCCCGGCAGGAAGTGTTGTGTAGAGTAGAGGGATTGGGTGATCTGTCGCACGCATCCATTGTGTTCTCGCGAGATGAGCAGTTTGCTTTTGTTTTTGGTCGGGATGGTGGACTCAGCAAAATTGATGTGCTCAATGGTCGCCTGGAGACACGAGTCATTCAATCCGGAAACGCCATTGGCGGCGCTATTTCACAGGATGGCAAAGTCATCGCCGTCTCCAATTACACCCCGGGTGGCGTTAGACTGTTTTCTACTGACAATTTGCAGCCCCTGGCAACCGTTGCAGCAAAAACAAAGAGCTTTCCCGAGGGCTCCAAGGTCGTTGGTCTTGTCGATGCCCCCGATAATAAGATGCTGTTTAGCCTGTTTGATGCAGGTGAAATCTGGCAGATTAGTCTGAACAATCCCACATCGCCAGAGGTGACGAAATTTGAGCAAGTTGGGAGGCAGCCCTATGACGGCCTGATTTCGCCAGATGGTCGCTACTACATGGCGGGGCTTTTCGGCGAGGACGGAATCGCCCTATTAGACCTGTGGTATCCGGAGCGGGGCATACAGATAATCCTGCCCGACTACGGTAAAGGCGATGAGAAATTGCCCGTATATAAAATGCCTCACCTCGAGGGGTGGGCTTTCGCCGACGATCATGCCTTCCTGCCAGCTGTCGGTCGCAATCAACTGCTGGTGGCCTCCAAGGGAGTGTGGCAGTTGGCTCATAAAATTCCACTTCACGGTCAACCCGTGTTTGCAATGGCCAGGCCAGATGCCAGGCAAATATGGGTTAATTTTGCCTTCCCGGAGAACAAATGGTTACAGGTCGTCGATACCAAAGCGATGAAGGTCGTGAAGAAAATTGAAGCAGGACCCGGCGTTATGCACATGGAATTCACCCCGCGGGGGGAGCATATCTGGGTCTCTGTGAGGGACGAAAGCAAGGTCAAAGTGTACGACACAGCCACATTTGCGCTGATCAAAACGCTGGAGGTCAAGAGCCCCAGCGGCATTTTCTTTACCGCAAGAGCACACAAGATAGGCTTGTGACATGCTCGACGAAATTGATAAAAAGCTATTGCAGCACTACCAGAGGGGTTTCCCCATTCTGGCCAGACCCTATGAAGAAATTGGTGGGCAACTGGGTTTGCCGGAAAACGAGGTAATCGAGCGATTTAGGCGGCTTTCAAACGAGGGGTTAATCAGCCGAATTGGCCCCGTCCTGAATCACTCTCTACTGGGTGTTTCATCGCTGGTCGCGTTGGCTATACCGCTGGATATGATCGACAGCGTCGCCGAAATAATTAATAGCTACGAAGAGGTTAATCATAACTATTTGCGCGAACACTACTATAACCTTTGGTTTGTGGTGACCGCGAGATCGGCCCAGCGACTGGACGAGGTCATTCGAGAGATAGAGGATCAAAGTGGCGCCGCTGCATTGATCTTACCCATGGAAAAGAACTTCCACATCGACCTGGGATTCAAACTATGGCAATCAGCACAGACCAGTTGATAAAGACCATCCAGGACGGTCTGCCACTGTGCCCGCGCCCGTACGCCCAAATTGCCGAGCAATTGGAAGCGACCGAGCAGGAAGTCATCGATGCCATCGCAGATCTGGTGGAAGACGAGGTCATTAAGCGATTGGGAGTCGTTGTTAAACACAAAAAACTGGGATATGTGGCAAATGCGATGGTAGTGTGGAATGTAGACGACAGCATTGTGCATGAAATCGGCGACAAGCTCGCTGCGGAACCAGCGGTGACACTCTGCTACCAGAGGCCTAGACGACTTCCTCACTGGCCCTATAACCTTTTCACCATGATTCATGGCAAAGAGCGCCAGGTAGTGTTCGGCGAATTGCAGGAAATCAGGCAGAGGTTAAAGCTGGATTGCGATTTCGATGTACTGTTCTCAAGCAAGTGTTTCAAGCAAAGAGGAGCCCGATACTTTTGAAAAGTGAGCTATCTGATACAGTGGTCGATCTGACCGATCTGGAAAAATTGGTGATCAATTCTCTGCAGGGTTCTTTCCCCGTTTGCGCGCACCCCTTTGCAGTCGCCGCAGCTGAACTGGACCTCGATGAAGCAACCCTGATCGCGACGATAGAAGACTTGCAGACAAGAGGCATTATTACTCGGTTCGGGCCCTTGTTTGATATTCAAAAGGCGGGTGGCGACTTCTGCCTTTGTGCAATCTCTACTCCAGTTGACCAATGGGAAAGTACGGCAGAACATTTGAACGCCATGCCCGAAGTGGCCCACAATTACCTTCGAAATCACCAATACAACCTCTGGTTCGTCCTGGCGACCGAAAAAGAAGAACAGATCTGGAGCACCATCAAACAAATTGAACAGGACACAGGCTATCCGGTACTCGCCTTACCCAAAGAACAAGAGTACTTCATCGGACTGCACCTGGAGGTCTAGGCGATGGCGACGGACAGCGATCTTATTAGAGCAATGCAAGCCGGCCTGCCACTTTGCCCGGAACCCTATGCAGAAATTGCAGCCAGGCTCGATATCGACGAGCTTGAGCTGCATCGACGCGTAAACCAATTGATGTCGACGGGTACTATTCGGCGCATTGGCCTGGTGCCTAACCACTACAAGATTGGCTATCGATTCAATGCCATGACCGTGTGGGCACTAAATGATGAGGATGTCGACGAGGTAGGAGAACTGTTTGGAAGGCAAACCAGCGTAAGCCATTGCTATAAACGCCCCACTTATCCACCGAGCTGGCCCTATAACTTATTTGCCATGGTTCACGGCAGAACACTTGACGAAGTAAACCAAAAAGTTGAGTCCTTGAAAGGACTCGTCGGCGAGCGGTGCAAGAGCACTGAAGTGCTGTTCAGTGAAAAAATCCTAAAGAAAACCGGGCTGAGATTAAACAGCGGGAGAACTGAGAATGCTTAGACTTTCAGAATATTTGCGAATGATGAATTCATCGGAGCCACCACCTCCAGCGCGTAAGCCCCGGGGACCGGTTGTCATATGGAATCTGATTCGGCGCTGCAATCTGACCTGTAAGCACTGCTATTCGATATCTGCCGATACGGACTTTCCCGGGGAATTATCCACCCAGGACATATTTTCCGTGATGACCGATCTCAAGGAATATGGCGTGCCGGTACTGATTCTGTCGGGTGGCGAGCCACTTCTGCGCAACGACATCTACGACATCGCAAAACAGGCCAAAGATTTGGGATTTTTTACCGCACTGTCGAGTAACGGCACTCTGATTAATGAGGAACATGCGAGAAAAATTGAGGGAATTGGCTTTGAGTATGTCGGTATCAGCCTCGATGGAATCGGTGAAGTGCACGACAGATTCAGGCGCAAAGCAGGCGCATTTGACGAGGCACTTAATGCCATCAGATTGCTCAAGAAGCGAGGAGTAAAAACCGGATTAAGATTCACTCTGACCGAAGACAACCGGGACCACTTTGAGCAGGTCATAGATCTTGCACGCGATGAGGGTGTCGACAAAATCTACCTGTCTCACCTTAACTATGGTGGCAGGGGAAACCGCAATCGCAAGGATGATGTGGTTCACAGGGCTACTCGCGATGCAGTGACCTACCTTATCGAAAGCGCCTGGGACGATATAAAAAAGGGAAGAAATATCGATTATGTTTCCGGGAATAACGATGCGGATGGTGTTTTTTTACTGTTCTGGGTACGGGAACATTTCCCGCAACATGCAGACAAAATTGAACAAGTACTTCGGAATTGGGGGGGCAATGGATCCGGAAAAACAGTGGCTAATATCGACAACGTGGGCGATGTTCACCCGGATACCTTCTGGTGGCAATACAGCATCGGCAATGTCAAAGACAGGCCTTTCTCCCAGATATGGTCAGATACCAGCAATGAATTAATGGCTGGTCTCAAGATGGAGCAAAGACCACTTAAAGGCAGATGCGGTGGCTGTCGCTATAAGGAGATTTGTGGTGGAAATGCGCGTATCAGACCCTATCAACTTACCGGCGACCCATGGGCGGAAGACCCCGCCTGCTATCTGGACGATGAGGAGATCGGCGTTGAAGCTGGCGCCGAGCGCATAGAAGTCAAACCCTATAGCCGAGCGAATGACTTACATCGAAAAAAGTCATCCAGCCAACTTTAACAGTAAACAGCGCGAATGAATTCGGGGACTCAAAGCAAATGATTCACAATTTCATATCGGGCTTATTCACTCTGATTTACCTGGTCGGCGCCAGTCAAGCCGTTGCGGAAAGTAAGCTGGCGGCCTACGAGACCCATTGCGCAGCTTGCCACGGCTCAGACAGAGCGGGATTAATGGGCCCGACTCTGCTGCCCGAGAACCTGAAGAGACTTAAAAAGTCAGCGGCTCTGGATGTGATTACTAACGGCAGAGTTGCCACCCAAATGCCCGCATTCAAAGCTTTAATTAGTCCCGAAACCATTACCCAGATCGTCGACTATATCTATGAAACGCCCGCTGAGATGCCGGATTGGAACGACGCCATGATCAGGGCGTCCAGGAGAGACCTCGCCACAGATACGGTTCGCAGTGAAAAACCGAAATTCACCGCTGATCCGTGGAATCTGTTCCTGATAGTTGAGACCGGCGATCATCATGTCACCCTACTAGACGGAGACAAGTTTGAACCGGTCACTCGATTTGAGACACATTTTGCCCTCCACGGCGGACCCAAGTTCACCAGGGATGGGCGGTTTGTGTACTTTGCATCCCGAGATGGCTGGGTCAGCAAATACGACATCTACAACCTCAGGTATGTTAGTGAAGTCCGCGTCGGGATAAACACCCGCAATATTGCGGTTTCCGACAATGGCGAATACGTTATTGCTGCCAATTACTGGCCGCATTCGCTGGTTCTACTTAGTGGAAAAGACCTGTCCCTTATTCAGCGCATTGATGTGACGTCAACCGCTGGCATTTCCTCTCGCGTAAGCGCTGTTTACAATGCGCGACCCAGAGACAGTTTTGTTGTTGCCCTAAAGGACGTCCCCGAAGTTTGGGAGATCCACTACGAGACCGACAAGCGCACTACAAATTTCAAGACAAACCGTATATTGATGGACGCCATACTGGATGACTTCTTTTTCTCTCCGGATTACAGCAAGGTGATGGGTGCCTCCAGGCCACTCGACTCTGGCCAGCGCGGACAGATTGCCAGCGGCCAGGTAATCGACCTCGATCGCGGCAAGAAAATTGCCGACCTGGATCTACCGGGAATGCCTCATCTTGGATCCGGTATCAGTTGGAACTATCAGGACAGGCCCATCATGGCCACACCGAACTTGCGCACGGCTGAAGTGTCGGTCATCGACATGCAAAACTGGCAGACGATTAAGCGCATAGACACCCTGGGCTCGGGTTTTTTTATGCGCTCCCACGAGAATACGCCCTATGCCTGGGTCGATGTTTTCTTCGGGCCCAATAAAGACAAAGTTCATATCATCGACAAGAAAACACTGGAGATCGTCAACACACTGCAGCCAGTTCCCGGCAAAACAGCTGCCCATGTCGAGTTCACCAAGGACGGGTTGTTTGCCCTACTCAGTATCATGGAGCAGGACGACGGCGCAATTATAGTCTACGACGCGGCCACCTTCGAGGAAGTCAAACGCATCCCAATGTCCAGACCCGTGGGTAAGTACAATGTCTACAACAAAACCCACTTATCATCTGGGACAAGTCACTAACTAGTGCCCGTCCACAGAGCCTGCTCAGTTTCCCTGCCAATTGAGCTCAGTGCGCAGCTTGACTACCTCCCCGATAATAATCAGGCAGGGAGACTTCAGCTTGGCCGCTTCAACCACACCGGCAATGTTCTGCAGGTCACCTATGACGATCTCCTGCTCCGGTGTGGTGCCCTTGTGGATAACGGCGACAGGGGTGGTGTCCGGCAACTCATGCTCAACCAATTTCTCGGCAATGGTTTTTATTCCCAGCAAACCCATGTATATCACAGCGGTCTGGTTGGGCTGTGCTAGTGCAACCCAGTTTAGATCGACCGTGTTGTTTCGCAAGTGCCCAGTTGCAAATACAACCGATTGGGAATAATCGCGATGGGTCAAAGGGATGCCGCAATAGGTAGAGCAACCCGAGGCAGACGTGATGCCCGGCACCACCTGAAAGGAAATACCGGAGGCCATAAGTTCACTAATTTCCTCTCCACCTCGACCAAAGATAAACGGGTCACCTCCCTTCAATCGTACAACCCGCTTGCCCTCTTGCGCCAATTCAACCAGGAGTTTGTTAATCTCTTCCTGAGGCAAGGTATGCCGGGATGCGGCCTTGCCAGCATATATCTTGGTCGCATCTCTTCTAGCCATATCTACAATCTCCGGTGACACCAGCCGATCATAGACAACCACGTCTGCGCGCTGAAGCAGCCTAACCGCCTTGAAAGTGATTAGCTCGGGGTCCCCCGGCCCGCTACCAACCAATGCCACCTCCCCCTCGGGGGAAATATCTAACTCTCCCGAGCGCAACATAGCCTGGAGCTTCTCCTCTCCATCTTCATTCTTACCCAGATAGATGTCGTCGGCCACCTCTCCTTCAAATACCTGCTCCCAGAAGCGGCGCCGTTCGGTGCCGGTGGCGAATCGATCTTTCACTGCCTGTCTGTATTTTTTTGCCAACAGGGCCAGCTTTCCCAGTTGAATGGGCAGTAGCGCTTCAATCCTGGCTCTCAGAAGGCGAGCCAATACCGGTGACGAGCCAGAACTCCCGACCGCCACAACAATGGGACTTCGATCTACAATTGACGGAACGATAAATGTGCACAATTTCGGGTTATCCACGACATTGACAGGAATGTTCTTCTCCCGCGCCAGCCGGGACACTTCTTCATTCACTACAGCGCTATTCGTGGCGACGATGATCATAGTCATCCCAACCAGGTCTTGCGCGACAAAGCCCCGCTCAATACACGATGGAGCGGGACTCAGTTGCACAATATCCGATTGAATCACAGGCGCTACGACGGTGACTCTGGCACCTGCGCGCACGAACAGCTCTGTTTTGCGCGCAGCGACCGAACCACCGCCAACCACCAGGCAGTGTTGGTCGCGCAAATTGTGGAATGCAGGAAAAAATTCCATAGTGGGGTTTTTCACCAGGTTGCTTCTATTTGAGGTCCATTATAACAAAAGCATCAGGTTGTATTGCCAGAAAAAAATATTTCTCGCTCGCGACAATTTGGGCCTGCCACCCCGTCAAGCTATTTCTGATACTTCCTGAATTCCGGTTTACGTCGTTCGTTAAACGCTGTCACACCCTCACCGGATTCTTCTGTATCGTAGTACAGCGCCAGGCCCTGCATGCCAAGACTCGAAATGCCTCTGATGTGCTCGGAGGCAGCATTAAAGGACTTCTTGGCGAGCGCTAATGCTGTTGGACTTCTCTCAAGGATTGCACTGCACCAGTTGGCAACCACCTCATCGAGCTGTTCGGCGGGGACGACTTTATTAGCCAGCCCCATCTCCAATGCATCCTGGGCCGAATAACGCTCGCATAGATACCACATCTCCCGCGCTTTCTTCTCACCGACTATTTGCGCTAGATAGGCGGTCCCAAAACCGGGGTCCACCGACCCGACCTTGGGTCCAACCTGGCCAAATACCGCATCCTCGGAGGCAACTGTCAGGTCCGCCAATGCGGCAAGCACATTGCCACCGCCAATGGCAAACCCCGCTACCCGCGCTATCACCGGTTTGGCGATATCACGAATGGCAGTATGAACCTCGTCT
>JABHWT010000370.1 GCA_018657645.1 Halieaceae bacterium | reverse complement strand
TTTACCTTTCCCAGTAATACTGTGCCCGCCTCGGCAAGCCGCTCCAAAACAGTCGCATTGGCTGTTGGAATATGGTTTTCATATATTTTCATTCCATAGCTGGTGGGGATTCCCCGCGTATCCAGCAGATCTTTGGTTGCTATCGGCACGCCGTGCAGAGGCGACAGAATGCGGCCGGCTGCAATTTCCCGATCAGCCCTCTCCGCTTGCCCCATGGCATGCTCTTCCGCCACCGTCATAAAAGCGCCAAGTCGGTCATCCAAATGTGCAATTCGATCGAGTTGAGCCCGGGTAACTTCAACCGATGACAATTGCCCCTGTTGGATAAGTCGGCCTATCTCGAGTGCGGACTTAAAGTGGATATCGTTCATTGTTTGCTCCATTATTCTTGGGCACCTGGGGTTAATACCGTTAGTCTCGATCTATGGTTGGTCGCTTACGCTAGAGCCTGTTCTTTATAATAGCACTTCGAAGCAGTGCTCACCGGATAGGCGCTGCCTCTCCTGCAGTTGCCCCGTTTTTCATCTCTTCCCTCACAATCCGGCCCAGCGTCTGGGCGGCCTGGCGCAATAGCCCACGGGAAGGATGAGTGAAATTCAGGCGCAATGCGGGTGCAGCTGCTGTAGCAATTGGATAAAACGCAGTTCCCGGCACAACGGCGACCCGTTGAAGCAGAGCTAGCCTCGCCAGCTCCTGAGAGTCTATGTCGGCACCCAGTTGCAACCACAGGAACATGCCGCCCTCCACTTCCCGGAAGCGACACGCCCCCGGCATGTACTCTACCAGTGCAGCGGCCAGAGCCTTATATTTCTGGCCAAAACATTTACCCAGGGCATTCAGGTAATTCTTGTAACCCGGATGGGATAACAGCTGCAGAACGATGTGCTGGAAAGGTAGATTAGTGTGCAGGTCCATGCCCTGCTTGACCCCAATCAGGCTCTTAATCCACTCGCAACGACCCGTGATGGAACCCAGGCGGATCCCGGGTGTGGCTATTTTGGAAAAAGAGCGTAGCACCAGTGTACGCTCGGGGCACAGTGTAGATACCATAGGCTGGCTGGCACCACTAAAGCGTAGCTCCCGATACGGTGCATCTTCAATAAACGTCACTCCATACTGCCGACACAGGCGCGCCACAATCTGTCGGGTGGCACCGGACCAGCATATGCCGGTGGGATTATGGAAGTCTGGCACGGCGTAAAACATTTTTACCCGATTGTCGCGAAACAGAGATTCTAGCCGGGCGGTGTCGGGACCCAGGGGGCCCTGTGGTACGGTTTCCACATGGGCGCGAGCAAGGGAGAACACCTGTATCGCACCCGGATAGCAAGGGGCCTCCATTACCACGGTATCTCCGGCATTGATAAAGGTCCTGGCGATCAAGTCCAACCCCTGCTGCGAGCCACTGCAAATGAGCAGGTCCTGGTGGTTCGTCAAACCGTAATAATGGTGCAGGAAGTGCAGCAAGTCCGGATGGCCCCTTGTTTCACCGTACTGAAACAAGTCGGGCCGGGCGGCCAGGCCAGCTAGGTCGTCTGCCACTAAAGGTAGCGGAAAGCGATCCGCCGGAGGCAGCCCACCGGCCAGGGAGATTATATCTGCGGCACTGGCAGCGGCCAGTATCTCGCGGACATAGGAGGATTGCATTGCCTCTATATGGGAAGCGACTCGCATTAAATATTCTCCTGATGACTGCAATGACGCGCAGTTTACAAGCCAGGCCTTGCACTTACTTGTCCATTTATGCTCTTATTATTGTCCATTCATGCTCTGCGTGCCGCTATTATGGGCGATCTCAACCAAACTTCACGCATCAACGATGTCCTGTACACCATTCATCGTGATATAGCGGCTGACCTGCCAGCCAGGGAACTCGCTCGGGTAGCGGCTTTTTCCGAGCAGCATTTCCACCGCGTCTTCAAAAAAATAGTGGGTGAATCCCTGCACCAGTACATTCGTAGGACGCGCCTCGAACAGGCCGCTAATCAACTGATGTTTGATCACAATCGGCCTATTATCGAGGTCGCGACAAAGTGTGGATTTTCATCCCTGTCATCTTTTAGCCGGGCTTTCAAGGCCACTTTTGGCTGTACCCCCGGCGCCTGGCGAAGGGCAGATCGTCCCACCGAGCACCCGCCCTACCTGGAGGATACGGAAATTGCAGCCGGTTTTATGCGAGTGCAGGCCAGGTCTCTGCCCTCCCCTGAGCTGATTCACACCGCCCCTCTGCACGTAGCCTATGTACGCCACCAGGGCTACGGCCGCAGTATCAGGCAAAGCTGGCAACTGCTCCAGGTTTGGGCGAGAGAACATCACCTGGAATTTGACCGACAATATGGCCTGCACCACTCCAACCCGGCGTGGGTACCGCTGGCCAGATGTCGCTATGTCGCCTGCCTGGGTATAGACAAGCCAAGACTACGGCGTGGCCCGGTCAACAGCATGACAATTCCGGGGGGACTGCATGCCGTCTTCGACTTTAATGGGCGCTACGGTGAGCTGTTACCCCTCATCGGCAAAATCATGCAGGATTGGCTACCGGGCTCCGGATTCAAAATGAAAACCACGCCGGCAGTCGTGCACTACCGAAAAAACCACTTCCTGGCAACTGACGAGAGATTTGAACTGTCTGTACAGCTGCCCATCGCGCTGGTTTGATCGGCCAGTGAATAAGCGCAGCTGAAGCGCGTTAGTGACTCCCGGGCTACAGAGGTATAATTACCGAATGTCCGGGAGCAATTCCGGCAGGCTTTCTAGCCCCGTATTGGCACCACCGCAGAGGCCGTGATCATGCGCGCTATGGTAATGAAAACACAGGGGGCACCGCTTGAACTTTGCGAGATGCCCATCCCCCAGGTCACCCGCGAAAAACTACTGATTCGAGTCTCGGCTTGCGGCATATGCAGAACCGATCTGCATGTGATGGATGGCGACTTAACAGAGCCGACTTTGCCTCTGATACCCGGTCACCAGATAGTGGGGTATGTAGAACAAGTCGGGGACGGGGTAACGGGATTCAGCCCCGGGCAGAGAGTCGGCGTGCCCTGGCTCGGGGGCAGTTGCGGGCACTGCGAATACTGCCTCGAGCACAGGGAAAACCTCTGTGACGACGCCGTTTATACCGGCTACCAAATCAATGGTGGGTTTGCCGAGTACACGGTTGCAGATGCCGGTTACTGCTTTTCTCTCCCGGATAATTTCAGCGACAATCAGGCCGCGCCCTTGCTGTGTGCCGGGTTAATAGGATACCGGGCTTACCGTCCCGCGATGGCAGCATGTGTATTGGGCTTATACGGCTTCGGTGCGGCAGCCCATATCCTGATTCAGGTGGCCAAATACCGTGGCCAGACGGTATTTGCCTTCACTCGCGAAGCAGACAAGGAGGCCCAGTCCCTGGCCCGCAAACTGGGCGCCGACTGGGTAGGTGATTCCGGATCGATGCCACCACGAAAAATGGACGCGGCCATTATTTTTGCCCCGGCAGGTGAGCTGGTGCCCGCATCACTGAAAGCGGTGCGCAAGGGCGGCAAAGTCATTTGCGCGGGCATTCATATGAGCGACATTCCCTCCTTCCCCTACGCCGACCTCTGGCACGAGCGCAGCATCCAATCCATTGCCAATCTCACCCGCAAGGATGGAGAGGAGTTTTTACCTCTCGCTTCCGCTATCCCAATTAACACAGAAGTTCATCTTTATAGGCTGGATCAGGCCAATAATGCCCTTGCTGATCTACGTGCGGGTCGTTTTAGCGGTGCAGCCGTCGTGACGATGAAAAATCCTGACTGACTCCTGCCGGGTATAAACAATGAACTATTGATCGCGCACAATTCCCTTTCTGGGTGGCCGAGCTAGACTTAAGGTATCGACCCTGGCCCTTGCTGCATTTCGCTATGCTCACTAGGGTGCTACGGGCACCGCTCCAGGCGGGCATGATGGAAAAGTATTATTGATCAACTAACTTCTACCCCGGGATTACACGTCTATGGCAACGATCACCTTTCACGGAGCGGCACAGGAAGTCACCGGATCCTGCCATCTGCTGGAATCGGCCATTATCGGTCGCGTGTTACTGGATTGCGGCATGCACCAGGGGGGGGATGCCGTGGAAAGGGTGCAGGATGAGTGCTTCGCATTTGACCCTGCGTTAATCGATGCCGTTGTGCTTTCACATGCCCACCTGGATCATTCAGGCCTTCTCCCGAAGTTGTTTCACGAGGGTTTTACCGGCCCAATCATCTGCACCAATGCAACCAAAGAGCTACTGTATATTATGTTGCACGACTCGGTCGGCCTGTACTTACGTGATCTGGAGCACGCTAATATTCGCAATGCACGCCGAGGAAAACCATTACGGGAAGCAGCTTTCGGTATGGATGACGTTGAGGCTGTGCTACAACAATGTCACGGCTACAATTATGGGGAGCCTGTTCCTCTGGGTAGCAATGCCACGCTCTGTTTCCACGATGCCGGCCACATACTGGGCTCCGCCATCACAGAGATTGAATTCAGCGAGCAGGGTAAGAGCAAGCGCCTCGTGTATTCCGGTGACCTCGGAAAACAGGATTCTGTACTAATGAATGCACCGATCACCCTGAGCCACGCGGACACCCTGATTCTGGAAAGTACGTATGGTGACAGGGAGCACCGAGGCGAGGCATACACAGTAAATCAATTGCGCGACCTATTGAAAACTACATGGAAGCGCGGCGGTTCGGTGATGATCCCCTCCTTTGCAGTGGGCCGCACCCAGGAAATTCTATTTCATCTGGGATGCCTGCGACACCGGGGCGAACTTGACAATTGGCAGGTGTTTCTCGACAGCCCGATGGCCATTGCAGTAACCCGTGTTTACGACAACTGGTTGCGTTTGCTGGACAGTAACGACATGTACGAGCTGAGCGCAGCGCATAAATCCTCACTGGAAAATTTCCTTCCCACACTCCGCCTCACCGAGGATACCGAGGAGTCAATGGCAATCAATCGCATTAAGGGCGGTGCGATCATCATCGCCGGCAGTGGCATGTGCACTGGGGGACGCATTCGACATCATATCAAGCAGCGCATATGGGATGAGCGCAATACGCTCATTTTTGTCGGCTACCAGGCTGCGGGAACGTTGGGCCGGGTACTGATAGACGGCGCCCGGCATATCAAAATGTTCGGTGAAGAATTTGTGGTAAAGGCCAATATCGAAACCCTGGGCGGATTATCTGCTCATGCCGGGCAGAGCCAGTTGGTAAACTGGCTGCACAGCTTTGATAATAAGCCCCGCACCATGCTTGTACATGGCGAGCCGCAAGCACAGGACGCGCTGGCAGCTCGCCTATGGACCGAGTTGGGGGTCGAAGCAGTAATTCCTGAGCGCGGTCAGAGTGTAGTGATCTAGCCCGGCTTATAGGCTATAAACGCATACCCATACACACCAAAGGTGCGGGCATTACTTTCACCGCCGGCACCTGCAAAGACATCCACAGCCGGGCCGATCTCAACGCCAGTAAATCCACTGGCCTCAATCATTTTCATCCAGTCTGCACACGGCAGACCACCGGCAATTCAGGCCGTCCAGAGATCGATATTTGACGCTGCGGACTCGGGAACTGGTTTGCTATTTGCGATATCGGCAAATTGCAATCGACCACCGGGGCGCAGAACACGGTATATTTCGTCCATGACCGCGGGTTTGTTGGCGCAAAGATTGATAACACCATTGCTGATCACAACGTCGGCCCAACCATCCTCTACCGGCATTTCTTCAAGAATACCTTCCTTAAACTCGACATTGTCATAGCCCAGATCTGCCGCTGTTTTACGAGACTTAAGGAGCATGGAGTCGGTCATGTCGATACCGATGACCTGCCCTTGCGGCCCCACCTGTGAAACCGCGACAAAGGAGTCAAAACCCGCCCCTGCACCTGCATCGACAACCTTCTCGCCGGCTTCAAGGGTTTTGAGGGAGAATGGATTGCCAACACCGGCAAAAGACTCCACCGCCTCATCGGGCAGTTGATCAACAACGCTCTGGTCATAACCGAGCCGCGCTGCCAGCGGCCTGCCGGTATGAAAGTGGAATGTACCGTGAGGATCTTCGGCCACCTCACTGTACTTTTTCTTAACGTCTTCCCGCAGTGCAACCGGGTCCACAGGTGTTTCATGGCTCATTGGAATACGTCCTCAAGGGCGGTGAAAGCAAACCTTAGCATATGCCTTAGACTACTGGAATGGATTGATCTTGTCAGTTCTGTCTGCCGGCCTCCAGCTCCCTGACAAATTGGACTGGTTTCCAGTTCAATTCGGCCATCCTACCGGAAATACAATGACCGTGAGCATCATCCCTACTACTTCAGCCCACATGGGCGCCATGTATTAGCGCTCGAACTTGGTTTCGAGCAGCACCGATGAGGTAGTGCGTTCGATGCCTTCAAGGTCGCCTATCTGGTCCAGCAGACCATTCAGTTCTGCGGTGGAGTGCGCCTCTACCATGGCTATCATATCGTGAGTTCCGCTAATCGCGTAAAGCGCGGTTACGCTGCTGATTCGTTTCAAGCCTGCCTGGGCCCTTCCGACCTGCTTCTGGTCAAGGATCAACAATACGTGTGCCCGGATCAGACTATTTGAATAGTGCTCCCCCAGCTGCACCGTAAATCCGTTGATTATACCCTTCTCCAGCATTTTGTTGAGCCGGCTCTGCACCGTCGAGCGAGACAGACCCAACCGCCGTGCCAGGTCCGAGGTAGAAGCGCGGGCATCATCACGCAGCAGCGCGAGCAAAGACTGATCAATTATATCGGTTTGCATTAAAACACCATCAAAGTGTCTATTTAGTTCGTCAAAATGACAGGCTATCGGATAATACTGCCTAGATTGTGTCTGTATTTCAACACCAACTTACGCGACAATGCCGCCTGTACCGACACCCCTAACAGCGGACCGCCAATTGGGTGCCAATCCGGCTTACTACCCTGGCCCAACGGTTTGTGTCGATGCAGGCTGATAACTGACCCCCAATAGCCCCGCGGGATATCCTATGAAAACACATGACGCGATTGTCATCGGCGCGGGCCACAACGGCCTCACCAATGCCGCCTTCCTGGCGAAGGCTGGTCTGGATGTGCTGGTGGTGGAAAAAAATGATTACATCGGTGGGGCATCGGTGAGTCGCAACCTTCACGAGGATTGGACATACTCCAATTGCTCCTACGTGTGCTCTTTGTTTCGCCCCGAGGTTTATCGTGCCCTGGAACTGGGCAAGCACGGATTACAAATCGTCAATATCGGCGGCGGTGCAAACCTGATGGAAAATGGGGATTTCCTGGGTGCCTACGAAGATCACGAGATAGCCCGCCGAGAAATAATTCGTCACTGCCCTGAAGATGCCGATGCCTACGATCGCTTCAGCACAGACATGGCAAAATGGTGCCGTTTTATCCG
>JABHWT010000320.1 GCA_018657645.1 Halieaceae bacterium | reverse complement strand
TGCCGTTTCTAGAGATTCGAGCCAGCGCCGCTCGGGAGTGGGTTTTAACAGGAATGTCCCGCGACTCCGCCAGCGCTCTGATTTTTGCAATGCTTTCCGTTTCACGATTACGTTCTGCCAGGTGCAGGGCGTAACAGGGCAGATTACTGTCCAGAAGGGCCTCCTGGACGGCAGTTCGGCCGTAGACTGTCAGGATACGGGAGAAAAAGTCCTTTTTCTGCTTATAGCTGGTGAGCTCTGACATTGCGGGTATGAAGCCCTTTAGCGAATAGCCTCCCGGCCACTGGCCAGCCGGGTGACGCGGTCGGCTGACTCTTGCATGCGAGCGGCAATCTCCTCAATCTGGGACCCTAAAATTGGCTTGTCAATGGAGCCGGCAACAAAACACATTACCGGTATTTTCTTGTAGACGAATACGGGGACGGCAACGGTGCTGACGTCGTAGCGTGCCTTGGGGTCGATCCTGTCAAGGTGGTAGTACTCAGCGCATAAATCGTGTTGATACTTATTGGTAATGTCCTCGAGTTCCGTGAGACTCCAGGAGTTGTTAATGCGCTCCAGTTGAGTGGCGAGTTCTCTACCCGCTGCCGTATTGAGCGTTACTTCATAACCCCGAGCACGAATTGCGATCAGGGACACTCGCAGCTTTTGATCCAGCCTTTCGTTGTACTCTCCACGAGACTCGTGCGCCCGGGTGAGCCATGCCTCCAGCTGATTAGCCGGAGAGAAAGCGGTGAAACAAGCAGCGACAGGGGCAGTATTGGGAAGCCTCAGACCCAGTTGGAAGGAGTCGATCAGTGGGCTCGCCCGACCATACAATGCCAGCAGAACCTGATGTAACTTCGAGCGGCCAGTTACGGCAAAGCCAATGTTCAGGTCGTTCTGCAAGCCTTCGAGCTCGGGGCGCGCGTATTCGAGTACTGGAAACTGTGCAAAGGCCGCGTTTCCGGCGGCAATAATGGAAGGGCCAAGTCGATAAGCTTTAGTTTTCGGGTGCTGGACCAGAAACCCGTATTTGGACATAGTGGTTAGTATGGCATGGCAGGTTGCCTTGTTCAGACCCAGTCGCCGGGTCATCTCGGTCAAGCCAAAAGCCTGGTGTGGGTTTGCCATTAGCAGATCGAGTATGGCTAATGCGCGCGCGGTAGGTTGAGAAAATAAAGCCACCTGTTTTTACTCCCGATACTATGGAGGAGTGAATGTAAGATTCAGTCGGGTATGTTAGCGCCCAACCCGTACCGCCAGAACGTCGCAGGTGGCGCCGTGTAATACACCGTTGGCAGTTGAACCCATCAATAAGGCCAGACCATAGCGGCCGTGACTGCCCACTACAATCACATCGGCCTCGAGCTCCTTGGCCAGCGCATGAATCTCCACCTCTGGCCGACCCAGCACTATGTGCTGGTTGCTTTCTGGAATGGCATTGGCCTCGCCAAATCGCTGCAGTTGCTGCGAAGCTTGTTGATGGATCTCATCCTGAATGCCAGAAAAATCCATGGGAATGTCGCCGCCATAGGCGAAACTCAATGGCTCTATGACGTGAATAATGTGGGGTGTAGCGCCATTCTCGCCGCCCAGAGCCATTGCGCGTTGAACGACAGTTGTGGAATCATCACTCAGATCAACTGCTATTAGAATGTTGTTGTAAGTGTACATGGTGTACCTCGCACCTGTGATATGGGAACTGCAATAGTGTTTATAGCATAGAATAGCTTTCAGGTAATGCCCCAGCGGAACCTCAGACGCACATTGGCAAGCTGCGCCGCGAAGGTCAAGGCTGGTTGTGCTCGATCAGAGCTGCCCTTGATTTAAATCAGGTGGTAGGCTGGTGTTATGGACAGTACATTATGAGCAGAGCGGTTCAGAGGTACCTCAAATTGTGACTTACCTACTTATTGCATTTATCATCGCCCTGGCGCTCGCCCCGCTGGTGCATTTTGTTCCCAGTAAAAAGCAGCGTAGAGTAGCCCGTCTGCGGGAGTACGCCGCTATTCAGGGTTTATTTGTTGAGTTTCGGTCGCTACCTGGCCCGCGCGATACCGCGGCTGTGCGCTCTGCTACACAGGATGGCAACATTATCTATTATGGTCGGCGCATACCAGCGACCGGCAGACGTCAGGAGGCTCCCACGGGCATCTGGCGCAATGGCCCTGAAGGCTGGAGCAGCCTCTTGGGGGACGCAGTGCCTGGCCAATTGAGTGGGCTTCCGGATGGTATTCTGGCGGCGGGCCTGGACGAAAATAGCTGTGGCATTTATTGGCAGGAATCAGGAGAAGAAGCGGATATAGACCAAATAAACAGGGTCCTCGTAGACCTGTCAGCGAAATTATCCTCCTGAAATATTACGTTTTTTCTTGACCAAAGCCGATTGGCCATTTATATATGCCACCTTTTTGGCGGCCCTTGTGGGGTCGATTCCTCATTGCTGAGGCCAGTACGGGAAATTATGGGTAAATCACTAGTCATCGTTGAGTCGCCGGCCAAGGCCAAGACAATTAACAAATATCTGGGCTCCGACTTTGTTGTCAAATCCAGTGTAGGGCATATTCGCGACCTGCCGACAGCGGGTAGTAGCAAAGGTAAGGCAGACCCTAAGAAAAGTGCCGCGCAAGCGGCCCGGACCCGCAAAATGGGGGCCAAGGAGAAGGCTGCATATAAGAAACAAAGGGCCCAGACTCAGTTGATCCGACGTATGGGCATCGACCCTGAAAACGGATGGGCTGCACAGTACGACGTGCTCCCAGGTAAGGAGAAGGTCGTCAATGAGTTGAGAAAACTCGCCGCCGATAGCGACCAGATTTATCTGGCAACAGACCTCGACAGGGAGGGGGAGGCTATCGCCTGGCACTTGCGCGAGGCTATCGGCGGTGATGATTCTCGTTATCATCGCGTGGTATTCAACGAAATTACCAAAAAGGCAATAACGGCTGCATTTGATCAGCCAGCGCAACTTGATCAGGACCGCGTGAATGCCCAGCAAGCACGACGCTTTCTGGATCGGGTAGTGGGTTATATGGTGTCGCCTTTATTGTGGGCCAAGATTGCCCGGGGCTTATCCGCAGGCCGCGTGCAGTCCGTGGCAGTGCGCCTGATTGTGGAGCGCGAGAGGGAAATAAGAGCCTTTGTGCCAGAGGAGTACTGGGAAGTTCATGCCGACCTCGGGCGGGAAAGCAGTGAGCATATCCGATTCCAGGTACGCAAACACCGCGGGGATAACTTTCGACCCGGGAGTGAGACAGTTGCCCACTCGGCAGTGGCGGAGCTTGAGCAACTCCCCTACGCGATTAGTGCCAGGGAGGATAAGCCGACTCGCTCCAAGCCTCCTGCACCTTTTATCACCTCGACCCTGCAACAGGCCGCCAGTACTCGACTGGGATTCGGTGTCAAGAAGACCATGATGATGGCTCAGCGACTGTACGAGGCCGGTTACATCACCTACATGCGGACTGATTCTACCAATTTGAGTGCCGAGGCCGTGGATGCATGTCGCGCATATATTGCCGATAAATTTGCGCCACGTTATCTACCTGATTCTCCCAATGTGTACGGCTCCCGGGAGGGCGCACAGGAGGCACACGAGGCCATAAGGCCATCGGACGTGAATGTATCCCAGTCGGCCCTCAGTGGCATGGAGCGGGACGCTGAGCGCCTATACGAACTAATCTGGCGGCAGTTCGTGGCCGGCCAGATGCCTGCGGCAGAATATACCGCGACTGTTATTACGGCTAAGGCGGGTGATTACGAGTTAAACACCAAGGGCCGTGTGGTGCGGTTTGACGGTTACACCGCAGTACAACCGCCCGCGGGTAACAAGGGCGATGATGCAGTTCTGCCCGATTTACAACCCGGGGATGGCCTGCAATTGCAAAAGCTGGATCCGGTGCAGCATTTTACCAAACCGCGGCCGCGATACGGTGAGGCCAGTTTGGTTCGCGAACTGGAGAAACGCGGTATTGGCCGGCCATCGACCTACGCTTCTATTATTTCCACCATTCAGGACCGCGGCTATTGCCGGTTGGAAAACAAGCGCTTTTATGCCGAGAAGATGGGAGATATCGTCACCCAGCGATTGCAGGCCTGTTTTACCGAGTTACTGGACTATGGTTTTACCGCGTCGATGGAGGAGCATCTGGACGAGGTGGCCCAGGGCAAGCTGGACTGGCGTACCCTGCTGGATGATTTCTACGCAGATTTTCGGACACTGCTCGATCGGGCCGAGCAGGACGAGCCCGACGGCATGCAGCGAAACGAACCCACCTTGACCGATATCGAGTGTGGTAAGTGTGGGCGTGAAATGCAGATTCGAACCGCCAGCACCGGCGTATTTTTAGGCTGCTCAGGCTATGCGCTGCCGCCCAAGGAGCGCTGTAAAAGCACAGTTAATCTTACCCCGGGCGATGAGGCGATCCGGGAGGACGCCGATGATGAGGCCGAGTCCCGTCTTTTGCGCAGCAAGCACCGCTGCGCCACCTGTAACTCAGCAATGGACAGCTATTTGGTCGATGAAGAACGCAAACTGCATGTTTGCGGCAATAGCCCGGGGTGCCCGGGTTACGAGATCGAGCACGGCAAGTTCAAGATTAAGGGCTACGAGGGCCCGGTGCTGGAATGTGACAAGTGCGGTGCCGAAATGCAGTTGAAGAATGGCCGCTTTGGAAAGTACTTTGGCTGTATGGCAGAAGAGTGTAAAAACACCCGCAAGCTCCTGCGTAGCGGCGAGGCTGCTCCGCCCAAAATGGACCCGGTTCCGATGCCGGAACTGGAGTGCCAAAAGGTAGAGGATCACTACATTTTACGCGATGGCGCGGCCGGCCTGTTTCTAGCTGCCAGTCAATTTCCCCGAAACCGGGAAACACGCGCGCCCTTCGTAGATGAACTACTGCCGCATAGGGACGAAATTGATACCAAGTACAGTTTTCTGTTCAATGCGCCTGCTCAGGATGACAAGGGCAATCGTACCCAGGTACGGTATAGCCGCAAGTCCAAGGAGCAGTATGTAATGACTGAGAAAAAAGGCAAAGTGACAGGCTGGAAGGCCTTCTACCGAAACGGTGATTGGGCAGTGGAAAAGGCCAAAACCAAGGCAGCCAGTCGCCGCAAGAAAAGCTGATCGGGTCTCTTTCAACGCCGACCTTGGGAGCCGCGAACGGCACTTGATGTTGATAGAACGGCAATTGCTGCTGGTAGAGGAGGGCTATGGCTGCTAAAATAGCCCACTAATGGTGTAATTTGAGGTTTGATGAGTGCCCACTGCTTTTCTGGAAATAGTAGAGCTTGATAACGGCGAGATCGTTTTAAAACGCGCCGACGACGACGCTGAGCCGCTTGCCAGAATTCGGTTTTCTGAGGAGTCTAGCCTGTTCATGATGGACAACGGACTCGAGGTCGCTAAAGTGATGTTCCAGGCAGGTATTCAAGCCGCAGCCTCAATGGCAGAGCAGGCCGATACAGAAGGCGACACACCCTGGGACGAGTCCAGCCCCATTATCCATTAGTTCTTTTCCGCTTAAATACCCCGGCGTAATACCCCTACACTCAGGCCTTCAATGGCAAATTGCTGCTCTCGCAGATCGACTACAATGGGTTCGAAGTCGGGATTCTCCGGCAGTAGTTCAATCAGGTGCTTGTGGTTCGATTTGTGTAGTCGTTTGACTGTTACCTCGTCGTCTATGCGCGCGACGATGATGTCCCCATTGTTTGCCTGTTCGGTGCTATGAACCGCCAGCAGGTCCGCATCGAATATGCCGACGTCGATCATGCTGTCGCCATGGACACGTAAAAAGTAATCCGCTGCTGGCTTAAAAAATGTGTGCGGGAGATCACAGTACTCTTCAATATGTTCTATGGCCAATACCGGTGTGCCCGCCGCGACGCGCCCAACAATGGGAATGCCCGCGCTTTGGGGCAGCCGAATACCCCGCGAAGTGCCAGCAATCATTTCAATTGCTCCCTTGCGGGCCAGCGCCTTGAGGTGCTCCTCGGCAGCATTGGCGGATTTGAACCCTAATTGTCGGGCAATGTCGGCACGGGTGGGGGGGTAGCCGGTTTCGTCGATATGCTGGCGAATAATATCGAGGACCTGTTGTTGCCTGTTAGTGAGCTTCTCCATGGAGCAACCTGTTTACTTATACAGTTGCTGTAATTATATACAGTATGCAGTCAGGTGCAAGTGGGTTCTTTCTTCAGAGCTGCCCTGGCCGAGGGCCGGCTATTGGAAAAAAGGCGGCCTACGCCAGCGCGGGGGAGAGGCGTTTACGTCCCGGTCATAAATCATCGACACCATTGCAGAATTCAGGCTCGATAAAATTGACGGGGTTGCCCCAGTTCTCGGGGTGGTAGGGTTGATCCGGGTCCAGGCGATCCTCATCGTCGAGTTCAAAGGCTGAGCGCCAGTCATCCGGTGCCTCCACCCCCTCCAGAATCATTTCCCGCCAGGCGTCCAAATCATACTCGGTGATTTCACCATCAAGGTATTGCGCATCGATAGTGAGAGAGGCAGTATCCCAGGCAACTATTTCAAATAGCGCGTGGGTCTGCAGGTCTCTATACCAATTGCCAACGGCAGGGCTAAGCATTTTCATTGCGAATGACCTCGTTTGGACCCGAGCCCCAAACATAACACGCTGGCAAGCACTGTCCATTATGGCGGATTGGTATAAAAAAGAGCCGAGAAATTACAAAAAATGACCCGTGAGAACAATCCAACACAGATCAATCAGTTGCACAGGCTTTCAAGAGTTGACTTCAGGCGCCAGTAGCCTTTATATATCCGATTCCAACAACGCGCTCCTGGCTGACATAAAAAAAATGTCTAAGCCGGCGCCAATCTGGTGACAAGGTAATGACAGAAGTGGATTTTTTCGCAACAGTATCTGCCACAGTGGGCGAGTACATAGCCCTGGACTCGGTATTGGTTCAGTTGGCGGGTTTACTATTGCTCGCTGTTGCTGCCCACATCGCTCTGGGGATTATCGTCCGGCGCCTTCACCACCTCGCACTAAGCAGCGCTCAGGCTTGGGACGATGTTCTGATTTCCGCCATGGAGACACCTGTACGAGTGGTGTTATGGTTTGCGGTGATTAATCTGGCAATGCAATTATATCCCGCGACAGACGGCCTTCAGGCGCAATTAGCGCAGGCTTATGACACGGCGTTGGTTATGGTGCTCACCTGGTTTCTGCTGCGCTTGATCGGCGGGGTGGAGGCCGAGCTGTTAAACGAAGGCCGCGCCCAGGGGGCATCCCGGGACAGAGCGGCGGTACATGCCAGTGCCAAGCTTGCGCGCACTACCGTGTGGATCATTGCCGGGCTCATGGTTCTCCAGACCGTCGGTGTATCCATATCCGGCCTACTGGCCTTTGGCGGCATTGGAGGAATAGCGGTCGGTT
>JABHWT010000284.1 GCA_018657645.1 Halieaceae bacterium | reverse complement strand
TGATTGCCATTCTCGGGTAGGCGGAGGCATTCAGCATGCCGTTGGAATACTCCTCACTGGGTGAGAAAAACAGACTCAAGGCCAAAAAGCTAAAGCCCAAGGTACCAAGGGCTCCCATTAATGTGTTAATGCTCATCACGCGGCTGCGTTCTATGTAGTGGGATGAAAGCTCTGCACCCAGGGCCAGGTGTGGTACGTGAAACAAGCTGATGCATGAGCGCATAGTGACCGTAAATACGGTTAACCACAGGAAAAGGTTGAAGTTACTCAGGTCCTCGGGTGGTGAGTAAATCATGAACAGGCAGAACATAACCGGCAAGGGGGCCGCGAACATGAAGGGATGGCGTCGTCCCAGCCTGGAGTGCCAGCGGTCTGATATCGTGCCAATGAGTGGGTCGGTAATGGCATCAAAGATCAGCGCGATGGTGACGGCAAGTCCCGCCATCGTTCCGGGAATGCCCAAAATATTGGTGTAAAAGAAGAAGTTGAAAGAGTTGAAGGCGATGTAAATCACCGTTTCCGCCATCGCGCCGAAGGCATAGGTGATCTTTAGTGTTTGTGGAACGCGGCCAGCAAAAGCACTGCTGCCGGTTCCGTTCGAGTTTGCTTGCAAACTACTGCCTTTTTATTCTTGGGGTCGATGCTCTTTCGTTCTGTCTTGATCATAGCCAGTAAAATACTGAATAGCAAAGTCTGGCTCCTGTGCATGGCGAATAGATAACCCACAAAGGTATTGCCAAATTAAGTGCCCGAAATTGATACACTCGGCCAATGAATACCTACAAACGGCACTGATTCCTACCCGATATCATTAGCTACTCCGTCTGGCTGTACCACAGATTCAACCTGAGTCACCGAGACCTTGAAGATCTACTAGCCGAGCGCGGCATCACCGTCAGCCGAGAAGCAATCCGCCTCTGGAGCATCAAGTTCGGTGCTCAGCACTATCGCGATCTCAGGGTAAGTGCGTTTGCTGAATGGGGTAGGGCGGGGGCTTGAGATCAGGCGGCAGATTTCTATGATCTGCCTGAGTTAATTTGGCAGAAGACTTTTTACTAATGCCGGGTAAAAAAGGTAATATGACCTTGAATTACAAGGTCCGGAGTTTGAGTCTATTAATACGCAACCCAACAACCATCGTAGCCCCACGTCACACAGCTCAACGTGGTCAACACCAGTATTTTTATGCCAAAAGAAAATTCGTCAAATCTAAGGCCAGACAGGCTAAATAATACGTTACTTGCCCTTGCGTCGTTTTCAATAACAGTTGCCCTGGTCTGCGCGATTGCCTGGTATCGATCAGTGACAGAACCGGTAACGCTAGATGATATCGACTACACACAACGGGAAATACTGGCTCAACAACTTATACAGATTAGTCCAGGGACTCATGAGTGGGCTTGGTTTGAACCCCGAATCGGCTATACACTGAAAAGAAATGCAGAGTTAACCATGTGGAATGATACGTTTGTGAGCAATGAACTTGGTTATCGAACGGGGCAGGAAAAAAAGACCGCAGGTGTTTTCCGCGTGCTTTTTGTAGGCGATTCCTGGACCTTTGGAATGGGTGTTACGCAAGAAGAATCTTACCCCAAGGTATTCGAACGTTTGGCGAACAACCATAGTAGTGACTCTGATCGAAACGCAGATCGAAAGATAGAAGCGTGGACGCTTTCGTTACCCGGCTACAACACGTTCAACTATATAAATGCCCTGAAGTTCTTCTTTCACCGGCTTGAGCCAGATGCTGTCGTTTTTGCGCCCAGTTCAAATGACAATCATTCGGCTACAAATGTATTGCCTAATGGTTCCACCTCGAGGGCCGGTGTAATGCAGGATCAGTTCGGCGACCCACACTCGGTAGTATACAACGCGCATACGATAACAAGCTTTCGATATAACAAACGCTGGGAGATAGCTTATGAGCAAATTAAAGAAGTGGAAAGCCGGCTAGAGGAGCTAAAAATCCCGTCAGTGATTTTTTGGTTAGCGCGCTGGTCAGAGAACCATGTTCACTACTGGACGGATAATTCCGGGTTAAGTTCTCCATACCTTGTGGTTCCCAGCCAATACACATTAGGGAAATGGCGAAACCCTTTGCCTATAGGCCATGGCAATCCGGAAGCACACGAATTATATGGGTATATGGTCTATACACTATTAGCACATCGGCTGGGTTTGGAAGCTTTGCCCTCGCCACTTTCAACGTCGGATATTGAGTGGCCCCAAGTCTTTACTCAGCCTCCTGACAATAAGAAATTGGTAGCAAGTTACAAACAATACGCGCACTCTCAAACGCGCAAGCAAATCGCCGAATCGTTTGAGCCAAACGATAACGACCGCAATCTGCAATTACAGTCACCCGGCCGGCTAGACATTCGTACAGGGATTATGGGGCGCGCGACAACCATCCTTATCCGACGCCGGGAGGCGGTCGACCGGCTATCAATCACTGTCGCTCGCCTTCCCGGCGCACCGTTCATTTATCCTATGGAGATATCAGTAGGTATCCCTTCGGCGGCAGACGTTACGAGTACTTTGTTTACCATCCCGCGAGATGGCGACGAGACATCTATTTTCGAACTCGAGATCCCATCCGACATTCCTGTCGGCGCAGCCATGGATGTTATCTTTGAAGCAGAAAACGTAAGCAGCTTCCCTAACCGATTATCCACTCGGTCAATCTACATTAAAAAAATTGAACAAGTGGAATCTTCAAACGGCAGCGCACTGGAAAAGGGGACGCAGAGTGAAACCCGACCCATAAATGGATAATGTGCCAAGTATAGATACCGCCTTCCTCAGCAATCAGTATTCGCGTCATTTTCCTTCTTTTTGACAATAGATCGGTTCCTCGACCATTGCTACCAAGATGGCACGAGCGCTTAGCAATCCCCATGTTCACTCAGGGTATAACCAGAGCTACTATTCTTCGATCCGGCGATTCTCGAGGAAATACCTACGTCGGAGAGACCTGCGGCTGATAGGGTTGCTGGTTCTTGTAGACGCCATAGCAGATGTGCACCAGCATTCGCATGGCCGCCCCTACGCTCACAATCGGGCTGTCACTTTCCCTGTAATTGTTAGACTAGAGCACAAAATAAACTCACGCGTAACACTCCTTCAATGACCATTATTTTCCGGTATCTTATCGAGCGAGCGTACTGGACACCCTTTCAACAATGGTTCGCGCCAACAGTTCGTTACCCAGTTCGTTTAAATGGCAACAGACATCCCGGTAAATAGTTTTCCTGACTCCGAGATATATTTGCGTCATATCGTAAAATCTCACCCCTTCAGCTTCCAATCGTGAAGACGCTGCCCGCATCTTTGGGTAAATAAGGTTGACGTACTCATTTCTGTAATGCTCTTTATCAAGTGCTGATTCTCTTTCCTTGATAGTTAGCACCTTGGAACCATCCAAATATTGATTGGGCTGCAGAAAATGATAGTAGCTGGCTCCGTTACTGCGCGCCATATCCGACATCATTACTGAACTGGCAACCCAGTTATCCACAACCGCTTTTGAAACCTCCTCGGTGGATTCGTACTTCTTAAGAGGCCCCGTTTGTACCATACTCGAAGAGCGCAGCTGTAACAAACCGGCATTTATTTCCCTCATCTTGTCTTCTGCCGCTCTCTTTCTCAAGCGATAAAAAATTCCGGAGTAAACCGTACGCTTTATATGGCTACTCCTGTACCACTCTTCGACTTCCATGACTTCTCGCCTGAGTAACTCCAAGTCGAGTCTAGTACCTTCAAGTGCTCCATTAGCCTGTGCTCTCAAATCCCAAAGTCGCGGATAAAAGGGATAAACGCCTCGATTGTAGTTCTCACCAATAGCCAAAACAGCCTCGTTATATCCATCTAGGTTGATAACAACGTCGAACCGATGCCCCGTCGATAATGCGTATGCCAGTTCGATTAACTGCTGGGGTTGTTTAAACCCTGGTACGGCAAACAATTTGAACTTTAACGCCTTGTTTACATTGTTATGTTGCAGGTATTGTGAAAACTGTTCTTGAAGCGCCAACCAATTCTCCATCGCGACTGAACCGCCAAATAGAGCGAGAACAAGTTCGTTCTGTGCATTTTTCGGAGCGCGATTCATGGACAAAAAAGAATTTGGAAGCGTCGCACCATAATATGGGTGCAGTATCTGTTTTTGCATCCAGACTGGCGTGGTCTGACTAAGTCCTATTGATTCAATCCCAGGGGTGAGCCTGCCAATAGAGTACGCTTCGCCAAACTCAATGCTGTAAGCAAGTCGGCCCAGGCCCTCTATAACTCCAAACGTAATTACAACAGTCAGAATGTAGAATCCTGCTTTTTTCATATTGTCTCCACCAAAAACACCATCAAAGCAGAATTCGGGTACTGACAAATTAACCTGAGGAGTAACACGGATTAGCGCTACTTATTCCAACAAGTATACACAACTGGCTGCAGACAACCATATACTGCAGTGTTGATACTGCTGTGTTGAGCCTGTTTACTAAGTTAAAGAAAGGTAACGGGTTTTCCCGATGGGGTAGGGTGGGCTTATCGAAGATGAAAGTATGCCGAATCTGCGTGAGCTCGGCTCTTGGCGGAGGGGCGGTAAGTTGAGGAATTGGAAGGGATTCTCGAGACTGAACTTTGGGCCTCTTACGAAGCGAAGTGGCCGGGGATGCAACTCCTCGATATCAGATTGCTTGGATTGAATCTACAATAGAGCAGGGTTGCAAAGCTGATCATATCGCTTAGTGCACTGTCAGAATCGGTGCTGTTTATCAGTATTCCATGCAGGATTCTACGGATTTCTGCTAGCTAAGTGTGCATATCCAAATTTGGTCTATACTGGATTTACGGTATACCTTCCAAGGAATCCGTATCCGGGCTTTTGCCCTAGTAATCCTGAAAGAGGGAATCAAGATGAACAATACAAAAGGACCGCTATTGGCGATTGCAGTTGGTTTATCACTGGCTGGCAACAGCCTAGCAGGTGACGGAGGTGAGAAGAGGATTATGGCCGCCAGATCTGCTGCTCCGGCTTCAATCAGCGCGAATGCCACTATAGTTGATGCCGGAAAAGTACTGGCTGAGGGCAGTAATGGCTGGACCTGCATGCCCGATACTCTGCCTGGCGATGGCGCGGCAATGTGTAACGACGCTATGTGGATGAAAATGATGAATGCTGTTGGCAGTAAAGGAGATTTCACTGCAAACGGCATAGGATTTTCCTATATGCTGCAGGGCGATGTAGGTGCGGGTGTCAGCAATTCCGACCCGTACCACCCGAATGCAAAAAATGCTGCCGATTATGTAGAAACTGGCCCTCATTTGATGATTATTGTGCCCAAGGCGATGCTTAAGGGCATAACCAATGACCCCGCTGCAGGCGGTCCCTATGTGATGTGGGGAGATACACCTTACGCGCATATCATGGTGCCAATAGAAGACACGGAATAAGTAGGACAGGCAGACTCGCGGTACTGTGTTGATCCTGTGTACTAAGCTCAAGAAAGGTAACGGATTTTCCTGGTGGGGAAGGGCGAGCTTACCGAAGATCAAAGTATGTCGGATCTGGGTGGGCTCCGTGCTTGGGCAAGGGGTAGTAAGTCTAAGAATTGGAATGAATTTTCAAAGCCGAACTTCGGGCCTCTTACGAATCCAGCTGGGCAGGGGGCATTTGTGACGCCAAAGAGTTGGCAAATCACACTACACAACTTCTGCATCCATGCGCTGCCGTATTCTGGTGATCAGATTTCTCTATCAATCTCATAATGCAAAGGATGTTCACATCGATATTTGTCCATGATAGGTTAGACCGGATGTAGCATAGCTGCTCTGCTGCAGTCATGGCGGTGAGTTATAGGCCTTCACAGAGAGACTTTCATGCACATAAGAACAATAGCTATACTCATCCTGCTGAGCTTCCTTGCTGGCTGTAAACTTCAAATTATCGTACCTACTGGTGGTGTCGTCACTACTGCATCTGGCACCTATACGTGCGGAGCGGGACAGACTTGTGAAATAAATGTAGTGGACATGCTCTTCGATGAAACCTTTACCGCAGTGCCTGATACAGGATACGTTTTTAACAAGTGGGAAAAAAGATCCGATGGCCGGGGATTCTGTGCGCCGGTTAGTGCGCGATATAGTCCCTGCAGGCTTTACACCTCCTTTTTTGGTGATTGGTCAAATCTATTCGCATTTCTGGGCCAGGATGACGTGTTTTATCTGGAGCCCGTTTTTTCCCCTGAGAGTTGCATCAAATGCCCCGAGATGATGGTAATTCCGGAGGGCAGTTTTCAAATGGGGAGTGATAGCGGGGATACGGATGAGCAGCCTGTACACACGGTGACCATAGCTGCTCCCTTTGAAATGGGTGTGTATGAGGTGACCTTCTCCGAGTGGGATGAGTGCGTAGCAGCTGGTAGTTGTGCGTATTCTCCAAACGATGAGGGTTGGGGGCGGAACGACCAGCCTGTAATAAATGTAAGCTTTGAGGACATAATTAGCCAGTATATTCCCTGGCTAAACGGCATGACAGGAAAGACTTATCGCCTACCCTCAGAGGCCGAGTGGGAGTATGCAGCACGGGCCGGAACGACCACGGACTACTTTTGGGGTAATGATGTTGGAGTTAACAACGCTAATTGTAATGGCTGTGTTAGCTGGGATGGTTATGGTCCCGTCCCTGTTGGCACTTTCAACTCAAACGATTATGGCCTGTTTGATACGAGTGGAAATGTGGAGGAGTTCGTTGAGGATTGCGTTCATGGATCTTACGACGGAGCGCCGGATAATGGAGAGTCGTGGTTGGGTAATTCTAATCTCTGTGAAGGCGTGATGGTCCGCAGTGGTTCCTGGTGGCACTTGCCTGACGGTTTGCGGGTATCTCAACGGGCAAATCGGCAAATTGCTTGGAGAAACCACAGTACCGGATTCCGCCTTGCTCGCTCCCTTGTGCAAATCCCCGGGCAGACACCGAGACCGACACCGACACCGACACCGACACCGACACCGACGCCCGGTTCAACGCCGGACATCATCGATGTGACTGCGTCCCATACCACGCAGGCCGGCTGGAAGGTGAATTTTCGATACAACGCGCTCTCTCAGTGGGACTTGGGACAGCCGAGAGGCGTGCTCGCTAATTTTCACGGCAACAATTCAGCCTCCCTTGACGTTCTGGCCGGGAATAACTCTTCCTCTGCGCTGGTACAGTACATGCTGGACCGGGGCTATATTGTTGTGAGGGTTGAGTCTCCCTGGGTGAACAGCTCAGGCGTCAGAGTCTGGGATGACCCAACGAGTGAATATGATGATCAGGATACAGGTGTCGATATGCTCAATGATTTGCTGAACTCGGACTTTGGTGGCGCGTTCGCTGTAGACAGTAGCGCATTATTTCTGCGAGGCGGTTCGGCAGGAGCCATTTTCGCCAACCATTTTATCCAGAAATACCACGGCAGCTACCGGGGCCATTATTTTTCTGATTGCGGCGGTAGTAAATTGCCAGATAGAGCTGACATTGCTCCCCTAGTGGACAGGGATAGTTGGCGAGTCCTGGTGAGGAATAACAAGAGTGACTTTTTGTATGAATCTGGAAGGGCTGTATACGGATACTACAAGTACACGCTGCAGATGGAGACTGCCGGTGACTTCGATAGAGAGGGGGGGCACTGTGGTGGTGGCAATGATCTTGAGGCGTTTGCCTCACTGTTCGCAGATAATGCTGAGATAGAAGCCCCGTTTGAGCCACATTTCAATTTTATCGGCGGATTTGAGAATATCCAGGCTGTAGCCATCGATGACCAACTTAATGTATGGGCGGCCGAACAAGGCGATGATCAGACGCTCAACCTCTACAAGGGTGAGAATCTTGGCGCCTCATGGTCCATTGCCATGCAGGTGACACTTACTGGTTCGCAAACGACGAAGGACTTGTTGTATTTCGACGGTTACCTCTACCTGGACTTGAACGACGGCTTACTGCGCCGATTTGACACCGACGGCTTTTCGGAGCAACTACTCTCTCTGCCTTCGTCGTCTCCTCGGTCCAGTTTGTATTATGAGCGTTCCCTGGCGACCGACCACCAGGGCACGCTTTATTACCGGCGGGTAGATCCGGATATACGTGAAAATTCCGCTACTAACGATGCTGCTTGGCGTTCAACGGATGGCGGCGCAACCTGGGCGCCTGTCAGTGCTGACGACCTCGAATCACTGGTTTATGTGCCCGAGTTGCTAAAGGATAAAGTGTCGCCGCTCCTGAACTCATTGAATGATCGCGGTAGCCTTGCCTTCGACGGTCGCAGCGCCTGGGCACTCATCAGACATTGGGCCGACACAGGTGCCTTCCTGCGCTTGTACAAGTCCTCAGATATGGGCGTGAATTGGGTTGATGTGACACCCGGAGAATTCAATCAACCGGATGGGTCCACCTGGGTACAGGTTAACC
>JABHWT010000460.1 GCA_018657645.1 Halieaceae bacterium | reverse complement strand
CCATCCAGAAATAGATGTTTTGTTGTAAACATGACATAGGAGCGATTACAAAAGGAGTTTCTGGATGCACATTAATTAGCGACGCTTCCGTCGAAGCGAATGGCTCCGGCTAGTCTGCAATTCAGGCGGTTTTCTCAAAACAGTTGCGCGCGACATTTTTCACAACCTTATCCGCATCGAACACCCTGCCGTTCATGGCAATATAGACGCCATGGGGCTTGCTTTGAAGCGCACCAATGGCGCAGCCGACATTGAAGATTGCATCGCTTTGCTGAAATGCCGCCGGTTGCAGGGCGCCGGTTAGCACAATGCATTTTTTCGCTATGCCTTGTAGAGCCGTTGCGGTAGCCACCATGCCATCCGTGCCGTGGGTGATTAGTACGCAGTCCTCGCTGCAATCTTGAGTCAGACGGCGAATGATTGCTCTATCCTCATCTGTCATGTCCAGGCTGTCTTTTCGCATCGCAGACTCAACCGAGAACTCAAAGTCCACCTCCATTCGCCGCAGTAACTCGCCAATGACAGGGTCTCCCACTTGAAAGTCACTCTTGGCGTCGAAGTAAATTTTATCGATGGTGCCGCCGGTGGTGATGATATGGAGGTTCATGTGTGAGGGTAGCTCGTAGGGTAGGCAGGCCATTATAGCGCGAGTGTTGCAACCCGACATCTTGTGATGAACGGTGTTTTTGCCTAACCTGAAGGGCTATACTCGGAGCCGCCAGTCACCGGAGAAAAGGCTATGAGTTTTTACGATACGCACATTTTGCCTCATTTTATCAATTGCGCCTGTGGTACTAAAGCTATTATGAAGCAGCGTGAAAAGGTCGTCCCCCTGGCCAGCGGTACCGTACTTGAAATCGGCATAGGAACAGGACTGAATTTGCCGCTGTATGACGCGGGCAAGGTAGAGCGCCTTATCGGCCTGGACCCTTCAGAGAAATCCTGGGAATTGGCTGGAGCCAGGGCCCGGGCCCTGGACTTTGAGGTGGAATTCATTGGTTTGCCGGGGGAGCAGATTCCGCTTGAAGACCAAAGTGTCGATACGGTTATGGTCACTTTCAGCCTGTGTACCATTCCCGATCCCGTCGCTGCGTTAAAGGGCATGCAGCGCGTTTTACGTCCCGGGGGTAAACTGATTTTTTGTGAACACGGTATGGCGCCGGATGCCAATATTCGAAAGTGGCAGGGCCGTATCAACCCCCTGTGGCGAAAGATTGCCGGTGGTTGCAATCTAAACCGGGATATTCCGGATTTACTGCAGCAAGGCGGGTTCTCACTGGGCGCTGTGGAGACGCTATATCTACCGGGGACCCCACGCTTTGCGGGATTCAATTACTGGGGCAGCGCCAGTCCGAGCGCGAGTTAGGGGTGGATCGGCCAGGCAGGTATAGGGAGAACTAATGGACCCACTGACACAGGGTGTTCTTGGCGCCTCGCTCTCGCAGTCCGGTGCCAAACGAGGAGAGGTAGCGACGGCGGGTGTGCTGGGTTTCCTTGCGGGTATGACAGCTGACCTGGATGTTCTAATTCGCTCCAGTACCGATCCCCTGCTGTTTCTGGAATACCACCGCCAGTTCACCCATTCGCTGATATTTATACCCATCGGTGGCCTGCTATGCGCCCTGGTGCTGCATTACCTTATTGGTCGCAGACGGCAGCTGGTATTTCGGCAAAGCCTGCTCTATTGCACGCTGGGGTATGCGACCCACGCAGTCCTGGATGCCTGTACCACATACGGTACCATGCTGTTCTGGCCGTTCAGCGATGTCCGCATTGCCTGGAATACTATTTCGATCATTGATCCACTATTTACAGTGCCTCTGCTGCTGCTGATAGTGCTGGCGGCAAAAAGGCGTCGCGTAGTGTTCGCGCGTGTGGCAGTAATCTGGGCCTGCAGCTATATGGCACTGGGGCTTTGGCAGCGCGACCAGGCAATTGAATTGGGGCAACAGTTGGCGGCCCGGCGTGGTCATACACCGCTGCGACTGGAGGCCAAGCCGAGTTTTGGCAATATCCTGATCTGGAAGATCGTCTACGAAACACGGGACCAATTTTACGTCGATGCTGTGCGAGCCGGGTTGGCACCCACGGTCTTTCCCGGTAGCTCGGTGGAGAAACTGGTGATAGCCAGGGATTTACCATGGCTTGATAGTGGCTCGCAGCAGGCGCGAGATATCGAGCGCTTTCGCTGGTTCAGTGACGGCTATATTGCGGTTGACCCGCGCGTTGCAGGTCGTGTTATCGACATTCGCTACTCTCTGGTCCCCAATGAGGTGGCGCCTTTGTGGAGTATAGAATTGCGGCCCAATGCCGGAGAGACAGACCATGCGCAATATCTCACCCACCGCGGTTCCGCAGATAATCCCGCTCAGCTGCTGTGGTCTATGATCGTCGGGGGATAATCAGCAACAGACAAGCACTAGGCGTAGGCCGCTTCAGCTGCGGCCTGGGCTACTCCCTGAACCACATCCGCACCCTGACGGGTCAGCACCGATTCCAGTGCACTAAGGCAAAACAGCACGTTCCGGGTACAACTACTGTGCCCCATCAGACCTATGCGCCAGGTTTTACCCGCCAGTGCACCCAGGCCCGCGCCAATTTCCAGGTCAAAATCATTGAGCAGGGCCACTCGCACCGCAGCATCGTCGACGCCCTCGGGAATCGAAACCAGATTCAATTGTGGCAATCGGTGTTCGGGAGAGACAGCCATAGACAGGCCCATTGCCTCGAGACCGGCAACCAGTGCCAGGTGATTTCGCCAGTGGCGCTGGTGTGCGTGCTCAAGTCCTTCGTCCTGAAGCATTAACAGAGATTCGTGCAGCGCGTATACCGCATTAACCGGTGCCGTATGGTGATAGGCGCGCTTGGTATTAGCGCCCCAATATCCCATGACGAGTTGCATGTCCAGAAACCAGCTCTGGACCTTGTGCTGGCGTGCCTGAATCCGCTCGACTGCTCTGCCGCTAAAGGTAACCGGCGATATTCCCGGCACACAGGACAGACACTTCTGAGTGCCGCTGTACACCGCATCGGCGCCCCAGTTGTCGACCTCCACTGCAATACCGCCCAGCGAGGTAACCGTATCGACAATCGACAACGCGCCACGCTCCTGGGCCAGCGCACACAGGGCGCCGGCATCGCTGCGAACACCGGTGGAGGTCTCGGCGTGCACAAATGCAAGGATGCTGGCGTCGGGGTGCTGATCAAATGCGGCGCGAGCTTTATCGATAGAAACCGGCTCTCCCCAGGTATCTTCAACCATGATTGCGCTGGCGCCGCAGCGCTCTACGTTTTCCTTCATGCGTCCGCCAAACACGCCGTTTTGGCACACAATAACCTTGTCGCCAGGGGAAATCAGATTGACAAAACAGGCCTCCATACCGGCAGAGCCGGGGGCCGAAACCGGCAGGGTCAGCTCATTATCGGTCTGAAAGGCCTGTTGGAGAAGGCTCTTCACCTCGTCCATTAACTGCACAAACAAGGGGTCCAGATGCCCAATAGTCGGGCGGGACAGGGCACCGAGTACTCGAGGAGATACATCGGACGGGCCGGGACCCATCAGGGTACGTTGGGGAGGGAAAAAGCTGCTGGTCATGGGGTTACTCGGTGCGCAATGTTAATCGAGGCGCAACAATATCAGTTTTTGGCTGGAAGCATAACAACAGCTCACTTATAGTCTGCATAAATGCTCGTGATACAACAACTAAAAAGAGAAACACTATGTCTTTGATATCACCGGACAATCATATGGCGGTAATGGCTGGCTTGTTTGTTATTTCAGCCGCGGCCTTTTTGTTGGAAAAAACCCGACTTGGCTCGCACCTGACCGGCGCCGTGATTGCAATTTTGGGGGCGATTGCCGCTTCCAACCTGAACCTCATTCCACACGGGGCGCCAGCTTACGACTTTGTCTTTAGCTATTTTGTGCCGATACTGATTCCACTATTTCTATTTCGGGCGGATTTGCGCCGGATTGTGGTTGAGGCAGGGAGAATGACTTTGGCCTTTCTTCTGGCCAGCGCCGGTACGGTTGCCGGCGTTACAGTGGCGGCCTTGGCCCTGGATCTCTCGGCCTTGGGGGCGGCGGCGCCTATTGCACCCGAACTGCGTGAGCCCGCTGTCGCTGCCTTGTTTACCTCCACCTACATCGGAGGTTCGGTTAACTACGCCGCATTGGGCGAGCTAACCCGGCTGAATGCCGATGCCTCTTTTTTCTCGGCGGCAACAGCGGCAGACAATTTGTTCAGCGCTGTGTATCTGGGCATGCTGGCACTCATGCCAGGTTGGCTGTGGTTGGCCCGGCGCTTTGCGCCCCACGACCAGGCACCGGCCGTGGTAGAGCAAGCCGGAGCTCCGGTGACCGCAATGTCGCTGACCTTGTCGTTGGCTTTGGCACTGCTGATAGTCACCGTGGGTGACGCATTGGTGGTTTGGCTTGGGCTAGCGGGCTGGCGCTATGTGATTATTACCTCCCTGGCTTTGTGTTTTGCCACCCTGGCACCCGGAATGGCAAGGCAATTATCAGGCAGTTTTGAACTGGGAGTGGGTTTGTCATTTGTGTTCTTTGCCGCTATAGCAGCTGGAGCGGACATCGTGGCGATGATTGAAGTGGCCCCGTTGTTAATCGTGTTGGTCGTTATTCTGCTCGCAATCCATGCCCTGGTGACCTTTGGGTTCGGGCTGTTGTTTGGCCTCAGTCTGCCCGAGTTGATTATAGCCTCCAACGCGGCGGTTCTGGGTGCCACAACGGCGCCTGCCCTGGCAGCTACCAAGGGGTGGACGAACCTGGTGACGCCGGGGGTACTGGTTGGCGTACTGGGCTATGCCCTGGGAACCTTTGTCGGCACGCTAGTGTACAAATTTTGGGGCATCATCCTCTAACTCGCCCCCTTGTCTCCGACGTTGGCCTGGGCTGCGGCTATTCTGGCTACCGGTACCCGAAAGGGGCTGCAGGATACATAGTCCAACCCGAGATCGTGGCAAAATTGAATGGAGCGAGGGTCTCCACCGTGCTCGCCACAGATGCCGTACTTGATTCCCTTTTTCCTGGCTCTGCTTTCGCTGATGGCCATTTTCATCAGGCGGCCGACGGCGCGCTGGTCCAGTGAGACAAAGGGGTCGCTCTCTACCAGTTTTTTGCTCAGATAATCGGGCAGGAACTTGCCGATATCGTCACGAGAAAACCCGTAGGTCATCTGGGTAAGGTCGTTGGTCCCAAAGCTCATGAACTCGACCTCCGGCGCCAGCCGGTCCGCGCCCAGAGTGGCGCGTGGGGTTTCCATCATGGTGCCCACTTTGTAGGGGATGGAAATAAACTTTTCTTTGAGTACTTGTTGGATTCCCCTGTCGATTATCTGGTTAATCATGCGTATCTCTCGTACGTTGACCACCAGTGGGATCATGATTTCGGGGAACGGTTTGTAGCCCTGCTCAGTCGCTTGCACAGCGGCACTTATAATAGCTTGCACCTGCATCTCCGTGATCTCCGGATGGACAATGGACAGGCGACAGCCGCGAAATCCTAACATGGGATTAACTTCGCTGAGGCCTTCGGTAATGGCCCTGATCTTGTCTGTGGGTTTGCCGAGCCGCTCGGCCAATGCGGCCATTTCCTGCTCGGTGTGAGGCAGGAACTCGTGCAGTGGTGGGTCCAGCAAGCGAATAGTCACTGGCAGGCCATCCATGACTTTGAACAGCGCCAGAATATCCTCGCGCTGAAACTCCAGCAAGGCATCCAAATATGTTTGCCGCTCTTCTACCGACTCCGACAGTATCATTCCCCGCATGTCATCGAGGCGCTCGGCATCGAAGAACATATGCTCGGTCCGACACAGCCCAATACCCTCTGCGCCCAGTTCCCTGGCCTTGGCTGCATCCTGCGGCGTTTCCGCGTTGGCCCGCACCTTCAATCTGCGATGCTTGTCTGCCCAGGACAGTAGCGTCTGGAAATCGGTGCTGGTGCTGGCTTCGATCTTGGGAATATCTCCCAGCATGACATCCGCTGCGGTTCCATCGAGGGTAATGATATCGCCTCGCGATATGACCACACCGTCTGCGGTGGTGGCTGTCCCCGCCTGGTAATCGACAGCGAGGGTGCCACAACCGGTGATGGCACACACTCCCATGCCACGCGCAACTACCGCGGCGTGAGAGGTCATGCCGCCCAGCGCGGTGAGAATCCCCCTGGCGACCTTCATGCCGTGAATATCCTCGGGCGTGGTTTCCTTGCGGACCAGGATAACGTCAGTGCCCTGTTCGGCGACGGTTACAGCTTCCTCTGCTGAAAAAACTACGGCACCAGTCGCGCCACCTGGACTTGCCGGCAGCCCCGAGGCTACGATGTCGCGCTTGGCGCCGGGATCAATCATAGGGTGTAGGAAAGCCTCGACATGCTCCGGAGAAACCCGCATCAGCGCCTGCTTCTCGGTAATCATCTCCTCTTTCACCATGTCGACTGCTATTTTAATGGAGGCGCGGCCGGTGCGCTTGCCACTGCGCGTCTGCAACATGAAAAACCTGCCCTCCTGTACAGTGAACTCTATGTCCTGCATGTCTCGATAATGCTCTTCCAGTAGCGCCTGGGTGGCGAACAGTTCATCGTATACCGCCGGCAGCCTCTCCTGCAGCGCTTTAAGTGGAAGTGGCGTGCGGGTGCCCGCCACCACGTCTTCACCAGCGGCGTTGAACAGGAATTCACCAAAAAAGGTTTTCTCTCCCGTTGAGGGGTCGCGGGTGAAGGCAACACCAGACCCGGAATCGTTACCAAAATTTCCAAACACCATTGCCTGGACATTGACGGCGGTACCCAGGTCATCGGAAATGTTGGTCATTTCCCGGTACACGTTTGCGCGCGGTGTGTACCAGGACAGAAATACAGCTTCCACTGCCATCTTAAGCTGTACAAAGGGGTCTTGGGGAAAATCTGCGAAGGTTTTGTAGATCTGGACAATTTCCTGCCAGTCCTGCGCTGTCATATCCACGTCATCGGCTATGTCCTTGAGCGCCTTGTATTTCTCGATCTCCCGCTCGAATTTGTTGCCCTCTACTCCGAGGACGACATCGGCGAACATCTGGATAAAGCGGCGATAGGAGTCATAAGCAAAGCGTGGATTACCTGTTTTTTCAGCCAGGCCCTGTACTATTTCGTCATTGAGGCCCAAATTCAATATCGTGTTCATCATTCCCGGCATTGAGACGGCAGCACCCGAGCGCACCGAAAATAGCAGCGGGTTTTCCGGGTCGCCAAAGCGCGCCCCCATTTTTTTTTCGACCAGGTCAAGTGCTACTCGATACTCCTGCTCAAGCAGGGTGGGGAGTTTATTGCCCGCGTCAAAGAACTCGCGGCAGGTGGGCGTTGTAATAGTAAAACCAAAGGGTACGGGCAAACCCAGAGTTGTCATCTCACACAGGTTGGCGCCTTTACCGCCGAGCAAATCGCGATCATCCTTGCCGCCTTCATCGAACAGATAAACTCGTTTGGCCATGGGAATTCCTCTGGTATGTTTAAATCAGCGCGCGATTATATAGGTTTCTGACGCGATGAGGGAGTCGCCGCGTTAGCGGTTGGCGATGATTTTCTCCAGTAGATCGATTTCCGCCAATTCGGCCGTGACGGGGACCACGAAGAGCTCTTCACAACCGGCCCTTTCGGCGCTGTCCAGCGCTTCAGCAACGCTATCTGGTGAACTGCGATGTACCGACTCGGCCATCATGGTGGCTATCTCGTGTCCGGCAATCGCCAGATAGTCATAGACATAGTCGTAGAGCTTTTGCTGGCCATTGTCGGTGAGGGTGTACCAGAATCCCCCCAGTTGGTAGGGTTTCGTTTTGCGCCCGGCGCGCTCCCACGCGGCGGCGGCTAGGGCAAACGTAGTCTGAAGTTCCCTCTCTTCACCGTTGCCAGACCAGGCGTAGATGCCATCTGCCCATTGGGCACTGCGCTCTATAGACTTGGGACCTATAACGCCCGCTAGCAGAGCGGGGCCGGTGGTGGACGAAGGTGGTGGCCCAATGGCACCGGCGCCCTCGATTATCTCCTGCTGTGCCCAGACTTGCCGCATGGTTTCAACCTGCTTGTCCATTCGACCGTAACGGCCTTTAAAACTGGCGCCAACTGCCGCATAGTCCTTTTCTCTGCCGCCATAGCCAACACAGAGATTTTTCACCCGTCCGCCGGACATTACATCCAGTGTTGCTACTTCCTTGGCAACCCGAACGGCATTGTGCATTGGCAGTACATAGAGGGTCGGAGTAATTTCAACGCGATTGGTTACGGCTGCCGCCGCTGCCAGAACGACCCGCATATCAAAGGTCGGACCGTGGACTCGCTCGCCGCAGGATACGCTGTGGAAAGGGCCCTGGTCGACCCGCTGAAACCAGGTCATGAAATCTGTGCGAGTCAGGCCGGCTTTCATATAGGGTAGGCAGATACCAATTTTCATCGCCTGATGCCTCCGTTGTTGGGACTGGCGAGATAGAGTAAGCCATGTCGTCAATCTCTGCCAGTGCTTGATGCTGAGGTCCAGATTGTGCCAGCATAGTGCCCGGCTATCACCTATCACGGCTTTCGGAGGATATTTCAACTTGGAGACTACGACATATACAGAACTGGGGGAGGGTATTACCTGCATAGATGCCCAATATACAAAATCAGGGGTGGCGTGCTTCTACCTCCTGGAGCATCAGGGTGAATGCGCGATCATCGAAACCGGCACCTCTCACAGCGTGCCTTACCTCGAGCAACTGCTGCAGGGAAAAGGAATTTCTGTGGACCAGGTCCGTTATGTGATACCTACCCATGTTCACCTGGATCACGCCGGTGGTGCCGGTCTTATGATGAGGCGATTTCCCGAGGCGCAATTGATTGTTCACCCCAAGGGCGCACGTCATTTGGCCGACCCTGCAAGACTGGTGGCGAGCGCCAAGACTGTTTATGGCGAGGAGACGTTTAATAGACAATTTGGCGAGGTGATAGCTGTAGATGAGGCGCGCATCCGGGCTGTGGAAGATGGGGTAACACTGAAACTGGGCGAGCGGGTACTGGCATTTCGCCATACGAAAGGACATGCAGACCATCATTTTTGCGTCTGGGATGAAACCAGCCGCGGCTGGTTCAGTGGGGATATGTTTGGCATCTCCTATGCCGACATGCACTTCCCTGATGGCGACTTTGTAATGCCGACAACCACCCCGACCCAGTTTCGCCCCGAAGAGTATCTGAAGTCGGTACAGCTACTGGGCAGCTACTCGCCTCAAGGCATGTATCTGACGCACTTTGGGCGTGTTAACTATACCTCCGCTGTTTCTGAGCAACTGTCCTCGCAGATTATTGCCTACCGGGAACTGGCCCTGGAGTTTGGGGAACTGGGGGATCAATTGAGAGAAGAATTAATGCATATGACGCTCGATAACCTGAGCCGCCTGAACCCGCCTGGCGGCGTCGAGAACTACCGCCAGGCTCTGGAAATGGATGTTAATCTCAATGCCCAGGGGATCGAAGTGTGGGCGCAGAGGGTTGCCAACGGCTCGCTGTAAGCAATGAGTAATCGGTTAGCATTAGGTATCCTTTTCGCCACTGTGTTTCTCGACTCCATCGGCTTCGGTGTAATTTTGCCGGTTATGCCGCAGTTGATTATGGATATAACGGGTGAGCCGCTTAGCTCGGCAGCGGTTTACGGTGGCTGGCTATTGGTTCTGCATGCAGCGATGCAATTTCTGACTGCGCCTGTTATGGGGAACCTATCCGATCGGGTTGGGCGAAAACCGGTGTTGGTCATGGCGCTATTTGCCTTTGGGCTGAACTATTTGCTGATGGGCTGGGCGCCGACTCTCACCTGGCTTTTTGTGGGCAGGTTACTGGCTGGTGCAGTGTCCTCTACCTATGCTGTTGCAAATGCTTTTATTGCCGATTTGTTTCCTGCCCAGGAAAGGGTCAAGCTTTTTGCTCTGATGGGAGCGGCCTTTGGCGGTGGCTTTGTATTGGGACCGGCCCTGGGTGGATTCCTCGGTGAAATGGGTCCGCGGGTGCCCTTTTATGCAACCGGGGGGCTGGCTCTGGCCAATGCATCACTTGGTTTCTTCATGCTGCCCGAGACCCTGTCGCCGGAAAACAGACGGTCGTTTGACTGGCGCAGAGCCAACCCGCTGGGCGCCTTGGCCCACCTGCGTCGATACCCGTTGGTGAAGGGGTTAATGTTGGTGTTTTTCCTGTTCTATGTCGCCAATCTAGCGCTACCCTCCACCTGGTCATATTTCACCATTGCTCAGTTTGGCTGGAGCGAACGCGAGATTGGTTTTTCGCTCAGCTATGTGGGCGTGCTAATGATTATCTTTCAGGGCCTGGTCATTCGCTCGGTGCTGGATCAATTCGGATCTACCACGACCATCTACATTGGTCTCGGAGGGCTGACGATATGCTTTGTAGGTTGTGCCCTGGCCTATCAGAGTTGGATGGTCTACGCCTTCTTGCTGATAGGCGCCACCCAGGGGTTCGTCGGCCCTGCTATGCAGGGACTGATGTCTGCCAAGATCGCGGCAGATGCGCAGGGCGAGTTGCAGGGCATGGTGGCAAGTGTCAGCAGCCTGGCAGCGGTGATCAGTCCGCTGTTAATGACCCATGTTTTCGGCTTTTTCACCGGTCGGGCGACGCCCGTCTATTTCCCCGGGATGGTTTACCTTGTAGCAGCAGCCCTGGCTGGACTGTGCATTGTTCTCACTGGCTTTGTCCTGGGCAGAGAATTGCGGGCTAGAAAACGAGCATCGGGCACTGGTTAGCCGACACACCTGGGGTACAATGCGCAGCCTATGCTTTTTAATGTCTATACTGCTTTTACCATTCTGGTCCTGACCACATGCCTGGCTTTGGCCGGCTGCGAGTCCCAAAGTACCCGATTGCGCCAGGAAAACCAGAAGCATGTGGATTTTAGCGGCGACTGGGAACTGGACTACGGCCAAAGCGATAATATTCAAACCAAGTTGAATATACTGGTCAGGGAGCTACGGCGACAGGCTGAAAAACGCTCCAGGTCCGGGGTAGATAATCGTACCGGAGCGGGCAGTGTGGTAGTAGGGAGCAATGGCAGAAATAGCGGCCCGTCTATTGTAGGCCTGGCGCAGATGGCGGAGCTGATTACCCAGTCGCAGTTGTTGGGCATCAATCAAAGCCGAACCGACATAACGGTGAAGCGAGAGGAGACTTTTGCGCTGACCTGTGAATTCTACGAGGGTGAGTCTACACGGGTGGAAAACCCGCTAGGCGCCGAGATATGCGGTTGGGATTCACGGCAACTCCTGTTTCGAATTTTACTGCCGGAGGGGCTTAGCATACAGCACCGTCTGTCTCTGGGACCCTCTGGAAATCGTTTGAACATCGCCACGACAGTGGTGTCTGATCGGGTGTCTTACCCCTTTACCCTGAACAGGGTTTACAATCGCTATAGGCCGGGCTCCAGGGGTTACACCTGTAAAATGACGCTGACCAGGGGGAAAGTTTGCACCACCAAATCCTCGTGAGCCGATGGCTAATTGTTGTCCTTATGGTCATGCTTAACGCATGCTCCTCCGCCGGCCGCGCTCCTGAAATGCCAATCGGCGATACCGGGCCGCCGGAAGGTGAGATCGAAGCTCCACAGTGGCCCCTTCCCGTTGGAAATGTGCAGCTCAATCGACCCGCTTCCAGCGCGGAGGTGGAGCTGCTTGATGTTGCTCTGGTTGTATTTGACCCAGGACTGCCAGACGACCCGTCTGTAATGAGCAAGCGTGGCATTTTCCCAGTCATACGCAAGGCGGAGGCGCGTTATTTGCCAGTGGTATTGCGCCATACACTCATCGCTGCCGGCACCTGGGGGGTAGTGCGTGTGTTGCCCGAGCCAGATCAAACGGCGCAGCTTCTGGTGACAGGTGAAATCATTCACTCTGACGGCGTCCAATTGGTTGTGCAAATCAAGGCCATTGATGCGGCAGGTCGCATCTGGCTGGACCGTCTGTACGTCGATCGGGCGCAGGCGTCAGATTACCCTGTCGCGCCGGATGGAGATCCGTTCGCTGACCTTCATCGTCAGATAGCAAATGATCTAGTGGTGGTGAGAGGGCAGCTAGGTAAGCAGCTGCTACAGCGTATAGCCGATGTATCATTAATCCGATACGCCGCCAGTTTGTCGCCGGAGGCGTTTGGCGATTATCTGCACGAGGACCAGGGTAGTTACAGTCTGGCGCGCCTGCCGGCCGAGGGCGATCCAATGTTGGGGCGGGTGCAGAGAATCCGCAACCAGGAGCACCTGTTTATCGATACGGTGGATGAGCAATATGCAAATCTCTACGAGGAGATGACAGCGACCTATCATTTATGGCGTCAGTACGGCAGAGAGCAGACTATTTACAAGGAGCAATACCAACAGCGATTGTCCGAGCGCGACCCCCAGGGTCAGCGCGGCAGTTTCGCTGCAATGCAACAAACCTATAATGCGTTCAAGTGGTCGAAAGTTCAGGTGCAGGACCTGGAGGAACTGGCCGTGGGGTTTAGTACAGAGGTATCCCCCACGGCCATGGAAGTCAGTGGTCAGGTATTTAAGCTCTCTGGCTCTTTGGAGACACAATACGCAGAGTGGCGTCGAATTTTGCGGTCAATTTTTGCGCTGGAGACCGGTTTGAATGATCCACCCAATACACCCTGAGACAATTTCAGCAGAGGTTCATTATGTCGTCTATTGCCGAAACACCCGATCCACCCTACTACGCTGTGATATTCACTTCGCAACGATCCGGAGACGATGACGGGTATGCCCAAATGGCGAAAAAAATGGTGGGGCTCGCATCGCAACAACCCGGCTTTCTCGGCATGGAGTCTGTTACTCAGACCCTGGGAATTACCGTGTCCTATTGGTCAGATCTCGATTCGATAAGGCAGTGGAAACAAAATGCCGAGCATCGTATAGCTCAGGCATTGGGGCGCGATAAATGGTACTCCGGTTTTAAAACGAGAATTGCCAGGGTTGAGCGCGATTATGCTATGTGAGTTCCACGCGGCGGGAGCGAGGTATCGGTTTGTACGCGGGAGGTGCTGTGCTAGTGTGTCGTAGTACACACAACAGTTTAGTGGTGTCATGGCCAAACAAGATTCGGAGCAAAAAGAATCACTACTTAATGCGCTGCTGAAGCTCCCCGGGCAGGTGACGGGAGGTACACTGGAGCTGGCGCGCAATACGGCGGCGATGACGGCGATGTTCGGTGAGTCCTGGCTGCGTACAGCTTTGGTAAATACCATGGAACCGGATCGCATGGAGGCCATGGCGGAGGCGGGTCATTTCCTGCGGGATGCCCGGCAAACAGCGGGTCTGTCGGCAAAGGACGTGGCAGCAAGTCTGGGCCTGTCAGACAAGTCGGAACTTGAGAGCTTTGAAGGTGGCGAGACAATTATGCCGCTGGAGTTGATGCTGCGTAGCGCGTCCCTATTGGCACGGCACGACCCCATTCCCTTTTTAATAAAGTTCATGCGCACCTATAATCCAGCGCTGGGTCAGACCTTGGAGCAATGGGGTGTGTTGACCCTGCCGCGGAACTACGAACGGGAGCGTCGTTTTCTGAATCTGTATCGGCAGCACGATGTGATGCGAGGTCTGAGTGACGAGGAGTTCGAGCGCTTTATTGCCTACATGGGTAGCTCGATGAATCTGGTGCTTGATGTCATGACGCAGGAGAAGGCAGCCATCAAGCCTCGCAAGGCGGCTACGCGTAGAAAAAAAACCGCATCGAAGGCCGCCAAGACCTCTAAAAAGCCAACTGCAGGGAAGCGCAAGGCAATTACTGGGGCGCGGGGAAAAACGTGACGGAACCCGATGAACAGCAGTGGTTTGCGTCCTGTCCCAAGGGGATAGAGTCGTTACTGGCGACAGAGCTGTCTACCCTAGGCGCGTCTTCAACAAGAGAAACCGTAGCGGGAGTGTACTTTGAGGGGCCGCTTGAACTCGCCTATCGCGCGTGTATGTGGTCGCGTCTGGCGAATAGAATTCTGCTACCCGTTGTGACCGCAGAGGTACAGGGGGCAGATTCGCTGTATAGAGAATTACACCAAGTCAATTGGGGGCAGTGGTTTGAAATATCTCAGACATTTGCCATTGATTTTTCCGGCCAGAATCAGGAAATTCGCAACACGCAATTCGGTGCTCAGCGCAGTAAAGATGCGATTGTCGATTGGTTTGTCGAGAAAAGCGGAGCACGCCCATCGGTGGACAAGCGCAGCCCCGACCTGCGGTTTAATATCCGTTTGGCAAAAAGCCGCATGGTGGTGACCATGGATTTCTCCGGTGGCAGTTTGCACCGCCGTGGATATCGACTCAAGGCGGGGGAGGCGCCACTCAAGGAAAATCTGGCCGCGGCACTCTTGCTGCGAGCGGACTGGCCAGCAATGGCAGCCCGTGGCGGCGCCTTGATCGATCCGATGTGCGGTTCGGCGACTCTGTTATTGGAAGGTGCGATGATGGCCGCCGATATTGCACCTGGGCTAAATCGGCAGCGCTTTGGTTTTGAAAACTGGAAGGGCCACAGGCAACATCTATGGCAGGAAGTTGTTGCCCAGGCTCAGGAGAGAGCCAAGATAGGGCGGGCAACTCGACTCCCAGAGATCCGTGGCTACGACGCGGACCCTAAAGTTGTGCGCCTGGCCCAGGACAATATCGCCAGGATTCAGCTCCAGAAAGCGGTTCGGGTTAGCTGTAAATCACTGGCTGACCTGACTCGCCCCAGCCACCTCCCGCTGCCGATTGGGCTTCTTATCTGCAATCCACCCTACGGCGAACGATTGGGTGAAAAGGAAAGCCTGCTCTATCTTTATCGCGAGTTGGGCGCACTGATGATGCGGGAGTTTCGCGGTTGGAGCGCCGCAGTGTTTACTTCTGATACAGATCTGGGTAAGGCCACCGGATTGCGTAGTCACAAGCGATACGCCTTGTTTAATGGGGCAATCGCTTCCAGTTTATTGCTCTTTGATCTGGAAAAGAACGAATTGCGAGCGCCTGCGCTGCCTCGAGATAACGACGATAGTCATCTATCTGAAATATCCCAAGGCGCTCAGATGTTTGCCAACCGTCTTCGCAAAAACCGCAAGCGCTTGTCGCGATGGCTAAACAAAGAACAGATTGGCTGTTACCGAATTTATGATGCCGATATGCCAGAGTACGCCGTAGCGGTCGATGTCTATGGTGACAATGTGCATGTTGCCGAGTATCAGGCGCCCGGTAGCATTAGTGAGGAAGCTGCCGGCCGCCGTTTTAAAGAAGTGGTCTCTGCCTTACCCGATGCTCTGGGTGTGCCTCCCCATGCAATTGCCTATAAGCAACGCCGGCGTCAACGCGGGTCAAGACAATATGAGAAAGAGGATGACCGCGGTGAACTCATAAGCGTTACAGAGGGGCCGGCGCGATTGCTGGTGAACTTGTGGGACTACCTGGATACGGGATTATTCCTGGATCACAGGCCTTTGCGGATGCGCATTGCTCGGGAGGCCCGTGATAAGGATTTCCTGAACCTGTATTGCTATACCGGTGCGGCAACAGTTCACGCAGCCCTGGGGGGGGCTCGCCGTACTACCAGTATCGATCTGTCAAACACCTACCTGGGTTGGTTGCGAAAAAATCTGGCCCATAACGGATTGGCCGAAGCCACTAATGAATTGGTGCGGGCAGATTGTGTGCCCTGGTTGCAGCAGGTTGAGCAACAGTATGACTTAATCCTCCTGGATCCGCCCTCGTTTTCAAATTCAAAACGCATGGATGGTTCATTTGATGTGCAGCGAGATCATGGACAACTGATTCGCGCGGCAATGGCGACTTTAAAGCCTGGCGGACAAATGTACTTTTCCAATAACCGAAGAGGGTTTGAATTGGACCAGGATTTGAGAGAGAGCTTCAACTGCATTGATATTAGCGGCGAAACGCTGGATCCGGATTTCCAGCGCAATCCAAAAATTCATTGTTGTTGGGTGTTAACGCAGGGCTCTGGGGCGGCGGGAATTAAGCAACCGAAAGAACCTGTTAAAGTGTAGTTTTCTAATCGCGAAAATAGGAAACCAGAAACGGACACTAGCTTACAGGGTTAGCGCCTGCAAACCTCGGCACTGGAATGATATCCACATTTTGCGGCGGGGTGCTATATATATAAGGTTTTCTCACCAGTCTGTTCATATTAAGCTATAAAAAACGTGTAAGTCATTGATATGAGGTGACAAACGACTACAGTAGCACTGCGAGCTTGAGGGGATATACCGTCGCTGAGCCCGGCAAAATAGAGTAATCATACGCAAGCTGTCCCCATAGTTATCCACAGGACACTCTGTGGATAACTATGGGCTCCCGCTTCAAAAGAGGGTATCTGGAGCGGACAGTAATTTGTTCTTTTGGTAAAACCTGAAGTGCCTGAATTATGAAACTACTACAGATCATATACCATAGTCAGAGCGGGGCCAGTGCGCAGATGGCCAGAGCCGCGTGGCAGGGTGCAAAAGCCGAACAGGTGGTGGCAACCCGGGTGATGCGGGTCTGGGATGCCGGGACTTCTGACCTGGTGCAGGCTGACGCTGTACTACTGGTGGCGGCGGAGAATTCGGGCGCGCTTAGTGGAGGGATGAAAGATTTCCTGGACCGAACATTTTATCCCGCCATTAATCGGGGGCTGGTGTTGCCTTATGCCTTGATAATCAGTGCTGGGAATGACGGTCGGGGGGCGGTACGCCAGGCGCAACGAATACTATCGGGCTACCCGTTTCCTCCCGTAGCGGAGCCTTTGATTCTGCGCGGGGAGGTGTCTTGCGAGCACCTCAAGCAGAGTAGCCAAATGGGACAGGCCTTTGCAGCGGGTCTGGAAATGGGAATTTACTAATGAATGATGAGAATGTAGCCGCGGTACCGGCAGGTTTTGAACAGTTGCCTGAAAAACTGGGCTTTGCCGATGTGCTCCAGCCGTGGTATCGGCGTGTTCAGGGCGACAGGATCAGTTTTGGTCTGATCGTTGAGGCACAGCATTGCAATATGATGGAGATATGTCACGGCGGTGTTTTAATGACTATGGCAGATATGGCTGGGGCGGCGGGTGTAAATCTCGCCCGCGGTGTTACGGCCGGCAGTCCCACAATGAATATTAGCCTGGATTTTATTTCCGCTGGACGTCTCGGCCAATGGCTACAGGCCGATGCTGTACAGGTGTCGCTAAAGCGTAGCTTTGGTTTCTGTAATGGAACTATTGAGGGTCCAGAGGGTATTGTCGCTCGCTATAACGGGACATTTTACATACCCGGACACAAGGGAATGTGGAAAGGTGAAATGCCACGAAGTTATGCCTGAGTAAATTAACACATCTCTCCATGGGTACTTACAGCGTCCATAAAGGCCTGGGCGGCGCGGGACAGACTGCGATTGCGGTGGTAGATAATGCCGAGCGAGCGGGCAATTGAAATGTCCTGCACTTCCAGTGCAAGCAGTGATTTATCGAGCATCGTACGCGGCAGTACCGTCCACCCCAGCCCAATCGAGGTCATCATACGAATAGTTTCCAGGTAGTTTGTAGCCAGGGGCACTTGCAGCTTCAGTTGATGCTGATCGAACAAGCGTTTGACGATTTGACCCGTATAGGTATTGAGCCCCGGGAGAGTGGCTGGATAGTTACTCAATTGTTGGAGAGTGCACTTTGATTGTGCAGCGAGTTCGTGTTCCGTGGCGACCATGAACTCCAGGGCGTCCTGCCAGATGGGCGCAGCGATGATGTTGTCGGGCTGCACGGGCGCCATGGTGACAATCCCCACCTCCACCTTTCCCTGTGCGACCAGTTCATAAGCCTGCTCCGAGTCCATGAATTCGATGTCGATATGAACAGCGGGGAACGCTTTACTGAAATGGCCCAGAGCGGGTGGCAATCGATGCAAACCAATATGATGACTGGTTGCCAGTCGCAGCCGGCCACTCACTTCCCCCGACAAATCACGTACCGATTGCTCGGCTTCCAGCAGATTCTGAAGAATGGCTCTGGCTTGAGGAAGTAGAGCCCTCCCGGATTCTGTCAGACCGACACTTCGGCCAATTCGATCGAACAGCTCCGTGCTCAGATATTCCTCAAGCAGCGCTACCCTTTTGCTGACGGCGGGCTGCGTAATGTGCAGTTTCTCGGCCGCTAGAGAAAAAGAGCGGGCTTCGGCAACCCACACAAAGGCCTTCAAATGCTGTGTTTCCATCATTCTATTCCAATTTGGAATTTAATCCATAAAAATAATAGATTTGAGTTATCAAAAGGTCAAGATTATTATCTCTGCTTGCCAATAAAACTTGGAGGTTTCTCGTGGCTGGAATGACCCTGTATGACAAATTGTGGCAAAGCCATTTAGTTGATCAGCGTGACGATGGTTCTGCCTTGATTTATATCGACCGTCACCTGATTCACGAGGTGACCTCTCCACAGGCCTTCGAGGGGCTTCGTATGGCCAATCGGGAACCGTGGCGCCGGGATTGTAATATAGCCGTGCCTGATCATAATGTGCCAACCCGGCCGTATGAGCGCCGGGCGGGGATAGCGGGCATTAGTGACCCCCTGTCCAGACTGCAAGTCCAGACGCTGGGAGATAACTGCCGAGAATTTAACATTGTTGAGATCCAGATTGATGACAGGCGCCAGGGCGTTGTACATGTTGTCGGTCCAGAACAAGGCGCCACCCTACCGGGAATGGCCGTGGTCTGCGGCGACTCTCATTCATGCACCCACGGTGCCTTTGGCGCTTTGGCGCTCGGTATCGGTACATCTGAAGTAGAGCATGTTCTGGCCACACAGTGCCTGTCCCAGGAAAAGATGAGGAATATGCTGGTGCGGGTCGATGGCCACCTCCAAAAAGGCGTGACGGCTAAGGACCTGGTCCTGGCCATCATCGGTAAAATTGGCACTGCCGGAGGCACTGGCTTTGCCATCGAATTTGGTGGTCAGGTAGTGAGGGATATGAGTATGGAAGGTCGTATGACCCTGTGCAATATGTCTATAGAGGCGGGCGCTCGCATGGGTATGGTGGGGGTAGACGATACTACCCTGAACTATGTAAAGGGGCGACCCTACGCGCCCCGGGGGGCAGTGTGGGACGCCGCCGTGACAGCATGGAGACAGTTGACCAGTGACATTGATGCCAAGTTTGATACGGTGATTCAGTTGCGCGGAGAGGATATAAAGCCCCAGGTAACCTGGGGGACATCTCCTGAGATGGTGCTGCCCATTGATGCCTCATTGCCCCTCCCGCGTGATGTAGAGGATGAAGCGCAGCGAGATGCGCTCGAGGGTGCATTAAATTATATGGGATTGGAACCCGGAACAGCAATTGTCGACATCAGGCCGGACAAAATTTTCATCGGGTCCTGTACCAACGCCAGAATAGAGGACCTGCGCTCTGCCGCGGCTATTGTTAAAGGTAGACACATTGCCCCTTCCATCAAGCTTGCCATGGTAGTTCCGGGCTCCGGTGAAGTAAAAAGGCAGGCAGAGAGCGAGGGGTTGGATGAGGTATTTACAGCTGCAGGCATGGAGTGGCGAGAGCCGGGGTGCTCCATGTGTCTGGCCATGAACGCTGACAGGTTGGCGCCCGGTGAGCACTGTGCGTCTACGTCGAATCGCAATTTTGAGAGTCGCCAGGGATTTGGTGGTCGCACTCACCTGGTGAGTCCGGCGATGGCGGCGGCTGCGGCAGTGACCGGCCATTTTGTGGACGTGCGCGACTGGGAGGCATCGTGATAAAATTTACAGAGTTGAGTGGTGTGGTAGCCCCTTTGAACCGGGCCAACGTGGATACCGACCTCATTATTCCCAAGCAGTTTATGAAGTCGATACGGCGCAGTGGCTTCGGGCCTAATTTGTTTGACGAGTTACGCTATTTGAATGAAGGTAGGCCTGGAGAGGATTGTAGTGCCCGTCCCTTGAATCCGGACTTCGCATTGAATCAAGCGCGTTACCATGGTGCTGCAATACTATTGGCCCGGGAAAATTTTGGCTGTGGTTCCAGTCGGGAACACGCGGTATGGGCATTGAATGACTATGGAATTCGCTGTGTCATTGCGCCCAGCTATGCCGACATTTTTTTCAACAATTGCTTTAAGAATGGAGTTTTACCCATCGTCCTGAACGCGGATTTGGTAGATCGATTATTCGATGAGGTGTATGCCACGCAGGGGTACAGGTTGCATATTGATTTGCAGGAGCAGCAAATATTCTCCTTGCAGGGAGAGCCCATCCAATTTGATGTCGAGCCGCGTCGCAAGCACAATCTGCTGGGTGGAATTGACGAGATCGGGGACACCCTGCAATACAGTGAGGCCATTCGCGCATTCGAACAGACGTGGCGGCAACAGTCGCCCTGGTTATTCAATACCAAAGAGAGACAGCAATGACAGATTACTATGATGTAGCCATAGTGGGAGCGACCGGGGCCGTTGGTGAGTGCATGATATCAATCCTCCAGGAAAGAAATTTTCCTGTTCGCAACCTGTATCCGTTGGCAAGCAGCCGGTCTGCCGGCAAGAGCATTATGTTCATGGGCAAATCTGTACAGGTGACAGATTTGGCCGAGTTTGATTTCAATCAGGCACAAATTGGTTTGTTTTCTGCCGGCGGAAGTGTCTCTGAGGAATTTGCACCCAAGGCTGCTGCCAGTGGCTGCATTGTAATCGACAACACGTCTCATTTTCGTCGTGACCACGATATCCCTTTAATTGTTCCGGAGGTGAACAGTGAGGCGGTGGCGGGTTACTCCAGGCGCAACATTATTGCCAATCCCAATTGTTCTACAATCCAGATGCTGGTGGCACTGAAACCGATTTATGATGCGGTGGGTATAGAGCGCATTAATGTGGCGACCTACCAGGCAGTTTCGGGCTCTGGCAAGGAAGGTGTCGAGGAATTGGCGGGGCAGACTGCTCGGTTGCTTAATGGGCAGGATCCAGTCTGTGAGGTGTATCCCAGTCAAATTGGTTTCAATGCGCTGCCACATATCGATGTTTTTCAGGACAACGGCTATACGCGTGAAGAGATGAAAATGGTGTGGGAGACACAGAAGATCTTTGATGACAGCAGTATTCAGGTGAACCCCACATGTGTGCGGATTCCCGTATTTTTTGGTCACTCGGAGGCGGTGCATATCGAGACCGTCGATAAAATAAGCGAGGTCCAGGCCAGGGCTTTACTGGAAGACGCGCCGGGTGTGGTGGTCGTGGACAAGCGCGAAAATGGCGGATACCCCACCGCCGTAGGAGAGGCCTCGGGGCAAGACCCGGTGTTTGTTGGACGGATTCGGGAGGATATTTCGCATCCTCGAGGACTGGACCTTTGGATCGTGTCGGATAATATTCGAAAGGGCGCCGCACTCAATACAGTGCAAATTGCCGAGTGCTTGATTAATACCTATATATAAATGATACTTTGGCGGGACATTTCCGACTAAAGTCATGGCATTAGTCAGAGATGCCATGCCCACTTTGCGCTTGATTGGGGGTCGGTGCGTTACAGTGAGAATAAGCACTTAACATGTCACTTTAATCAAATACTGTAAGTGTCTGCTGCAACTTGGGATAATTACTGTTACAATCTTCATAACCCGGATAGTTTGGTGGACCAAGGGACCACCGGCTATTCACATTGCGAGTGAAAATAATAAGGCAACTGTATGTCTTTCAGGTTTGCTGCTGTTGTACTTACACTTTGCTGCTTACATGCAGGGGCGGTGTCTGCACTGGGTTTAGGAGAGCTAACCCTGGACTCCTACCTGAACGAACCGCTCAAAGCGCGGGTGGACCTCCTGAATACGGGGGGGTTGAGTGGTTACCAGATCAAGGTGCGACTGGCAACGTCAGATGACTTCCAAAGGATGGGCATCGACCGCGTTTATTTCCTCACCAAAATTCAATTTGAAGTTGTCATTGACGAAAATGGCCGCGGCAAGATCATCCTGACCTCTGAAGAATCAGTTCTCGAACCCTACCTGGATTTTATTCTCGAAGTTCGCTGGCCCTCGGGGCAATTACTACGTGAATACACGGTGCTAATCGACTTCCCGGTTCATGATCAGGCCGCACCCATCGCCTCGGCGCGGGAAAAAACCCGGGAAACCGAGGCGGCGATGAGTGCAAGGGACCAAACCAGCGATGCCTCTGCTGAGGTGGACAGCATTACACCAGAATCGAAACGCCGGGAAGCACCCGAGCACGAATACGGTGCCGACACTGAGCCCGACCCTGTTGCAGGGACTCGCTACATGATCCGCAGAGATGAGACATTGTGGAAAATAGCGCGTAAATCTAGGGTGGAGGGAGCTTCGATACACCAGACCATGCTTGACATCCAGCGGCTGAACCCAAGAGCATTTTACGGCAATAACATTAACCGAATGAAGGCTGGCTATATTATCTACCTGCCTGGTTCCGCGGACATTGGCTCGGATGATACGGCCAGCGTGCTCGCTGAAGTGCGGCAGCAAAACCTCGCATGGCAGGATTACCATTCGCCGGGGGAGCGCTCATCGACAGGGTCGTCGCTGCGAATATCGGCTGAGCCAAATGAAGACGAGCTGGCCGGCGAGTCAGAGGACGAGCTCGATGACGGCGACACCGCCCCGAATTCTGCTGCCGGGGGAAGTCTGGAGTCGATTGAGCGCGAGCTTTCTGAGGTAGAGCAGAGTTTGGCGGCAATGGCGGAAAGGGTCGATACGCTGGAGCGTATAGTCAGCCTCAAGGATGATCAAATTGCTGCGTTGCAGAATGCTCTGGCACAGGCCGCAGCAAACAGCGAGGGCGAATCGGATGTATCCGACGAGGTATTCGAAGCGGTAGAGGCCGTTGAAGTGGATTCTGGGGTAGCGTTGTTGGATGACTCTCTCGAGGTAGTTGAGGAGCCCGAGGAGGAAACCGGAGAAGAAACCGGGGAGTCGGGAGGTCCGGTTGAACAAGCAACTGAGGAAGCCGACGACCAAGCCGGGCAGCCTGTAGTAGAGACCGAGGAACCTCATTCAAAAGAGGCTGTAGCGGCTGCCGAATCGCCAGCTTTGAGTGAGAGTGATGACGGCCTAATGGGTGGCTTGATGTACCTCCTTGGCCTGGTTCTGGCAGTGTCTCTGGCAGTGGTTTATTTCCTGATTCGACGCAGAAATAAGGACCAGGCGAGCTCTGGGGCCGGTGATAGCGAAGATATATTTGCCGGTGTGCAACTGGCGGATAGTAATTTTGAAATCGACGACTTTGGCGGAACGGAACCGGAAGCGGAACCGGAACTGGAGATGTGGGAACCGGCCGATGAGCCAGAGGAGCCGGAAGAAGAAAAAGACAATAGAGGCTATGGCGAGCACAAGAACGACGAATACGCAGCAGACATGGATGTGGTTGATGCGTTGGCCGAGGCCGACATTTACATTGCCTACGGACGCTATCCACAGGCGGTTGATTTGCTAAAGACAGCCATTGCCGGCGAACCAAACAACCCCGATTATCGCGAAAAGCTGATCGAACTCAGTGTGGAAATGGGTGACCAGGAAGAGGCGCAGCAACAATACGCAGACCTGCAAATAATTGATGACGCCAATAGCCTGGCTCGCGCTCAAGAGGCTATGGCAGGTACTGATTGGCTGGAGGACTTGCCTGCCTCATCGGTTGCCGCGGTAGATGCGGGCAACGAGAAAGAGCAAGCGGGAGTTGAGGGCGGCGATGAGCTGGATGTCGGTCATTTGCTCGATGATAATGAGTCGACTGTTTCTGAGTCGGAGCTTCCCGAGCTGGAGGATATTCTTGAGTCAGAGCTGGCTGAAATAGAGGATATTTCTGAGTCGGAGCTTCCCGAACTGGAGGATATTCTTGAGTCAGAGCTGACTGAAATAGAGGATGTTGCTGACTCGGGACTGCCCGAGCTGGAAGATATACTTGAGTCGGAAGTGCCCCAGCTGGATGATGTGTCCGAGCCCGGGCTGGAGGATATTCTAGAGTCTGAGCTGTCCGGTCTGGAGGATGTTCCCGAGTCGGAATTGGCCGAACTGGAGAATATGCTTGAATCCGAATTACCCGAACTGGAAAGTGTTTCAGAGCCAGATCTGCAGGACCTGGAGGAGATCACGGCGCAGGATCAGGTAGCCGGGTCCGCAGCTTCAGATCTGACAGAATCAGGTGACCTGGAACCCCCAGATTTGACGGACAACGGAGAGTTTGAGACAGACTTTGAGGGACTTGAAATAGAGCCGGCAGTTGATGCCGCCTCGTTGGATGATCTGGATCTGACCGCCGGAATTGGCAATGCTGAACTGAAGGAGGGCCTGGTATTTTCTGACGAGGGAGATGAATTATCAACCAAGCTTGACTTGGCAAGAGCATACATCGACATGGATGACGACAAAGGCGCTAAACAGCTTCTGGATGAGGTGCTGGCAAACGGCAGCGACATGCAAAAAGAAGAAGCCCAGGCACTGCGGGAGAAAATTGATTGATTCGCCATTTCCCACCAGCCACCCCAGGCCCTTCTCTGCAGAACTAGTTTCAGCTGGAACCCGCATGGCTTGCTGCATTGAATACGACGGCAGCGATTATCATGGGTGGCAGGCACAACAGCGCAAAGTGGCAACTGTTCAGCAGGAACTTGAGCGCGCGTTAGCGGCGGTTGCCGGTGAGCCTCTCAGAGTACATTGTGCGGGGCGAACAGATACCGGCGTGCACGCCGTAGGACAAATAGTGCATTTCGATGCCCCCGTTGTCCGCAGTTGCAAATCCTGGGTGTTAGGGACCAATGCCAACTTGCCCGTGGATATACGTGTGCAGTGGGCGGTACCAGTAAATTCGGAGTTTGACGCCAGGTTTTCAGCCCGATCGCGGCGCTATCGATATGTTATTGCCAACACACCTGTTAGACCGGCTTTGCAGAGCCGCCAAATTACCTGGCAACGCAGACCTCTCGATGCTCAGGCGATGCACAGTGCCGCGCAGAACTTGCTAGGAGAGAGAGACTTCAGTGCATTCCGAGCGGCAAGTTGTCAGTCTGCCTCTGCGATGCGCAACGTTCACTTTCTCAGGGTGAGCCGAAGCGGCGCATTGATTATTGTCGATATTCAGGCAAATGCTTTTTTACATCACATGGTGCGCAATATAGTTGGCTCACTAATGGCTGTTGGCGCAGGTACCAGAGGAGTCGAATGGATTTCACAATTGCTCGAGAGTCGGGATCGAACTGCAGCAGCAGATACCGCCTCGCCCCACGGATTGTATCTGATGGAAGTCGACTACTCACCTGACTACGAGTTGCCCAAGGGCTCCTCTGGGCCTCCAATTGTGGTTGTCTGAAGACAGCGAGCAGTGTGATCTGATATTATCTTGATGTTTATACAGGACACTACATTAGTGACCAGGACGCGCATAAAGATTTGCGGAATAACCCGGCCGGAAGATGCGCGGATGATCGTGGCAAGTGGCGCGGATGCGATCGGATTAGTTTTTTACGAACCAAGCCCACGGGCCGTTAGCGCTGAGCAGGCTGTGGAGATAGTTAGGGAAATTCCAGCATTTGTTTCCGTTGTTGCCTTGTTTGTCGACGAAGCTGTCGCCGGTATTGAGCATGTGCTGAATCTTGTTCCGGTTAATGTCTTGCAATTTCACGGTTCTGAGTCAGCGCAATTCTGCGGTCAGTTCGAGCGGCCCTATGTCAAAGCTTTGAGGGTTAATTCAGAGCTCGATATTCATGCTGCCTGCCGTGATCACGCGGCAGCGCGCGGAGCATTGTTGGATGCGTGGCAAGAGGGTGTGCCCGGCGGTACAGGGAGATCTTTTGACTGGAATCTGGCCCTTCCCGACAGCGCGCTATCACTGCCGTTGATTGTGGCGGGTGGGCTGGATGATAAGAATGTGGGGGCAGCCATTAAATTGCTTCGGCCATCGGCAGTTGATGTAAGCGGTGGTGTAGAATCTGCGCCAGGAATTAAAGATGCCGAGAAAGTAAGACGGTTTATCGCGGCCGTAAGTCGCGCTGATCAACAGGTGGATGGAAGGGCTGATGAACAATGAGGTAACACTGAACCCACAAGGGCGGGTTCCCGATGCCGAAGGGCATTTTGGCATATACGGTGGCAAGTTCGTTGGTGAAACACTGATGTCCGCTTTGGCCGAACTGGAGGTGCTCTACCGGAAATTGTCAAGTGATCGGGAGTTTCAGCGCGAGTTGGATGAGGACCTGGCAAATTATGTCGGCCGTCCCTCCCCCTTGTATGAGGCAAAACGCTGGTCGGAGAAAGTCGGCGGTGCGCGTATTTTTCTAAAAAGAGAAGACCTTAATCACACGGGTGCACACAAAGTAAACAACACCGTAGGACAGGCCTTGCTGGCGAGATACATGGGTAAATCTCGAATCATTGCAGAAACCGGCGCGGGACAACATGGTGTGGCAACGGCAACCATTGCGGCGCGTTTGGGGCTGGAATGCCATGTCTTTATGGGTGTGGATGATATCGCGCGTCAGACGCTCAATGTTTACCGTATGAAGTTGCTGGGAGCCGAAGTGATTCCCGTGTCATCCGGGTCCCGTACACTCAAGGATGCAATGAACGAGGCTATGCGCGACTGGGTGACAAATATAGACACTACCTTTTATATAATCGGTACTTGCGCCGGACCTCATCCCTACCCGATGCTGGTTCGTGATTTTCAGTGTGTAATCGGTCGGGAGGCAAGAGCACAATCCCTGGCCCAGACCGGGAATTTGCCGAATGCGCTGGTAGCTTGTGTTGGGGGTGGATCTAATGCCATAGGCTTATTCCATCCCTTTCTGGATGACGCGAGTGTTGCAATATATGGTGTAGAGGCTGGCGGGCACGGTGTTGACAGTGGCGAGCACGCAGCCCCTTTAACTGCTGGAAGCCCCGGTATTTTACACGGTAATCGAACCTACCTGATGCAGGATGAAAATGGCCAGGTTATGCCCACCCATTCTATTTCAGCTGGCCTGGACTACCCTGGCGTTGGCCCCGAGCACGCCTGGTTGAAGGACTCTGGCCGGGCAAAATATGTAGTGGCTAGTGACGAGGAAGCCCTGCGGGCATTCCACATGCTGACCAGGGTCGAGGGAATTATGCCCGCACTTGAGAGCAGTCATGCCATTGCCTATGCGGAGAAAGTTGCCAGTGAGATGACGACAGAGCAAGTGGTGGTCGTCAATCTGTCGGGGCGTGGTGACAAGGATATACATACTGTTGCCAACCTCCAGGGAATTAAGGTCTAGCAGCGTGTTGAAAAACTCTCTACCGGCACATTACTTCGTTGTTTCCAGGCTCAAAACGCTCATTTATTGGCATATAGACACCGCTTTTTCCCCTGAAAACGCCTCGTACTGCTCTCGTCAGAGACTTTTTCAACACGCCGCTAAGGCACCTGACCTTTTCGCGAGTTGCTGAATACGCACTTTATATAAGACCCTACACCAGGGTAAGGAGAATATGTTGTGAGTCGTATAGCGGGGTGTTTCAACCAGCTGGCCCGGAGCGGGCGAACTGCCCTGATACCCTACCTCGTTGCCGGTGACCCGAGCCCGGAGTCCAGCGTAGTGCTAATGCATCGACTGGTTGAGGAGGGAGCAGATATTATCGAGCTGGGCGTTCCGTTTTCCGACCCTATGGCAGAGGGACCGGTCATCCAGCTTGCGCACGAGCGCGCTCTGGCCAATGGAGTCAGCTTACACCAGGTGCTCGAAATGGTAGGGGAATTCCGAGACAAAGACCAGCAGACCCCCGTGCTCCTAATGGGCTACGCCAATCCGCTGGAGCATATGGGGTACACTGTTTTTGCTGATAAGGCTGCAGGGGCGGGTGTCGATGCACTCATAACGGTGGATCTTCCTCCGGAGGAAGCTGCCGGTTTAAACACAGAGCTACAACGCGTGGGCATAGACAATATATTTTTAATTGCACCAACCACGCCTGCACAACGGATTCCCCTGATTACAGCATCTGCCAGCGGTTTTATCTATTGTATATCTCTCAAGGGAGTAACCGGTGCCGGAAACCTGAATACGAATGACCTTGGTGGCCGCGTTGAACAGATTCGTGCCCATACAGAATTGCCCATAGCCGTAGGCTTTGGCATCAAGGACGCAACGACAGCGGCTGCGGTGGCAAGAACTGCCAGTGGAGTGGTTGTCGGGAGTGCCCTGGTTCAAAATGTGGCTGATGCATGGGCCAAGGGCGGCGACCTCGATACGGCATTAGAGGCTGCGGGAAAACTGGTGGCGGATATTCGCCAGGGCATTGATAAGCCTATTTCATAGATACTACACTAAGCACAGTTGCAGGTTTATAATACCCGCTCGGGAGTGGGGGATACCATGAGTTGGATTGATAAGATTCTGCCGATCGGCGTACGCAAGGATCAGGGCGAGAGACGTGCCAGCGTGCCTGAAGGTCTATGGAAGAAGTGCGTCAGATGTGAGGCGGTATTGTACAGGCCAGACCTCGAGCGCAATGCCGACGTATGCCCGAAATGTAACCATCATATGCGAATCAGCGCCAGGCGACGAATGGATGTGTTCCTGGATGAAGAGGGTAGAGAGGAAGTTTTCACAGAGATCGAACCTATAGACAGGCTCAAGTTCAAGGACAGAAAACGTTACCGCGATCGATTGTCGATGGCCCAGAAATCCACGGGAGAAAAGGATGCATTGATAGCAATGCGCGGTAGTTTGTATGGGCTCGATGTGGTTGTCACCGCGTTCGAATTCAAGTTCCACGGCGGGTCCATGGGTTATGCTGTGGGTGAAAAATTTACTCGTGCAGCCCAACTGGCACTGGATGAGCAAATACCTCTGGTATGTTTTTCCGCCTCGGGAGGTGCTCGCATGCAAGAAGCTCTCATTTCCCTGATGCAGATGGCCAAGACAAGTGCAGTTATTGAGCGCATGAAGCAACAGCGTTTACCCTATATATCGGTGATGACAGACCCTATATACGGTGGTGTATCAGCGTCTCTGGCACTTCTTGGCGACATAAATATAGGCGAACCAGAGGCGCGGGCAGGTTTTGCCGGCCCCAATATTATTGAGCAAACCATACGTCAGAAACTGCCCAAGGGTTTTCAGCGCAGTGAATTCTTACTGGAACACGGCGCTATTGATATGATTGTTCATCGCAATGATATGCGTCCTACCATTGCCAGACTGCTTTCGAAGCTAACGGGGTCGCCGCTGGATAGTGTGCCCGAAGATGCCGCATCCATCGCACACCCAGAGTCGGAGTTGCAGCCGGACTTGCCAGCGGAGTCGGAATCGCCACTGGATTCCAACACGCAACGGGGCTCAGACTTTGAGTCGGAGTCAGACCTACAATCGGACTCAGACTTTGAGCCGGAGTCAGACCTACAGTTGGATTCAGACCTACAGGTGGATTCGGACCCAAAGCCGGATTCAGACCTACAATTGGAGTCAGAGCCTCAGTCGGAATTCGATACAGATGGGTCCACGGAGTTATCGTCAGATTTAGATCGCGGTCCGGAGTCGGAGAAGCTGACCAAGCTGGATGAATAACGCGTCGTTAGCACAATGGCTGCAGCGACTGGAGTCACTGCATCCCCAGGAGATTGAACTGGGGTTGGAGCGGGTTGGAGCGGTGGCCAATACACTACAATTGCTGCCCGTAAAGCAGCCTGTCATTACAGTGGCTGGCACCAATGGCAAGGGTTCCACGGTAGCAGTATTAGAGGCTGTTTTGAGCGAGACCGGACGTGTTACCGGTGCCTGTACCTCACCACATTTGCAGCGTTTTAACGAGCGAATTCGAATTGGCGGCGTTGAGGTTGAAGACGCCGAAATTATTCGTGCATTTGAGCAAATAGAGGTCGCCAGAGGATCTGTATCGTTGACTTTTTTTGAGTTTGCAACCCTGGCTGCACTGGTTGTTTTTCGAAACCTGGGCGTCGATGTTGTTATTCTCGAAGTAGGGCTGGGTGGCCGCCTCGACGCGGTCAACATAGTTGATGCGTCAGTGGCAGTAATAACCAGTATTGATCTGGACCATGAGGCGTGGTTGGGGACTACACGTGAAGTCATAGCCCGAGAGAAAGCAGGAATTTTTCGAGCGGGAAGTCCTGCGATTGTTGCTGACTTGAATCCGCCGGGCTCTCTGCTGGATTGTGCAACAGAAACGGATGCTCTCGGATACTATATAGGTCAGGATTTTCACGTGCACGAAACGGCCGATTCCTGGAGGGCGAGCCTGAGCCACCCCGATGGTACGCAGAGGCATATTTTTGCACTGCCCTGGGGCGCTCTGATCGTCACTAATGTCGTCGCTGCCCTGCAAGCACTGCTGTTGGCAGGGGAAAAATTTACTGACCAACAGGTAAAGGCAGCACTGACTGGTATCCAATTGCCAGGGCGACGAGAGCTTCGAAAACTGAATGGGAGGGACTACTTACTGGACGTTGCACACAACCCGGCAGCAGTTGACAAATTACTTGAATATACTAGGTTAAATCCCTGTAGAGGCAAAACAATCGCACTGTTTTCGGCAATGGCAGATAAACACATTCATGCTATGATTCGTGCATGCGGAGGCTACTTCGACGCCTGGTTTCTGGCCGATCAACCGGACAATCCAAGGGCCGCGCCTGCAGAGGCTATTGCAGATTTCCTACAGGGAGAGGGAAGCCCAATGATTAATGTCAGTGACGATATCACTCAGGCCTTCAGGCAGGCGCAGGCTGTCATGTCGGCGGGAGACCGGTTAGTCGTTTTTGGGTCTTTTTATACCGTTGTAAATGTTATGGAGATATTAACCAGAGACAATGTCGCGTGAATGACCTCCTCAAGCAACGTCTGGTGGGTGCCCTTATTCTGGTTGCCTTGGGTGTCTTGTTCTGGCCTATCATATTTGTTGAGCCAGATAGTCCTTCCACAGCGGATCAATCGCACTTTCTCGATCCACCCGAGGTCAATACAACACCGCTGGCGCCACCGGACTCAAGTGGCCTGCGCCGCCCCCCGCAGTTTTCGGCCCGGCAACAAGATCAGCAGGAAGATATGGACCCCAAAGGAAGCGACCTGTCTGATTTGCAACCGGAGGTAATTGGTGCCGAGTCTGCGAAGGAGGAGTCGGATAGTAAAGACGGTACCATCCACACCCAGTCCACCGGTATAGCCAAAGTGGACCGAAAAACACGAACTGAAGCGCCTGCAAAGCCTGAGCTGGATGCTCAGGGGGTTCCCATTGCATGGATACTGCAGGTGGTGAGCGTGGCTAGCCCTCAAACTGCGGAAAAGCTGCGCCTGAAGCTTCTCGATATGGGGCACAAAGCCTATGTAAAAAAAATCTCGACTTCAGAGCAGGCATTATATCGGGTGTACATTGGCCCCAAATTTGAGAAAGTGAAATTGGAAGACGCAATGGCGAAAATCGACGCTGAGTTTGCGGTGAAATCTATTATCAGGCGGTATATACCATGAGCCTTGCTCGTCCCTCTCGCTATAGCAAGGCGGATTGTTCTGATAAACTATTGATCGGCGCGGGACTCTCTACCGGGTGTAGGGTCCAATCGTGAACACGCTCGCCCTCAACTGGCTGGACTGGACGATTATCGCTATTCTTGGCATGTCGACGCTGCTCAGTTTATGGCGAGGATTTGTGCGAGAGGCTTTGTCGCTGATGGGTTGGGTCGTCGCGTTCATGATGGCCAATTTGCTGGCGGATCGATTGGCAATGCACTTGAACACAGTGATCAGCAATGAGCCTGGTAGACAGGTGGCGGCATACGTTATTGTGTTCATCGTCGTATTGCTACTGGTTAATCTGATAGCGAATCTGATGTCCCATCTGATCAAATTGACGGGCCTGAGCGCACTGGACCGTTTGCTGGGGACCGTTTTTGGTTTTGCTCGAGGCCTTATTATCTTATTGGTCATCGCATTCGTGGTACGGGAGTTAGTGCCACATCAGGATCAGCACGTGTTGCGCCAGTCCCAGCTGATGCCTTACGTGGATATGTTATTGCAGTGGGGTCGATCGGTATTTGGTCAGTTTGAGTTGAGTCAGGTACCTGGTATATCAATATAGGTCGCGAAGCGATCGTGTAGGCAAGAGGTGGGTATTACGATGTGTGGTCTGGTGGGATTGGTGGGTAAGACCAATGTTGCTCCTGATATCTATGACGCATTGACCGTCCTGCAGCATCGGGGGCAGGATGCTGCGGGTATTATGACTTGTAGTGGCGGAAAGTTCAGTCAGCGTAAAAGTGTAGGTCTGGTGCGCGACGTGTTCCGTCAACAACACATGCAACGACTGGAAGGCTCAAGTGGAATTGGTCATGTTCGGTATCCGACTGCCGGCAGTATTGGCACAGCCCTCGCACAGCCGTTTTATGTTAACTCTCCCTACGGCATTGCTTTGGCACACAATGGTAATCTCACAAATAGAGAGGCGCTTGCGCGAGAGATATTTCAAGGAGACCTGCGCCACCTCAACACGGATTCCGACTCTGAGGTTTTGCTCAATGTGTTTGCACACGAGTTGCAAACACTGGGTAAACTGACGCCTCAGGCCCAGGATATATTCAAAGCGATCGAGGCGGTTTTTAATCGGTGCCGGGGTGGCTATGCGGCTGTTGCTCTGCTGGTTGACTACGGCGTTGTTGGTTTTCGCGATCCCAACGGCATTCGGCCGCTGGTCATTGGCGCACGTGATGTGGGTGCTGGTAAAGAGTATATGGTGGCATCCGAGAGTGTGGCTCTGGATGTGTTGGGTTTCACTATGATTGATGACGTGGCGCCGGGCGAGGCTGTATTCATTGATTTACAGGGTGTGCTACACCGTCAACAATGCTGTGATAGCGCTCAATTGCGCCCCTGTATTTTCGAACACGTTTATTTTGCGCGCCCCGACTCTTTAATGGATGGTGTCTCTGTATATAAAACGCGTCTGCGACAGGGTGAAGCCCTGGCCAAGAAAATAATGGCCGAGCGCCCCGACCACGATATCGACGTAATTATTCCAATTCCCGACACCAGCCGCGTGGCCGCGCAGTCCATGGCCTCGGAATTGGGGCTCAAGTTTCGAGAAGGCTTTATGAAAAACCGCTATATTGGTCGAACTTTTATTATGCCGGGACAGAGTGCTCGCCGTAAGTCTGTTCGCCAAAAGCTCAATCCGGTTCCTCTAGAGTTTGAAGGGAAAAATGTCATGCTGGTGGATGATTCCATTGTTCGCGGCACGACTTGTCGGCAGATTATTCAAATGGCCAGAGATTCCGGCGCCAGGCGTGTTTATTTCGCTTCCGCTGCGCCGCCGGTACGTTACCCAAACGTATATGGTATAGACATGCCATCGGCCAGCGAACTGATTGCGCACAAGCGCAGCGTTGAGGAAATCTGTGAAATGATCGGGGCCGACTGGTTGGTTTACCAGGACCTCGATGACCTGATACGCTGCTCACTTGATGGCAATTCGCAGTTGATCGGTCTGGATTGTTCAGTATTTGATGGTAAGTATATCACCGGTGATGTAGATCAGAGTTACCTTGATCGGGTGGATTCGCTGCGCAATGATGAAGCACAGAGTGAGGATCGGGATGCGCACCAGGCGGCTGGCGCCGTAGTGGGTTTGCACAATGATGCATAGGTGTATGCAACGCAAGCTGCGCAATGAAATCAATGGAGCATCAATCAAAATGGGACATCATGACAGATAATTCCAGCGACGGGATATTGAGGGACGTGCACCCCGACACCCTCGCAGTGCGGGCGGGTATTGAACGCACCCTCGAAGGCGAGCATTCAGAGCCCTTGTTTCTGACTTCCAGCTACGTGTTTGATAGTGCCGCAGATGCAGCTGCACGCTTTTCCGGCGAGGAAAGTGGCAATGTTTACTCGCGCTACACGAACCCCACCGTGCGAACTTTCGAACAGCGCCTGGCCGCGCTGGAAGGTGCCGAGCAAGCTGTGGGTACGGCTTCTGGCATGTCTGCCATTCTCAGTACCTGTATGGCCTTGCTCAAGGCCGGTGATCATGTTTTATGCTCGCGCGATGTGTTTGGTACAACCACCACATTGTTTTCCAAATACATGGCGAAATTTGGCGTAGAGGTGAGCTTTGTTCCTCTGTTGGATTTCTCATTGTGGCGCGAGGCAATTAAGCCCAACACAGCCATGTTATTCTTGGAAACCCCCTCTAATCCTCTGTGTGAAGTGGCCGATCTTGCTCGCCTGTCCACCCTTGCCCGGGAAAGCGGCGCTTTATTGGTGGTAGACAATTGCTTTTGCACACCGGCCTTGCAGAGGCCTCTTTCTCTTGGCGCCGATATAGTGATTCACTCGGCAACCAAGTACCTGGACGGGCAGGGACGTTGCGTGGGCGGAGCCGTGGTGGGCGGCGCAGAACTGCTGCAGGAGGTGGTGACTTTTATGCGCTCGGGCGGTCCAACAATGAGTGCTTTTAACGCCTGGGTTTTTCTCAAGGGGTTGGAAACCTTGCGCCTGCGGATGGAGGCCCATAGTAGTTCAGCTCTGGAATTGGCCCGGTGGTTGCAGGAGCAACCGGGGGTAGAGAGGGTCTTTTATGCGGGGTTGGAACAACATCCAGGGTACGAGTTGGCATGTCGACAACAGCGTGCTTTTGGCGGCGTACTTTCTTTCACCGTAGCCGGTGGTCGGGAGCAGGCGTGGAAAACCATAGATGCAGCCCAGATCTTGTCCCTAACCGCTAACCTGGGAGATGCAAAATCGACTATCGTACATCCGGCAACAACAACCCATGGGCGTCTTGGTAAAGAGGCCAGACTAGCAGCCGGAATTACCGATAATCTTATCCGCGTAGCCGTTGGCCTGGAACACGTGGATGATCTCAAGGCTGATTTACGGCGGGGCATTCCCAGTATCAGCTAACTATTCGAAAACAATCCAGGCAGGGATTCAGTAATGCAGTTACAGGCGCTTGTAGACCATGCCGTTACCGAAGTGGGGCGGGTATTGCTTGGCAAGGAGCCACAAATCAGGCTGGCTTTATGCTGCTTGTTTGCCCGTGGACACCTGCTGATTGAAGATCTGCCCGGCATGGGTAAAACGACGTTGTCTCACGCGCTTGCCGATGTTCTGGGCCTGAATTACAAGCGCGTTCAGTTTACCAGCGATTTGTTACCGGCCGATATTCTTGGTGTATCGGTGTTTGACCGTACTGATGCGACATTTACCTTTCATCCCGGGCCTATTTTTACGCAACTGCTTCTGGCCGATGAAATCAACCGGACCACTCCACGAACCCAAAGCGCATTGCTGGAGGCGATGGCCGAGGGCCAGGTCACAGTGGAGGGGGAGACCCGGCCACTACCCTCTCCATTTTTTGTCATTGCCACTCAAAATCCTATTCATCAGTCTGGAACCTACCCCTTGCCCGAATCTCAGCTAGACCGCTTTTTAATGCGTCTGGAGTTGGGTTACCCACATCCCCAGGCCGAGAGGACGATGTTTCTAAACCAGCACCATGCTCTGGGCAATAATAGGAGCCCCAAACAATGCATAAGCGCGGACCAACTTCAGCTGATTCGCCAGGCAGTTGAACAGGTTCACGCGTCGGATAATTTATTGGACTACCTGCAGCGATTGGTTGCCTATACGCGACAGTCACACGAGTTTGCAGTGGGATTGTCGCCGCGAGGAGCCCTGGCTCTTCTGGACAGTGCCAAGACCTGGGCTGTTATGAATAGTCGCGGTCATGTTGTCCCGGAGGATTTGCAAATGGTGCTTCCATCTGTTGCTGCACATCGTCTGGTTCCCAGTGGCGATTATGCGGGAGACAATCAGGCCCTGGTAGCGATACTACAGCATAATGTGGATGTGGTCGGACCCTAAAGGGGCAGACCTGTGCTGACCGCGGCATACAAGCGTGGTGTAGAGCGTCTTCGGGCGCGTATGCAAGGGCGCTTTCGCGCCTGGGTAAATAGACGTATTCCGCCTGCCCGCTCAGTCACGCTGAACCAGAAGCGAATATTTATCTTTCCTTCAAGCGTCGGCTTGTTCTTCGGCTTATGCCTTCTGATAATGTTGATAGCCGCAATTAATTATCAGAATAACATGAGTTTTGCTTTAACTTTCCTGCTAGCGACCTTGTTTGTCGTCGCAACGTTGCACACCTATGCAAACCTCTCCGGCCTGACCATTCACGCGGTACGCGCTAAGTCGGCATTTCCGGGCCAGCAATCAGAATTTGAAATCTACATTGAGAGAACTAAGCAGCGGCCTCACTATGCCCTGCATGTGAAATGGGCTCAAAGCACTGACGCTACCGTTAATCTGGAAAGCGACCATCGGGTAGAGATTCGTTTACACACCGCCGTGGGTAAGCGAGGTTGGTACAGCCCTGGACGCTTACTGGTGGAGTCCACATTCCCTTTGGGCCTATTACGCTGCTGGACCTGGATAGATCTGGATCTCCATGCACTGGTATATCCGCAGCCCGAAGCCTGTGGACCATTGCCTGGCCTGGCCACCGACAAACCGGACGGTGCTGCTGTCGCTATTGTAGGTAGCGACGATTTTTACGGTTTTCGGGATTACCAGCTGGGTGATTCGCCAAAACAAATTCATTGGAAGGGCCTGGCCAAGGGGCAAGCGCTGCAGAGCAAGCAGTACGGTGCCTATGCCGATCGTAGTGTGTGGCTCGACTGGGATATGTTTATGGGGCGCGATAGTGAGCAACGATTGTCCCATTTGTGCTATTGGGCACTGGAACTTGAATCGGACAATGTCGAATACGGTTTGCGTATGCCCGGTCTGGTAATTCAGCCAGGGTCAGGTATTAAACACAGGGACCAGATTCTCAAGGAGTTAGCATTGTACGGACTCCCGGGTGGACGGCAATGAGGCCAGAGCAGCAAGTCCCTCGCAACGCACTGGTGTGGATTATCATTACAATGTTCACCCTGGTGGCGCCCCATGTTGGACGTATTCCTTTGTGGATTCTGGGCCTATATGCCATTGCTGTCTTCTGGCGAATAATGGTTTACTCGGGGCGCTGGTCATTTCCAGGTCGCTGGGTCAAAGTGGCACTCACTTTAACCTGTTTTAGTGGAACCTTCTTTAGTTTCGGTACACTCATTGGTCTGGAGCCAACAGTGGCATTGTTGCTGGCTGCATTTGCTCTGAAGTTGATCGAGCTGGTGAACCGAAAGGATGGCTACGTCCTGCTGTTCCTGGGGTATTTCCTGTGCATTACGGAGTTCCTATTCAGCCAGGATATCCCCATTGCCCTGTACTCGCTGCTAAATGTAACGCTGATAACAACAGGTCTGGTGGCGCTGAACCAGCCGGGACAGCATCGCTTCAACTTCAAGACTATTCGTCTGCCTGCTCTCATGCTGCTACAGGCTTTCCCCCTGATGCTGGTCTTGTTTTTCCTGTTTCCCCGTATTGGTCCGCTATGGACTGTACCGCTGAAGAGCCTCACAGCTAAAACCGGTGTAAGCGACTTTATGAAGCCCGGAGATATTTCGAATTTGAGCCAATCTGATGAAGTTGCTTTCAGGGTACAATTTGAAGGGGAAATTCCATCGCGGGAAGATATGTATTGGCGAGGGCTGGTTTTCAGCCGATTGGTGGAGGGTGCATGGACCAGTCTTGTGTACTACGAAATCCCTGTTCGAGAGCGGCGGGAGAAGCCGGTTACCACTGATGGTGAGCCGGTAGAATACAGTGTCATTATGGAGCCAACCCAGCAAAACTGGCTATTCAGCCTGCGCTATGCCAGGCCACTCGGACGCGGTGTGATGCGGGCACCGGACTACCGCTTGTTTTTACCGATTGAGATGGAGGATGAGTATCAATATCGCGTGAGGTCGTGGCCGGACACAGTTCTGGATAGGGAATTGTCCGACTGGCGACGGCGAACAGAACTAGCACTACCCGAGGACACCAACCCCCGAACCCGACAATTAGGCGTGGAACTGCGGCGCTCGGCTGCGGATGACCGGGCATTTGTCGACACGGTGTTGCGGAAATTCAACCAGGAACCCTATATCTACACGCTGCAGCCCCCAACTCTGGGTGAGGATGCGATGGATGAGTTTCTGTTTGAGACCCGGCGGGGTTTCTGCGAGCACTATGCCTATGCCTTTGTGGTGATGATGCGAGCCGCTGGTCTACCTGCCAGAGTAGTGGCTGGTTATCAGGGAGGAGAGATTAACCCGGTAAATCGTACTGTTATAGTGCACCAGTTTGATGCTCATGCCTGGGCCGAAGTGTGGTTAGAGGGAGAGGGATGGGTACGGGTTGATCCCACCGCCGCCGTGTCGCCGGATCGTATAGAGTGGGGGCTGGAGCAAGCCGTTTCGGGTGAGGGTACATTCCTGGCAGGGTCGCCACTGTCTCCCTTGCGATTTCGCAGCGTGGCTTGGGTAAACACCCTGCGCCTGCGCTACGACGCATTGACCTACCAGTGGCAGAAATGGGTTATCGGATATGAGGGCGAGCGACAGTATAATTTCTTGCAGAAATTGCTAGGAGAAGTGAGTGGGTGGAACTTTGTAGTGGTATTACTGGGTAGTTGGTTGCTGGTACTGCTGCCGGTAGCGCTTTCCCTGCTCTCAAAGCGCACCATTCGCAGGCTGTCCCCAGCGGAGAAGCAGTTCGTGTCTTTTTGTAATAAATTGGCGAAAGCGGGCATTAGCCGAGCGCCGAGCGAGGCCCCGGGGGACTACTCCCGGCGCGTCGTTCGACTGCACCCATCGATGGCTCCCCAGGTTACCCAAATCAGCGCTCTGTATAATGAACTGGCGTACGCTGACGCTGGTTTGTCGGCCGCTCGACGGGCAGATCTTCTAGAACAATTCGCTCGCGCAGTGCGAGGATTGAAAATGCCTTCCAAACATCAGGGCGCCTCTGAATAAGGCCAGGGCACCTCGGGCCACGCCGAGGCACATCGCCTGTTATCCAGCGCCCAATTGTCTACTAGGCACTTACCTCCTGCACTTCAATCGCGGCGATACGCTTGCCATCCTCGGCGCTTTTCTGGAACGCCACAATCTGGTCAAAACTCAGATAGCGGTAGATTTCATCTGCCATAGAATCGAGATTGCTGGCGAATGTCATGTACTCCGCGGGAGTGGGTAGTTTGCCAAGGATCGCCCCCACAGCCGCTAACTCTGCGGAGGTTAAATATACATTGGCGCCATCGCCCAGGCGATTGGGAAAGTTTCGGGTCGACGTAGACAATACGGTAGCATTGGCTGCTACCCGCGCCTGGTTGCCCATGCACAGTGAGCACCCTGGCATTTCGGTGCGGGCACCGGCAGCGCCGAAAATATTGTAATAGCCCTCCTGCATTAACTGGTGTTCGTCCATGCGGGTAGGCGGTGTAATCCAGAGCCGGGTGGAAATTCCTCCGTCGTGCTGTTCCAGTAATTTTCCCGCTGCCCGAAAGTGACCAATATTTGTCATGCAACTGCCGATAAATACCTCGTCCACACTACTTCCGGCGACTTCAGATAGTAATTTGGCGTCATCCGGGTCATTGGGACAGCAAACAATAGGTTCGTTGACTTCTGCGAGATCAATTTCGATAATTTCTGCGTACTCGGCGTCGGCGTCAGCCTCCATCAGGCTGGGATTGGTGAGCCACTCTTCCATTAGCCCGGCTCGGCGTTCGAGGGTGCGTGCATCGCCATAGCCATCGGCTACCATGGAGCGCAGTAATGTGATGTTAGAGCGCAGGTAGCTGGCGACTGTGTCCTCGTCCAGTTTGATGGTACAGCCAGCCGCAGAGCGCTCTGCTGAGGCATCTGACAATTCGAACGCCTGCTCCACGGTCAAGTCGGTGAGGCCCTCGATTTCCAGGATGCGACCTGAAAAAGCGTTTCGCTTGCCTTCCTTCTCTACGGTCAACAGACCCTGCTTGATACCGTAATAGGGGATGGCATGGACCAGGTCGCGCAGCGTAATTCCAGGCTGCAATTCACCTTTGAAGCGTACAAGGATCGACTCTGGCATATCCAGAGGCATAAGGCCGGTGGCGGCGGCAAATGCCACCAGGCCAGAACCGGCCGGGAATGATATACCCATCGGAAACCGGGTGTGAGAATCGCCCCCTGTACCCACTGTGTCGGGCAATAGCATTCGATTCAGCCAGGAGTGAATAATGCCATCGCCCGGGCGCAGAGATATGCCGCCGCGAGACATGATGAAATCCGGCAGGTGGTGCTGGGTTTCGATATCGACAGGCTTGGGGTATGCCGCTGTGTGGCAAAATGACTGCATGGTCAGGTCGGCGGAGAATCCGAGGCAGGCCAGGTCCTTTAGCTCATCGCGGGTCATGGGGCCGGTGGTGTCCTGAGAGCCCACCGTGGTCATCCGTGGCTCGCAATAAGTGCCGGGGCGGATGCCCTCCACGCCGCAGGCTTTACCCACCATTTTCTGGGCCAGACTAAATCCCTTGCCGGTATCCTCTGGTTGTACCGGTTTGCGAAAGGCCTCTGACTCGCCCAAACCCAGAGCTTCGCGAGCCCGTGAGGTCAGGCCTCGACCTATGATGAGGTTAATGCGACCACCGGCTCGAACTTCGTCCAGCAAGACATCGGATTTGAGTGTGAATTCGGAGAGGGTGGTGCCGGATTCAGATAGTATTTTGCCATCGTAGGGTCGAATTTCAATTACATCACCCATGTTAATGTCGTTCACCGGCGCCTCGAAAACCAGGGCTCCTGCATCTTCCATCGTATTATAGAAAATAGGGGCAACCTTGCCTCCAATACAAATACCACCACCCTTTTTGTTGGGTACGCCGGGAATATCACTGCCAAAATACCACAGCACCGAATTAGTAGCAGACTTGCGGGAGGAGCCGGTTCCGACCACGTCGCCAACGAATGCGACAGGAATATTCCTGGCGATGAGGTCATTTATTTGTGCCATGGGCCCGGTGGCACCATGCTCCTGCGGCTCCAGCCCCTCGCGCGCCATTTTATACATGGCTAAAGCGTGCAGCGGTATATCCGGGCGCGACCAGGCATCGGGAGCGGGAGATAAATCGTCTGTATTGGTCTCTCCAGTTACCTTGAAAACGGCAACTTTAATAGATTCCGGTACTGCATCGCGGGAAGTAAACCACTCTGCCTCGGCCCAGGATTGCATTACATCGCTGGCGTTTTGATTGCCCTTGTCTGCCATCTCGGCGACATCGTGAAAAGCGTCGAACATGAGCAGGGTATGCTTAAGTTCCCGGGCCGCCAAAGAGCCCAGTTCACTGTCGGCCAGAGTCGTGACAAGCGTTTCTATATTGTAGCCCCCGTGCATGTTGCCAAGTAGGCTTATTGCCTGGCTCCTGTCTATGGCGGGGCTTTGAGCCTCACCTTTGACGATAGCTGATAAAAACCCCGCCTTT
>JABHWT010000308.1 GCA_018657645.1 Halieaceae bacterium | reverse complement strand
CGCTGTTTACTCGGCAGATCTGCCTCTGGTTGAGGCTGGCAGAGGTCCGGTGGACTTTTGCGACCTGTCGAGCAATATCCTGGCGCGCGACAAGGTGCTTTACCACGGCCATGCGGTGGCGGCGGTGGCTGCGTCAAGCGAGCGCATAGCAGAGCAGGCACTGAAGAAAATCAAGGTGCAGTATGAGGTTCTACCCCACGTCACCGGACTAGCGGCAGCAATGAGCGACGAGGCGCCGTTGGTACACCGGGATATGTTTACGCGGGGGTTAGCGGCAAAGCCGGATAAACCCTCCAACATCGCTAACCACACCGAAATGAGCAGGGGCGACCCGGATGCGGGGTTCGCAGAGGCGGATGTAATCGTAGAGCGCACTTACTGCGCCCCCACCGCCCATCAGGGTTATATAGAGCCTCAGGCCTGTGTAGTGAGCACCCATTCAACCGGGCAAATTGATATCTGGTGCAGTTCCCAGGGCCACTTTATGGTACGCCAGTACACCGCCACCCTACTGGGGGTTGATATTGCCTCTATTAAAGTCACCCCTGCCGAGATTGGTGGCGGTTTCGGGGGCAAGACCACCGTTTACCTTGAGCCTGTAGCCGCCCTGTTGTCGCAGCGTGCCGGTCGCCCGGTGAAAATAGTCATGACCCGAGAGGAGGTTTTCCGTGCCACCGGGCCCGCTGCCGGCAGTATTGTCAGAGTCAAAATTGGCGCCACCACAGAGGGCCGGATTACTGCAATGGAGGGTGAACTGGCCATGGACGCCGGTGCCTACAAGGGTTCGCCGGTCGCCACCGGCGCCATGTGCATGTTTGCCCCCTACAAATGCCCCAATCAACGAACCGTGGCCCGGGATGTGGTGACTAATAAGGCGAAAACGGCGGCTTATCGCGCACCGGGCGGGCCTCAGGCGCACCTGGGAGCAGAGTGTGTGGTTAGTGAAGTCGCCGCAGAACTTGGCATGGACCCCATTGACTTTCGGCTGCTCAATGCAGTCGAGGAGGGCGACACGGCCTTCTATGGCGCCCGATTTAAAGCCATTGGCCTCAAGGAGTGCCTGCGCAGCGCCAAAGCGCACCCCAACTACGGTCAAAGACTAACTGCAGACCAGGGCCGCGGTGTGGCCGTGGGTTTCTGGTTTAACTTTGGCATGCAATCCAGCGCCACCATCAACGTCCATAGCAGTGGCAAGGTAACGATTATCACCGGTAGCCCAGACATAGGCGGCTCCCGTGCCTCCATGGTCCTGATGGCCGCCGAAACACTGGGCATTGAGCCACGGGATATAAAACCCATTATTGGCGACACCGACTCGGTTGGTTTCAACGACCTGACCGGAGGCAGCCGCACCACCTTCGCCAGTGGCTGGGCGGTAATGAATGCGGGACAGGCACTAATCGAGACGCTGAAAATGCGAGCTGCGGCGCTATGGGAGGTGGACATAGAGCAGGTTTCCTGGGTCGATGGTCAGGCAGTCGCGCTCGGGGACAGCAACCGACCGCCGTTGTCGCTGGCCGATCTTGCAGCGAGTGCCCATAAGACCGGCGGCCCACTGTGTGCCACCGCCAGCCTGAATGCCAGCGGTGCCGGCCCTGGATTTGCTGTCAATTTCTGTGATGTGGCCGTAGATACCCAGACCGGAAGGGTGGACGTACTGCGCTTCACCGCAGTGCAGGATGCGGGCAAGGCCATTCATCCAGCCTATGTGGAGGGCCAGATGGAAGGTGGTGCGGCACAGGGTATTGGCTGGGCGCTTAACGAGGAGTACATCTTCAACGACCAGGGCATATTAGAAAATCCGGGCTTCCTGGATTACCGTATACCGGTGGCCTCCGACCTGCCGATGATAGATACACTTATTGTGGAAGTACCCAACCCCTCCCACCCCTATGGCGTGCGCGGCGTAGGTGAGCCGCCCATTTGTGCACCCCTGGCCGCCGTCACCACCGCGGTCAATAATGCCATCGGCGGACAACTCACCGAGCTTCCCCTGTCGCCACCCAAAGTACTTGCAGAAATTGAGGCCTGCAGCTAGTTGTGGCCAGCGTGGTGTTTGCCAGCGACATGCGTCAGCACACCGGCGGCTGTGGGCAAACCCGCGTTAATGCAACCGGTTATCGCGCTGCGCTGCGGGAACTGTCGGAGGCTTTTCCCCAACTTTCTGACGCTGTCTTTGAAAAGTACAGCATTGCCATCGATGGTGTCATTATCCTGTCGCCGCTGCTGGAGACCTTTGAGCCAGACAGCGAGTTGGTTTTTATCCCCAGAATAGCCGGGGGCTGAAACCCCGCCGTCGCGACCACCCGCGCCAAAACCCTTTAATTCCAGAGCCTGACAGGTAGGGTTTTTGGATTAATTTGCCCGTTGCCCTCAGGAATCGGGTCTGGATACCGACTGGGAAGCTCTTTTTGCACCAGTTTTTCGAGCATATATAAAACTTTGATTTATATATTTATATCTGATTTACCGATTTCCTTGAAAAGGCATACCAATAACGTCATTTTTTTGTCTTTTTGAATTTTTTTTTTGTGGATTACTGCATAAAGTTAAGGTAGTCTCGCATTAATGCTTGTAACTTGCTGATTTTATTGAGAATATGACCAGCAGTTGCTTGTATTGTTTTTTTGACAACAACAAGACCTATTACTCGTGAAACGAAAGGGAATACACGATGAGAAAAAATATAGCAAAGATAGGAGCGATTGCCGGTGTGGTGGCCGGATTGGTTGGGGCACCGGGGGCGTATGCTGCCAGTGGGGAAACAGACGTCAGTATTAGTTTTCCAGACTTGATAATTTTGTACTATTACAGTGCGATTGATATTAATCTTAGTGCCGCTAATATGGGCGAACTGATTGATAACGTTACAACAGAATGTACCGGCGTCAATAGTACCGATAAAGCTTGTGCATCGACCTTGGACCCACTGTCGGCAGGTACGGTCTCTGGCACTAAAGCAACATACGATGCAGATATAACCGGAGCCGCGCTCACTTCGACCGACTTTACCTTTGACATTCAAGGCGCATGGGCCGTGCGTGCTCTAACAGGAGGAACCCTGACCGCGACCGCATCCGGTGGCACCGGCGACTTCACGGCTGTAGCTACAGATACAACCGCTCCAACAGCCAGCTTAACTCTAGGTGGCGGAAATATCGGTAATGTGAAGTTCAACGTAGATATGACCACAGTGCAATCCGGTGGCACGATGAGCGCTTCGGATACTATTACTATAGCAGTAAACGCTGCACCCTAGGGCACATCGTTATGGCTTGTATTTGTTAAAGGCTTCTCGAGTGATTCCCGCAGGGCGCTATTTGTTAATAGCTGTCTGGCCGCTGGCGCTATATTCCATAATAGCATCAGCGGCACAGGCTCAGCCAGGCTGCGTGGATGATGGCGCGGAGTTCAAGTTTTTCCACCAGCAGGGCGGCACGATAGCGCTCAATGCGGTCAGGGTTAGGGAAATAACCGGCAACCCCACAGACGACCGGGCCATCGCACATGGAGGGTCACTGCAACCGCTTTCAGGCCGCGTGTCTGGCAGCGCCTTTGTAGTAGATAGTCAGGGTAGTGAGAACTTCCGGAGTAACCTCCTGCAAGCCGACTTCAGCCGCAGCACCAGTCGCTTTTGGGAAGCCAAGTACAAACGGGGGGTCTATACCTTTCGCAGGAAAAGTGACTTGAAAGTGGACGTACTCATCTCCCCCGAACAGGCCCAGGCCAATCACGTCGACAGTGGTAAAGCATCTACAGCAATGCTTGAAACCACCCACGAGGGCCTGTCCATCAAGTGGTACAGCGGTAAGGACAATTCGCTCAAAAGCGTAAAAGGGGCGGCGCAACACACCTATTCAAATCTTGAGGGGCTCAACCAGTCCGGCGAGCACCAGGCGACCATCGAGGTCTGTGTCAATATAGAGGGATATATATGATAAATGCGACAAACTGGATCAAACTCTTGGTAGTTTGCCTGATACCGTTATTTGCGATGGATCTGTGGGCCCAGCCCACTGCACGGATGGGGGTGTCGCCACAGCGCTACGAAATCGATTTTGACCAGGGCGGCAGCGATACCCAGGCCCTGTTGATACACAACATGAGCAATGAGCCCCTGACTATCCGACTGTCGGCGGGTAACTGGGATCTGGATCAGAACAACCAGGTTGTCATGATACCGCCAGCCGAGAAAACGCTGGACCAATGGCTGGTGATCAACCCGCTGCGGGTCACGATTCCGCCCAACTCGCCACAGACCATCCGCTGGGCCGTTATGCCCAGGGCCATACCAGAGGAGGGGGAGTATCGCACCATGATATTCATTGAAGAGGATTTGCCAGGCCGGTCCGCAGGTGACCAGCCCGCCATGCGGATGAAAATGCGGTTCGGTCTGCCGGTGTACGCACAGGTGGGCGAGCGTCGGCAAAGTGCCCAACTGCACCAAATTGCCGCCACCGACGATGGCCGGCAGGTGCAGTTTGAGATTACCAATACCGGTAACAGCCACCTGCGACTGGCAGGCAACTACGGCATCTGGCCTACTCGAGACTTCCCGGGTAACGAGAACGCGCTCGATGCACTCAGAGCCCTGGATTCACGGGACAAGGAGCAGTCCGAATTCGCCGTCGGCGCCCTACCCCCAACCGTTTTATTGCCTGGCAGTAGACGCACTATTGCTTTCACGCCCGATGCCGACACCGATGGCCCCTTTACAGTGCAGCTCGATGGCAGCTTCGCCCAGCTACAGCTAACAGAGTCAATTGCTATGAAGACGCCGGTAGATTCGACCGGTATGGCGATAGCCGCCAATTAGGCGGCCCCATGCCACGCTCCCTACACCACAGCTACAGTGCTTTGGTGTGGGGGCTGGGCGCCAGTCTGGCACTATCCGCCGATGGCGGACTGGATAACCAGCCCTTACTACAAGAGGCTGCCTATATCGCCAGCCCCGGCTCCGGCGATGCCGCCCCCCCCAATCCCCTTTTAACCGGCTTCTGGTTGGCCTCTATATCGATGGCGTAGAGCAGCGCTCTTTGCTGGTCCTGGAGCGCAACGGCCAGTATCTACTGCCGTTTGAGAGTCTTATTGCCAGCAGTGGCGCTACGATCACCCATGAAGCCGACAAACTACTGATACAGACTCCGGGAGGCGATGTCGAGTTGGGCCCCGACGCGCTGCTACAAGTGGACGGCCAGGTTATGATCCACCAATCCACCCTTATCGAGCAACTGAAAATCCACCTGCGCTTCGACCAGGCCACCTACGCCCTTCATCTGGAATTACCCTGGGGGCATGGCCGCGGCAAAATGCCTACAGCCACCGCTTTACCGGAAGCCCAGTTTGTGCCACCAGTTGCCAGCCTAAGAAATCTGTGGGCCGACTTCAGTTATACCCGGGATGATCAGCGCGAGGATTACCGTGCCGACTACTACGGCGCCGGCAATCTCACCGGTGGTACCTGGAAGTTTCGCCTGGAGCAACAGGGCGACGACACGATCAAGCCCATTGAATACCACTGGATCAAAAACTATGGCAATACGCAGGCGTTGCTGGGTGTTGCCACCTTCTCGCTACACCCTCTGCTGCCCAGTATTGAGCAGACCGGTGGTCAAATCTTGTATAGCAGCAAACCGCTGCCCGAGGTTCGCTATACAGATATTTCCCGTCGCACCGGCGGCGGTGGCATGGCCAATGGTACCCGTCGCATTGCGGGGGTGGCCGAGCCCGGCTCCATCGCTCAGTTGCGGG
>JABHWT010000136.1 GCA_018657645.1 Halieaceae bacterium | reverse complement strand
GATTAAAACCCGGATAGAAGGGGCCATCCTCGAGGTGACCCTCGACCGTCCCAAGGCCAACGCGATCGACGCGGCCACCAGTGTGGAAATGGGCCGGGTGTTCGCCGATTTTCGCGACAACCCGGACCTGCGAGTAGCCATTGTCACCGGGGGCGGCGACCGCTTCTTCTGTGCCGGCTGGGATTTAAAATCTGCGGCCGAGGGCGAGTCGGTAGAGGCCGACTACGGGGTGGGCGGTTTCGCCGGCCTGCAGGAACTACCCGACCTCAACAAACCGGTGATTGCGGCGGTGAACGGCATAGCCTGCGGCGGCGGCTTCGAGCTGGCCCTGTCCTGCGACATGATTATTGCCTCTCAGGAGGCCTCCTTTGCCCTGCCGGAGATCAACGCCGGCACCCTGGCCGATGCCGCTACGATCAAATTACCCAAGCGCATTCCCTACCACGTGGCCATGGACCTGCTGTTTACCGGCCGCTGGATAGACGCCAAAGAGGCACATCACTGGGGGCTGGTTAACGAGGTGGTTGAACACGACCAGCTGATGGAGCGCACCTGGGAACTGGCCAGACTGCTGGCGAGCGGGCCGCCTCTGGTGTTTGCCTGCATTAAGGAAACCGTGCGGATGACCGAGACAGCGACCACCCAGGAGGCTTTCAACATGCTCCACGAGTCAAAAATTCCGACCATGCGCACCCTGTACGACAGCGAAGACCAGCTCGAAGGCGCGAAAGCCTTTGCCGAAAAACGCGACCCGGTTTGGAAGGGGCGGTAGTGCCGCTCCTCACGCATACTGTAGATGTAGAACAGAAATCACCACAATAACGATAATCATAAAGAGGTAAACATTTTGGATATTGCCAAGTCGATGGAGCTCATCGACAAACCGACTTTTTTTGGCTCGCTTGGGCTGTTGCTCGCTGTTACCGTACCGTTAATCCTGTTCCCGGAACACGGCGCCGCATGGGTAATGACAGCGCGAGAATTCCTCACCAGCACCCTGGGCGTGGCCTATCTTGCCATGGGCATCGGTGCCGCTGGTTTTATGGTGTATATCTGCATCAGCGATATCGGCAATATCCTGCTGGGTGACCCCGGCGAAGATCCCGAGTTTTCCACCATATCCTGGGCATCAATGCTGTTTTGTGCCGGAATTGGCGCCTCCATTTTGTACTGGTCGATGATCGAGTGGGCCTACTACTACCAGGCCCCGCCCTTCAACCTGGAGAGCATGAGCAACGAGGCGGCCCAGTGGGCAGCCGCCTACGGCATTTTCCACTGGGGACCACTGGCCTGGACCATCTACCTGATTCCCGCCCTGCCCATCGCCTATTTTTACTACGTGCGCAAGCGGCCTGTGCTCAAGATTTCCGAGGCCCTGCTGCCGGTGTTGGGGGAGCACCATGCCCACGGTTATCTGGGTAAGATACTCGACGTGATTCTGGTATTTGGCATGCTCGGGGGCGCGGCCACCTCCCTGAGCCTGGCGGCGCCACTGATCAGCGAGGGGGCCCACGAGTTGTTTGACACCCCCAGAAATGTCAACGCACAGATTGTCATACTGCTGATCTGCACCGCCATTTTTGGCTACAGCGCTTTTTCCGGCCTCAAAAAAGGCATCGAAATGCTGTCCAACGTCAACTTCTGGCTGGCTCTGTTTTTATTGGCCTTTGTGTTTATAGTGGGCCCCACCACCTTCCTGGCTGAGGTCGGCATCGACGCCCTGGGGCGGGTGTTGTCCAACCTCATTCACATGGCCACCTGGATAGAACCCTTCGGCCAGTTCGAGGGGTTTGAAGACAGCGGCTTTCCCCAGAACTGGACCATTTTCTACTGGGCCTGGTGGCTGGCTTTCGCGCCCAGCATCGGTCTGTTTATCGCCCGCATTTCCCGGGGCCGGACAATTCGCTCCATGGTCATGGGCACCTTGTTTTTCGGCACCATGGGCTGTTTTATGTTTTTTATGGTGCTGGGTAATTACGGTTTGTATCTGCAGTTGTCGGGGCAGTTGGACGTAGTCCATATTCTCAACACCGACACCCCCACCGCGGCTATTTTCGCCGTCTTCAGACAGCTTCCGCTGTCCTCTTTGGTGATAGCAACCTATACCCTGCTGGCCGTTATCTTCACCGCCACCACCTTCGACTCCATCTCCTATATTCTGGCGGCGGTAGTACAGAAGAAAGTAGATGACGAACCGATGCGCTGGAACAGAATGTTCTGGGCCGGTGCCCTCAGTTTCATGCCGATAGTGCTGATGCTGCTGGGTGGTCTGGGTACCCTGCAAACCGCAGCCATCGTGGGGGGTGCACCGCTACTGCCGGTGGCCCTGCTGTTGTGTATCTCATTGGTCAAGGCCGCGCGCTACGACATGCGCTACCAACCCGATTACACCTCCCCGGAAATTCACCTTCAGGAATTTCCCGAGGAGGACCCCTGGACCGATGCAGGGAGTTGGGAAGACGAGGGCAGTTGCGAAGGGGATGAGGAGAGCCCTCCGCGTTAGACTAAAGGGGGCACAGATCGATTTGGGGTCAGACCCCTTTTTCCAGGTCGATTTGGGGTCACGTATTTGGGGTCAGACCCCTTTTTCGATTTGGGGTCAGACCCCTTTTTCCGCTCTATCGTATCGACGTTCCACGTGGTGCGTTTGATCAACGTATTTGGGGTCAGACCCCTTTTTCTCGCTGGGGCAAAAGGGGGCAGACCCCTTTTTACCTTCGATCAAGCTGCAGCCGCTGGGTGCCAGGTGCCGCTCTCGAAATCTAGCTCCAATGTTTCCTGTTCGCGTTCTAGGTCAGAAATGCCGTTATCCAGCTCGATCAATTCCTCCAAGAGGTCGCGCACCTTACTCTCCTGATTGACAGACTCCAGAAAGAAATTTCGCAGCGTAGTATCGGCAAGACGCGTGATCGGGCTTTGACCCTTCTCATACTTGGCGATGGTCTGGTCTGTAAGCCCCATTAATCCCGCTAACTGTCGCTGAGATAGATCAAGCTCGATTCTCAGAAATCGGAATTCTCTAGCCGTAATTGGGCGTGGCAGATGGACTATCTCCAGCGCCAATGCGCAGTGCAAGCCCTCGACATCGTTGATGGAAACGCCGTCACCGTATTTGGTTGTACTCTCCGTGTACCCATTCTTGAGCCAGACGTTCTCCAGTCCGCAGCTCTCGTAGTGGTACATAATTATCTCCCCGTTTTGTGAGTTGTAGTATTTACTGTGGGTTGGTAAAGGCAGTTACTGCGCGAGAGTAACCTGCCTTTCTAGCATTCGGGCATTACAATGCTCCGTCACGATTACGCGCGATGAATCACACGCGACCTGTTTGATCAGGCTACTGGCGGTTTTGTAAGTAACCCTCGGAAGCTGGGTAACGCTGGGCATACCTATAAATTATATAGGTCGGCATGTTTTTGTCAAGATAGCTTCACTTTGCAGGCTTCATGTTTTATACCGGGTAAAAGACCCCGCGCTAGGCGGGCTTAGTCGGTCGGTGGAGCTCGGGGCACATAGTCGCCTCTCTTCCTCTGACTCTTTCGTATCGACGTTCCACGTGGTGCGTTTGATCAATAATTGATCAAGTGAGGGTGCTGTTGCAGTTTTCAGGCACATCTTCCCCGGGGTTGTTATATAAGGAATGGTCCATACCCTGCAAAGGGCGACGATGCAGCTGCCTGCTGAGCACGGCCCGCTAAAGGGCGTGGGGTTCCAAACGTTGGGGCCGCCCAGGTAGCGGGTCGTGCTCAGTGGCTTCTCTGCTGATCTAACTGTGAATTTGCGGGCTCCTTTCCGGCTACCCTTTATCAAGAAGGCGGAGCAATTTCCTATTCATATCTGCCATCTGATACGGCTTAGCCAACCTGTCTTTGAATCCATAGTCACGGTAATGTGCCATAACCGGATCAGTGGAGTAACCGCTAGAGACAATTGCATTCGCCTGCGGATCAATAGCAAGAAGCTTCTCAATAGCTTCCTCTCCGCCCATGCCTCCGGGAATGGTTAAGTCCATGATGACAATATCAACAGGACTGCCATCTTTATCCGCAGCGATATATTTCTTGATAGCTTCTTCTCCATCAACTGCGGTATCGACACTGAGTCCAATGGATTCAAGCATGCTCGTTAACATTTCGCAGATCATTTCATCATCGTCCATAATGAGGATGTGTCCAGATACCCCCTCCGGTTCATCATTGACCACCCAAGAAGCCACTTTATTTGCTTCATGAGAACCTATTGCCGCAGGAAGAAAAATGACAAAATTTGCGCCATTCTCAGGTTGTGACTCAACGTGAATTTGACCTTCATGTTTTGAAATAATACTGTGAACTGTCGCCAATCCTAGTCCACTTCCGACATGCCTGGTCGTAAAGAAAGGGTCAAAAACACGTCCTATGTGCTCTGCTGAAATTCCTGTCCCTTCATCCCTAATATTGAGTTTGACATGTTTTCCCGACAGAGGTGGAGCAAAGCTGTCATCGACCACTTCGATATTCTCACCTTCAATGGTCAACGTGCCCCCCCTTGGCATGGCCTGATCTGCATTTAGAATCAGGTTCGTAAACACCTGGGACAGCTGCTCCTTATCCCCTTTGACCTGCCACAGACCATCCGGCAGGCTCGAGACTATTTTCACCTTGCTTCCGCGTAGGGCTAGTGCCGCCGAATCTTGAATAATCGGTGCTAAGTCCATTACCTCCAATTGCGGATCGCCCCCCATGGCGAACGTCAGAAGCTGACTTGTCAGGCTGCTCGCTCTTTTCAATGCACCATTTGCAGTTTGAATGTGGGTCTGGGCGATATGGTCAGGCGGGAGATTAAAACCCGCGATCTCCAAGTGCCCAAACAGTCCCGTAAGTATATTGTTGAAATTATGCGCAATTCCGCCCGCCAACGCGCCGAGAGACTCCAGCTTGCTGGTCTTCAGGAGTTCATTCTCCATCTGCTTGTATTCTGATACATCCTCTGCCATTTGGACAAACCCGATCAGCTTTCGCTCGGGACTGTATATCCCCGAGACACTAGCGTTAATGTGGCGTATTTCCCCTTCTATTTTCTGCTCCCTGGAATAATTGTATTCACCACTCTTGCGTACGATATCGATGGCATTATCAAACCGCTCGGCAGAGACCGCCTGCTTGGTATGGATCTCCATTACGGTCTTTCCAATGACCTCTTTTGCTGTTAAGCCGAATATCTCCTGGGCTATCGGGTTGTAGTAGACAATTCGAAGGTCCAGGTCAGTGGCAGCGATGGCAAGCTTCTTCGATGAATCCAGAATAGCGTTCAGGTATGAAGTCCTTTCCACGAGTTCCGTTTCTAACTGCTTGCGCTCGGTGATATCAGCAATACTCACGGGAATGCTCTTGAATCCCTCCGGTGTGCTGGGTATGTGGAAGGACATAATGGCTTTGATCTCGCGGCCATCCTTGGCGACATAGTTAGCCTCCGCGCGAAAGGCGTCCTTTCCATCCCAAATCGCGCACAGTCCATCGACAAATACATTCACAGCACCGGGCCCAAAAGAGTCTGCTATCTGATCGAGAAACGTCTTCTCACTCGTTGTACCAAATAGCTTTAAGGTACCCCTACTGACATTATTGACCTTAACCTGACTGGCCAAATCCGCTACGGCCTGAGGATTGTCATTCAGATATTGACGCAAGTCTGTGACGCCAGCATGACGGAACTGCTCCAATGTCTGCCACACTTTCGACAGATCTTCATTCCACATCGAGATTTCGCTGTTCTCAACCAGTTCACGATAGTTCTTTTCGCTGTGTTGCAAGCTTGTGTCTGAGTTGGCGCGCTCCTCCCTTTCAGGCACCACATCGTTAGAGTGCTTGTGTTCGGTAATATCCTGCAATGTGCACAGCAACCATCGCGGAACATCGGCCTCATCGCAGATAACCTCCGAGATTTTGCGCATTGTGCGCACCCTTCCACCTGAACGTACAATTCGATACTCAAAATCCAGGTTTAAACCACTCCCGTATGCCTTGGCGACTATGTCGCGATCATCCGGGTACACAAGAGGCATGTCGCCTTCCAGGGCCCGAAATTGCAGCATGAATTGCTCGACGGTATAACCGAACAGGTGCGCGTACTCTGCTGAAACACTTTCATATTGATTATTCGCTAAATCAATAAGGCAGTGGCCAAGCTGCCCCATTTTCACCGCCTGTCTAAGCAGGCTTTCAGAGTGATCAAGGGCTGGTTTTGTCAACTCGCTCATTGCACATGCGCTCTCTCAATTCCTGGCCAGATGCTCTGAAAGCGTAACGAGTGATTTCTAGGGGGGAGACGCTGACCCTCGTATATATGCACTTACCGATCCTTTCAGTTTCATCACTATAATTTGACGGCAATATGGTATTGTCTTAACTGTGCAATAGTCAGTAGGGAAACCCCTACTTACAACGGGGGTTTTCCCTACTTTCGTACTTAATATAGAACGACAAACTACGTATTTGGCGTATTTGGGGTCTGACCCCAAATATACCAAATATATATGGGGTCTGACCCCAAATATACTTGAGACAAAACGACTGGTCTTCTGTAACCCCTGGCACACATTGAATACGTATTTGGGGTCTGACCCCAAATATACCTAAATATAGACCCCCTTTTTATTTTTTATAACCTACCGTGCATCCGCCAGAATAAAATCGGCCCCCTGGTGTGCAACCATGACCGTTGGGGCGTTGGTATTGCCAGACGTCAGGGTAGGGAAAATCGAGGCATCGACCACCCGCAGTTGCTCCAGTCCATGCACTTTCAGGCGCGGGTCTACCACGCAGGTAGCGGCGTCCACCCCCATCATGCAGGTGCTGGTGGGATGAAAAACGGTGCCCGCCCGGGCCCTGAAGTCGGCCACAATATCGTCGTCTGACATATTCTCCAGGCACGGCTCAAGCGTCTCCTTAATCAGCTCTCTCATGGCCGGTGTCTGTGCCAGTCTGCGCACAAATCGACCGCCCGCTATCACATCCAGAACATCCTTGTCGGTGGCCAGGTAGTTGGGAAAAATGTCCGGCTTGTCCCGGGGGTTGGCCGAGCGAATCTGTAGCTTTCCCCGACTGGTGGACCGGCAGGGTTGAAAGGACAGGATAAAGCCCGGGTAGGGGTCGGGATTCATCACCGGGCGGCTATTGCCGGTCTGGGATGTGGAGTAGCTGATCGGATTAAAATACAACTGCAGGTCGGGGCGGTCTCGCCCTGGTGTGGACCTGACAAACCCCCCGTTTTGATTCACGCTGAGCGACAGGGGTCCGCGGCGAAAAGCCACGTATTTTATCCCCGCCCACAGTTTGCCGGCCCAGCTGTAGAGTTCATCATTCAGGGTGGGCACATTGGCAATATAGTTATAGCTAACCGCCAAATGGTCCTGCAGGTTCTGGCCCACCGCTGCACTGTGGTGGACCACGTCAATACCGTGTTGCCGTAGCAACCAGGCGGGCCCCACCCCGGACTGCTGAAGCAGCACCGGAGAGTTGATAGCGCCCGCAGCCAGAATCACCTCGCGACGAGCGCGAACCTGTTGGGTCGCACCCCGGTGCTGGTATTCGATACCAACCGCCCTTTTACCCTCAAACACAATGCGGTTCACCTGGGCTCTGCTCCGAAGGGACAGGTTCTTTCTTTTAAGGGCGGGCCGTAAAAAGGCATCGGCGCTGGAGCATCTCACGCCGCCCCGGGTATTGATCTGATAGGCTGCAAACCCCTCCGGGTTGTCGCCATTCATGTTTTGGGTATACGGAATATCCATCTCCTGCGCGGCGCGCCGGAAATAGTGTTTGAGCGGGTGCATCTGATCATAGACGTTGCTGACATACAGGGGGTTATCGTTTTCCTCAATGCCATCGACACCCACAAAGCGTTCAAACCGGGCGTACTGAGCCAGGGCCTCCTGCCACCCCCAGCCGGTATTTCCCAGCGCTCGCCAATCTTCAAAATCGGTGGCCAAACCGCGGGCATGGCACATGGCATTAATTGAGCTGGAGCCACCCAGCACCTTGCCGCGCGGCCAGTAACTGTCCTGCCCGTCCAGCGCCTGTCCGGTGCTTGCGCTGTACATCCAGTTAACGCTCTGATCGTGGAAGGTGCGGCCATAGCCAATGGGCACTTTAATCCAGAATCGCCGGTCTGTTCCCCCGGCCTCCAACACCAGCACGCGATGGCAGCCACCCTCACTGAGCTTGTCGGCCAGCACACAACCGGCGGAGCCCGCGCCTACCACAATATAGTCAAACTCCGGCATCACGATTCAGCTTATCTCGATCACATTTGGGAAGTGGGAGAGTAATCCCAGCACCCGGCCATTGACAAGCGAATTAGAGCCCGCCCAGAAGTAGGTATTCTTGATAGGAAACTATGGATATGGGGTTAAGCTCCGGTGTCATGTTTGCCTCCAGGACCGTCTGCTGCAGGACGCAGCAGCCGAGCATACAAGGATGTACTTGCTGCGTGTCCAGGAGGCATACATGGCATCGGAGCGCCAAAAGTCGACAAACCCCTATTATTGTAGTACTAAATCCATGTCGCGACGTCGATCAATGCGATATCCTAGGCTCAGGCCGGTCCCGTTCATCCACTCCCGCCAAGAGCCGCCATGAAAATAAAATCACTAGAGAGCTTCTCCAACGAGTTCGTCAGCCTGGTCCGCCTAACAACCGACGACGGGCACCAGGGCTGGGGCCAGATATCTCCCTATAATGCGGATATTTCTGCCACCATTATGCACCGCCAGGTCGCCCCCCATGCAGTGGGAATGGAGGTGCCAGACACCGACGGCATCCTCGATCTGGTACACCGGATTTACGAGCGCGAGCACAAGTGGCCCGGCTCGTATATGTGCCGCGCCCTGGGCGGGCTGGATACCGCCCTATGGGACCTGCACGGAAAGATTCAGCAAAAATCAGTGTGTGAACTGCTCGGTGGCATACCGCGCCCCTTTCCGGTGTATGCCTCCTCCATGCGTCGCGATATCACTCCCGCCGACGAGGCAAAGCGACTCGCCGCATTGCAACAGGAATGCGGCTACACCGCCTTTAAATTTCGGGTGGGCAAGGAGTGCGGTCGCGATGAGGACGAGTGGCCCGGTCGCAGCGAGGCGGTGGTAGCCGAAGTTCGGGCGGCACTGGGCGACGAGGCGAGGTTGTTGGTCGATGGCAACAGTTGTTACACCCCACAAAAAGCTATCGAGGTGGGACGGATGCTGGAGGACCACGGCATTTGCCACTTCGAGGAACCCTGCCCCTACTGGGAGCTGGACTGGACCCGACAGGTCACCGAGGCCCTGAGTCTGGATGTCACCGGCGGCGAACAGGACAATTCACTGGCCCTGTGGAAATACCTGACCAAAGACCGCATTGTCGATGTGATCCAGCCCGACATCTGCTACATGGGCGGCCTCAGCCGCAGCCTGGAGGTGGCGAAAATGGGTGCCGAGGCGGGCCTGCCCTGCACCCCGCACTCGGCCAATTTATCTCTGGTGACGGTGTTTACCCTGCACATGATGGGCGCCATTCCCAACGCCGGCCCCTACGTGGAGTTTTCCATAGAAGACGAGGTGGACTATTACCCCTGGCAAAAGGGCCTTTTCAGCGAGCCACTGGTAGCCAAAGACGGCAAGGTGGACATCCCGGCAGGCCCCGGCTGGGGCGTGGAAATCAGCCACAGCTGGCTGCAAAGCGCCGACTACCAGATTACCGAACTGGCATAGAGAGTGGTGCATTGGGTGACTGTCCCCGAATTAACACCGAAACAGCAATAGGGTGACTGTCCCCGAATTAGTCCCCCAATCAACAATAGGGTAACTGTCCCCCAATTAAAAAATTGTCTGGAACCCGAAAAAATGGGTTGTCAGGGGCATCCTATGTAGCGCAATATTCGATTTTTGGCATCTTAACAATAACAGCCAGGAGTAGACGCCATGTCCCGTCGCAGCGGTGGTCGAAAATCTCGGATTGCAAG
>JABHWT010000459.1 GCA_018657645.1 Halieaceae bacterium | reverse complement strand
TTGACCGTATCTCCTGTGACGGGAAAGGCCGGCGTAATAAAACCATCGCCAAAATATCTGGAGTCGAAGCCCGCATATCTGACCCCATTAAACTGAAATGAGGGCAAGCGAATGTTCAGCCGGTAGGAATCCGGCGGCAATGTTATAGCATAGGCGGAAGCACCGACGGGCACACTAGTTGTAAACTCGGTCGCGGAAGTCTGGGAGTTTGCCCAAACATCGAAATGCACAAGATCAGTTATCAAAGCCCCAGTGGCAAGCTTTAGGGTGCCTGAAAGAATCGCTCCGGACTTAATTAACAGGTTTATATCAAAGGACTGACTTTGACTAGAGAGGATTACGATATTGCCGTATGAATCTGAAAGGTTCGAACTTTCAGGGGCCAGCACGTCCAAGCGATATGTTCCGCTAGGGACATCAAACTGGTACTTCCCATCTGCCAGTGTATTGTAAGAAGCAATAATATCGACGGGGTTTGGTGTCCCTATGATTGAGCCAGGCATTATTTGAACGGTGGCCCCACTTAAAGGAATCGCGTTTCCGTAAACTGTCCCGGCTAGTGCGTTAGATAGCGCTTGGGACGGTATAGAAAACAAAAGGATACCTAGGGCAAGGGCCTTGATCAGCCGCTCCAGCGTGAAAGTAATTTGCCTCTCGTAAGAACTATTGATGTGGTGCGAACCCGAAACTTGCTTCCAATTAATAAAGCGTAACATCTTCTTGAACTACTGGTATTTTTCCATCCCTATGTCACTGCATGGGGTTTCTAGGAGAAGAGTAGGGGTTTTTCCGCACAAAGTAGATGACCTGGGGATGGCTCATTACATTAGTATCTTTAACATCGGTCCGCATGAGAATTCGCTCGCTGCTTGTTTACGTAATAGAGTAGCCAGACCGGCAGAGATTCGTCATATGATGGGTCAGGGTCAGGGTCAGGGTCAGGGTCAGGGTCAATGGCTAGCCTGAAAGCCCCTCCCGCTTGATCGCTACTTAGATCTACATTACTCACTATTCGTGCAAGGTAGCCGCTGCCGACAGCCGGAGTCAAAGTAATCTGATAACTCGCGGCGGCAACCACAGCGAAGCGATAGTGCCCGGTGGCGTCGGTGGTGACTCGGACAATACTGTACATGTCAGCCTGGGCCCTAACAGAAACACCGGCAAGGCCGTTCCCTTCAGCATCTAGAACTCGCCCACTGACCTGCACATAGGGGGGCAGCACTATATCCTTGACCGTATCTGCAGTTAATAGCTTACCTTCGCAGCAAGTGGGAGTCTGCGGTCAGCTGTGTATAATGGATTGATTGAAAAGGTGGCGTTTGTCCGTCTTATACTCAGCCCCCAACGTCTTGGCGAGTTCAAGTTTTTGCTCAGAAAGATCTACCGCGAAAATTTTGGTCGCACCGGCAATACGCGCTCCCTGAATGGCATTCAGGCCTACCCCGCCACAGCCGAAAACCGCCACTGAATCGCCGGGCCGGACACCGCCGGTATTAATGGCGGCACCCGCGCCGGTCATAACACCGCAACTCACAACACAGGCACGAGTCAGGTCGATAGAGGGGTCGACTTTAACTGCACTGTCCTCATGAATCACCGTCTCCTCGGCCATACATCCCATGCCAAAAAAAGACTGTACCGGTGAGCCATCGGCCCGCTGGTGCCTGACATTGCCATCCGGTTGCAGTCCCGCCAGCTGCTTTTCCACGGGAAAGGATGAACAATACAAACCCAGCCCTCTCTGACACATAGCACACTTACCGCAGGAGGGGCTGAAATTGAGCACGACCGGGTCACCAACGGCCAGACGCGTCACTGCAGACCCAACCTCAGCTACCACACCAGCTCCTTCGTGACCGATAACACAGGGAAGCGGAGTTGGCATAGAACCCGATATCACATGATGATCAGACATACACAGCCCGCAGGCCTTCATTTTCACACGTATATCGTGGGCTTTTGGCGGCAGCAGTTCAATCTCCTCAACCTCGAATTCGTTCGAACCAGTTACAACGACTGCTTTCATTATCTGCACCTCAATTAATTTAAATACGATGAATTATTCAAGCGTTATTCCGTTCACCAGGTCTACGCTTGCGCGCAGTGCGCGTGGCTGACTTTTTGGTGATACTCTCAGACATCTCCTTATAGCTGCGCTCAATGCACTCCAGCATAAAGTCCGGGTCGGGTACGATATCGCGGCATGCCGTGGGGGATATGAAGAGTTCACCGTTATAGCTGGTTACGGCAAAAAGGATACCCATGCCGTCAGCGAGGGGACCGACGATAGACCAGAACTTCAATTTCGCGCCTTGAAGGTACAACGGCTGGGTGGGGCCAGGCACATTGGAAATAGCCATATTGAATAACCGTTTTCCAGTGCCCGCAGAATCAAAGCCCACCGTTGAAATCATCTTTCCTGCGGCGGCCAATAGCGCGGTGGGAATGTGCTTATTGATGTCTGTCAGGTCCCTGGCGCCAATACCCGCCAAAGCAGTTTTTGACTGGGATGTTTGCTCGTGTACGAAGCGCAGGCGATCGACTGGATTGTCTATCTGTGAACCGATTGCTGCCGCCATTAAGGATATCTGATTCTCTGCACCGGATTGATTGCCGGTTTCATCACGCGTATTTACTGGCATCACGCTGACTAAAGATTGGGCTGGCGACTCACCATGATGGTCGAGGTAATGTCGCAGCGCACCGCCAATTAGTGTCACCACCAAATCGTTGACGGTACTTCCAGGGGCGGGCTTGCGTAGGGCTTTTAAATCATCGAGCGTAAAGCGCGCGGTATTGAAAACCCGATGCGGTGACACTCGTCTATTAAATCTAGAGTCGGGTACGGTGCTGCTCGCAGCCTGGGGCTCTATCCGGGGGGACAGGTTACGAGCAGCGATATTCAGCAATTTGCTCCCCACTGCAGGCAATGCATGTGACAGAGGACGGGCCAATCGCAACGGCGATAATGTGTTGTTCCACCAGACGCGTGCCGCCATCTCGATGTTGGAAGGTGACCGCGTCTCACCGGGGCTGGCAAACTTCTTCTCGGGGTTCTCACCCCCTGGGCTCAGGTCATGCAAGGCCCAGGTTAACTCTGCCGCCGCCGTCCCATCCACCGCGGCGTGATGTAGTCGGGTGAGAATGGCAAAACTACCCCGGGGTAACCAATCGACGTTATCCAGCCCCTCGATCACGTACATCTCCCACAGCGGTCGCTCCATGTCGAAGTGGGGCCGGGTTAATCTCGAGGCGAGGATGCAGAATTGACGCCAGTCACCGGGTTTCGGCAGGGCCACGTGAGAGACATGGTTCTCGAGGCGGAAGTTTTTGTCGGTCACCCAATAGGGGTTATCCAGATTCAGGGGTACCCGTTTGAGTTTCTGGCGAAAGATTGGCGAACTGTCTATGCGTGAATCGATATGGCTGAGTATCTGTTTAAAACGAAGTTTTCCACTGGGTATGGTAGATTGGTCGTAGATATAGATCAGCGTGCCGCCGGTGCTCGCACGATCGGTATCCAGGAAAAGGAAGGTAGAATCCTGTCCCGATAACTGCTTTAGTTCCGCCATGTCGCAAACCTCAATTTATGTCAAATACGGATTAGTGAATCAATGCATTAACTCACTTTACGGTTTTCGTCCGTCCAGTATTTCTTGCGAACGTCCTTACGCAGCACTTTACCGGCCACACTCAAAGGAAGCTGTGGCACAAACGCGACAGATTTTGGCGTTTTATAGCCACCGAGTTGATCTCGAACATGTCCCTTTAAGACATCCGCATCGAGCTCTTTGTTCTGTTTGAGCACAACCTCGGCATGGATAGCCTCGCCCCACTCTTCGTGTGGTATACCAACAACGGCAGACATCAATACCGCCTCGTGGGAATTAATGGCCGCCTCCACCTCGTTGGCATAGACATTGAATCCACCGCTGATAATCATGTCCTTCTTGCGATCTACAATGTACACAAAACCCTGGTCATCTATACGGCCGAGGTCACCAGATTTCCAAAAGCCATTATCAAATTCCGCGGCAGTCTGTTCAGGGTTGCCAAAGTAGCCCAGGATAACGGCGCGGGACCGCAACCAGATTTCGCCGATTTCTCCGCTGGCAACAGGCATGCCATCGTCACCCATGATCTGCAGTTCCACACCACCGACCGGGCGGCCGGCGGAGGCCAGGTGGGCATCGTCGACAAAATTGTCCACCAGATGATCGGCTTTGCTCATGGACAACGCCATGCCGGTATGTTCGGTCGAGCCGTAGACCTGAATGAATATATTGCCGAACGCCGCCTGCAACTCGACCAGCTTGCCCGGGCTCATGGGTGCAGCGCCGTAAAACACCGTCTCCAGTGATCGCAGGTCCGCGGTGAAGGAACCATCCATAGCCAACAGGCGATAGAGCAATGTGGGCACCATCATCGCCGTATTAATATTCTCTTTCCTGATATTCTGACACCAAACCTCGAGATCCGGCTCGTTCATCGTTACCGTACAGCCGCCCTTATACAGCGTAGGCAGGACCAACAGTCCGCTGCCGTGTGTGATCGGCGCGAGGTGCAGTAACCGGGTG
>JABHWT010000374.1 GCA_018657645.1 Halieaceae bacterium | reverse complement strand
GGCAAGTAGTACTCTCACCCCACTGCGGGCCACATCGCGAGCCGAGCTGCGCCGTGCGACCGCCACCACAAGCAACAGGACGAAGATGCCGATCAGGGGCAGCGACCAGCCCTCACCCCAGTGTAATTGCAGTCCAAACCAGTCGAGATAGACAACATCACCAGTCGGTGTATTGCTGAAGTCTGCCTGAAGTAAATCCCGGGCCAGGGGTAATAGCAGGTTGCCGTGGTGCTGCAGGGTGTTTTTGTCCAGATTGTCCACACTGTCCAGCACCGTGTGATAGTGGTTGCGCTCGCCGGCGAAAGCCAGGTCAATGCCCTGCAGGCCGGCGCGTTGCGCTACGCTGAAATCCGTGTCGTTGGGCATGTGTTTGAAGACTTCGTTGGCTACCGAATTGGCCACACTATCCTTCACTACCGCCTGGTATCGTTGCACCGCAAAGCGATTGTCCCGCCCGGTCCGGAGCAACTGCACGGGGCCACTGGAACCACTGCCCTCCAGGTCGAGTACAAAGGCCACCTCGTCGGCGGCCGGGTGTTGACCAAAGAACGCCTCGGCCCCCACCAGTCCCACTTCTTCTCCATCTGTTATTGCCAATAGCAGGGTGTTGCGGTGGGGGCCCTCCTTAGCCAGTTGTCTGGCCACCTCCAGCACTGCGGCAACCCCGGCGCCATCGTCCCCCGCACCGGGGGCGTGGGGGACGGAATCATAGTGCGCCATCAGCAACAGCGCCTCGGGTTTTTCACCCGGTATGCGGGCGATGATGTTCTCCACCTGGGCGCACACCGACCAACTGACGGCACAGGCAAACGTACGTTGCTCATGGGCTTCGATGCCGAACCGCTTAAGTTGCGCCAGAATGCGTTGCTTGACCCGGCGATTGGCCGGGGTGGCCACAGGGTGGGGTGTTTCATCGCCCAGAAATTCGCGCAGCAGTGTTTCCGCCCGCGCGCTGGAGAAACCCGCGGCATTTGGGCCTTGCGCCGAGGGAGGGTTGTAGCTGGAAACCGTTGCAAATCCCAGTACGGCGCACAACAGCAGGGCCGCCGGTGCCAGCAATTTGGTGCCGGGGGGGTTTCCCTGGCGGATAGCAGATTCTCGAAGCTTGTTCACTACAGCGATCTCTCCCGTTATTGTCGAGCCAAAGTCTAATTCGGTCATGCTCAGTTTACAAAGCAGTTACACAATAAGCCCTCGCCACCCGTTATGCTGGATAAAATTCCCGCTACCGGCTCCTGCGGCGATAGTTCCCCGGGGAGATGCCGGTCCAGCGTCGAAAAGCGCGCCCGAAATTCGCCGCGTCACTGTACCCCAGGAGATTGCCGATATCGGCCACCGAGTAGCGCGCCTGATCCAGCAGTTTTTTGGCGGTGGAGACCTGTTGCTGCTCAAGCAGTTGCCGGTAGCTGGTGCCCTGCAGGTCCAGTTGGCGAATCAAGGTGCGCGGTGAGACAGACAAACGGGAGGCGACCAACGCCAGGCCAGGTTGGGGGACAAAATCCTCGCCAAGCCCGACGCGGTCAAACTGGGATGCCAGCAGATTTTTTACCTTGCTGGCGGCATCGTTGGGGTCTATCACCGCAGCCAGTGCGTCCCGGCAGCGGGCAAGGGCTGCCTGAAACGTTTCCTGGTCGTGCAGTGGGCAGGGCATGGCACACAGTTGCAGCGGAAGTTGCAGACAGGTGACCGGCGCATCGAAGCGGTAGGGCAGTGTGAAATACTCGCGATACAGGTCCGCGTGGGCGGGGCGAGGATACGCCAGCTGCAGGCCCGATTGACCTGGAGCATGGCCCAGCACGGCAATCACATAGGCCTCGGCCACTAACAGCAGGATCTCCGACAGGGGAAGTTCCAGATCGGTCAGCGGCATCGCTGGCTTAACGATCAGCCGGTAATAATCTGTACTGCGCTCAGCCAACAGGTGGAAATAGGGTGCTCGGGTGCGTGCGAAGTCGACAAAAACGTCGAGGCCATCGCCGATGGTGGGAGCGCACAACGCGGCAAAGCCAAGGGGGCCGTGACTGTTCACGTTGAGTCGCTGGCCGAGCTTTAAGCCCCACTCGGGCGTTTTCGCCAGCAGCAGTGCATTGCGAAAAACCTGCAGTTGCTGGGCCACGGTAATGCGTTCACTGGCCCCCAAAGATTCTGCCGTCAGGCCACTGTGACTGAGCAAATCGCTGGAATACAGCGGCTGCTGCAGCAATATCTTGGCATAAGTGCTGGGTACGGGAAGCCTTGCAACGGGATGGGGCATAAACTGAGCTGGCGATAAATGACCAGTATATTGTCACTTGCGGCAATCGTTAATGCAAGCCGAGTTCCCTATTATCGCCACCGAGTGAGCCAATAAACGGTGAGGAAATACAATGAAAAAATTTACGATGCAGGATTCAGGGCGAGGAGCCATCAGTTACCAGGACAACAAACGGTATCTGTGGCTAGCTTCAGTAATATATCCAATGGTAGCCCTGAGTGGTATTGGCATGTACTGGACTACGGGCAGTGAGTGGTCCTTCCTGGTGCCGCTATTATTTATCTATGGCGTCTCCACCTTGTTCGATGGCCTGTTTGGCGTTGATACCAGTAACCCACCTGAGGAATTGGTCGGGCAGCTGGAGGAAGACACGTATTACCGCTGGCTGACTTATATAACCATTCCCATTCATTATGCGGTGCTGCTGATTCTCGCTACATTTGTAGGCACTCAGGCGGTGTCAATTCCAGCTGTAGTGGCGCTGGCGATTACTGGCGGCATATACAGCGGACTGGGTCTGGTCACGGCGCATGAGCTGGGCCATAAAAAAAGCACGCTGGAGCGCAATTTAGCCAAGATCGTCCAAGCGGTACCGGCCTATGGCCACTTCTGCCTGGAACATAACCGAGGCCATCATCGCGACGTGGCGACGCCCGAGGATCCGGCGAGTTCACGCATGGGAGAGTCCATTTATCGGTTCGTGCTCCGTGAGATCCCCGGCGCGTTCCGCCGCGCCTGGAAAATAGAGCAGAATCGACTGGAGCGCCGCGGCGAGAGCCGTTGGAGTTGGCGTAACGAGATACTGCAATCTTACGCACTGACGGCAGTGCTGCAGGTCGGATTGCTGGTGGCGTTCGGCTGGATAATGATCCCCTTTCTCGCTGTTCACAACTTCTGGGCCTGGTGGCAGTTGACCAGCGCAAACTATATAGAGCACTATGGTTTACTGCGCAAAAAAGAGGCCAGTGGTCGCTACGAGCGCTGTCAACCACATCACAGTTGGAACGCCAATCACGTATTTTCCAACCTGCTATTGTTCCACCTGGAGCGGCATTCCGACCACCACGCTCACCCAGTGCGACGCTACCAATGCCTGCGTGATTTCCCCGATGTCCCATCGCTACCTACCGGCTATTTTGCCATGTTTGTGGCCGCTTACATCCCGCCATTGTGGTATAGCATCATGGATCATCGGCTAATGGCTCTGCCCCATATTGGGGGTGACCTGGACAATGTCAATGTTGCCCCGCACCGGCGCGCAGTGCTCGAGGCACGTTACCCCAAGACGCCGTCAATTCTTGCGGAGGCGGCGTAAATGTACGATCGATATCAGTGTCCCGACTGCGGGTATACTTATAGTGAGGAGGTTGGGGACGCCCACGAGGGTTATATTCCGGGCACTCGCTTTGAGGACTTGCCGGAGGAATTTACCTGCCCGGATTGTGCGGTGCGCTACAAGGAAGACTTCCAAAAGCAGTGCGCGTAACCCTCGCCATGCTCGTGCTGTTTACCGCCTTCCCGGCATTTTGCTATGACGTTAGTGGCCTATTTGTCAGGACCGGATATGCCAATATCGATTTTCGAGAGGAATCAGGTTTTGTCCGGCTGAATGAAAGCTTCGATTTAGGAAAAATCAGTGTGGAAAGCCAACACAGCCCAATCATAACCTTTGGGAAAAAGTTCGGTGATCGCTGGGGCGTTGAGTTCCTGATTCCCTTCTCCCCCCTGGAGTTGGCAGCGGGTGGCAAGGGCGGTTATATCGAGGGGCTGACAGTGGGCACAGTGGACGTTTGGCCGGCGGCGATGAACTTGCAATTCTACCCGTTTGAAACCCGGTGGATGCGGCCCTACCTGGGGGTTGGTGTCAATTACTGTTATGTAAATAACGTGCAGCTCAATAAAAACACGACGCATTCCCTGGGCATACAACGGGTCGAATCCATTGATGCCAAAAGCGGTATTGGTATGGTCTTGCAGGTGGGCATGGACATTCCCATCACGCCCAAACTGATGATTAATCTGTCGAGCACCTACCTTGAGGCAGATCTCAATGCCTCCGCCAGCTTCTACGCCAATGGTGCCCGCTCCACGTTGTCTACGCAGATGGGTGTAAAAGCCAGCCCCAATCTAACCGTAGTGGGAATTTCCTACCGCTTCTAATTGGAGCAAGTGTGATACACCAGGGTTGTCGGGAATCCGCGGGAAATGGGCACAGGGTGGACCCATAGAAGTATCGCGGAGAATGGCCCCCCATTCCTCCAAGGTATGGAAGAATTCTGACAAAGCAAATTGAACCGCAAAAGACTGGCTAGTACCCCAGAGCCCATTAAAGATTACAAAGGACGCGATTGTGGGAAGGGCCAAACACGGATTATCGAGCCTTCAGGATATTGTTCCGCTCAACTCGTCTCATTAAACATGGAGGTGCGCCCGCCATCGACAACCAGATCGTGGCTGTTGATGAAGCTGCCGGCGTCGCTGGCCAGATACAGGGCCGCCTGGGCAATATCCTCCGGTAGGCCAGACCGGGGTAGCGGTGTAGCCTGTGCCAGGCTAGCCTTGAGCTTGGCCAGCTTGCGCTCGTTGTCCTCGTCGGATTTGGTGTTGGCAATGGCCGAGCCGCCCCAGAAAATGGGCGTGGCGATGGCGCCGGGGGAAATACAATTCACCCGAATACCCAGAGGCCCAAGTTCCACACCTGCCAGTCGTGTGTAATGGGTGACGCCGGCCTTGAGGGCCGAGTACAGGAAATTACCTTGCCGGTACCGCAATGCTGCGATGCTGGTGTTGTTGATGATAACGCCGCCACCATTGGCTTTCATTGGCTCAACCGCATAGCGAATGCCCAGAATGACACTGCTCAGCAACAGGTCTACGCCATAGTTGATGTCGGCGGCGGATATGTTATCCACTGTACCCCCCACCGGGCCGCCGGCATTGTTAAACAGGATATCGAGCTTGCCGAACTTCTCCACGGTGTGGCTGATCGTGTCGGCGATATCCTTCTCCCGCGAAACATCGGCACACAGGTAGTGGGCATTCTCGCCGAGGCGGTCGGCAATGGCCTGTCCCTTCTCCTGGGAGCGGCCGGTCAATACAACCATGGCGCCCTCGTCTACAAACAACTCGGCGGTTGCCTCGCCGATGCCGCTGGTGCCTCCGGTAACGATGGCGATCTTGTCCTGTAAACGATTTGTCATGTCTGTCTCCTTTAATTAGGGGCGCAATACGCCAAACGTGTTTGGCTGGGTGCCGCGGTGTGGTGTTTCATAAATGGTGGCCAGGCAAAAGGAAACCACGTGGCGCGTGTCCCGCGGGTCGATGAGACCGTCGTCGAGCATCCGCGCCGAGGTATAAATGGCCTCTGATGCCGCTTCCATTCCCGCCTCGATCATTTCACTTTGCTGGGCAAGGCCCTCCTTCACCTCCGCTGGCATCTCCTCTCCCTTGGCCAGATACCGATCCTCGGTCACTATGGAGAGCATTCTGGCGGCCTGGGCACCGCCCATAACCGCGGTGCGCGCGGTGGGCCAGGAGAAACAGAATGCCGGCATCAGCGAATGTGAGCACATGGCATAGTTGCCTGCGCCATAGGAGTTGCCCACCACGATAGTCAGCTTGGGTGGACGGAAGTTGGCAACCGCCTGAATCATTTTGGAGCCGTGTTTTACCTGGCCGTCCCGCTCAGCTTCTACCCCTACCAGAAAACCGGTGGTGTTGTGGAGAAATAACATGGGCGTATCGGACTGGTCGCAGAGCTGCAGAAAGTGCGTCGCCTTGGTCGCACCCTGGGGGGTGATCGGCCCGTTATTGGTGATAATGCCGCAGCGCCATCCGTCGATGTGGCAATAACCGCAGACTGTCTCTGCGCCAAAGTCCGGTTTAAATTCGAGGAAGCGGGAACCATCGACAATGCGCGCGATAATCTCCTTCATGTCGTAGGGCACGCGTTTGTCCGTTGGTACAATCCCCATCAGCTCCTGTCTCGGATAGTACGGTTCCTCGGGCTCTTTGTCGCGCACCAGAGCGTCACTGGCCGACACGGGAAGCTGGTCTACAATATCCCTGGCAATACGAATTCCATCGGCATCATTTTCGGCTAGATACTCGCCGGTACCGGACACTGTGGCGTGCATCTGGGCACCGCCCAGGGTCTCGTGGTCTGCCTCCTCCCCGGTGGCTGCCTTGAGCAGGGGTGGGCCGGCGAGGAAGATATGCGATTGTTCGCGCACCAACACAATATGATCCGACAGTGCGACCTGGTATGCACCGCCTGCAGTTGCATTGCCGTGGGCGACGGTGATCTGGGGAATGCCGGCGGCCGATAACTGGGCCTGCTGGCCGTAAATTCGACCACCCGAAATAAAATCATAGGCTATCCATTGATCGGGTGCACCGCCGCCGGCCAGGTTGCCGCCCCCGCTTTCACTGAGGGAGATCACCGGAAGCCGGGTTTGAAAAGCTATTTTCTGCAGGCGCAGGTGTTTGCGATTGGTCGCGCCGTTAATAGTGCCGCCCTTGATGGCGTAGTTCCATACCATGACCAGAACACGGCGCCCCTTTACGAAGCCAATTCCCATGATGAGATTGCCGCCGCAGGTGGTGCCATCGGTATCGCCCATCATCATGTAGCCGGCAAAGGAGTTGATTTCGAGAAAGGGTGCACCCGGGTCCAGCAAGTGAGCCAGGCGCTCTCTGGGAAGCAGCTTGCCTTTCTTGGTTGCACGCTCTCGATAGCGCTCCTCGCCCAGACGTATCTGGTTCTCTATATGCCGAATTTTGGCGACATACTCTGTCATGTACTCGACATTGGCGGCAAAATCTTTACTGTTAGTATCGATGTTTGACTGAATTACTTTCACTGCGCATCCTCTCGTTCATCCGCCTGGTCTTCATCCAAGGCCAACTCGACCATCAGTTGACCTTTTTTGACCTGGGTGTCGGTCTGGGCGTGCACCACCTCGACCGTGCCCTCGCCGTCGGCCAGCAGACGGTGTTCCATTTTCATGGCTTCGATGATGACCAGGAGGTCGCCCTTTGCGACTCGGGCGCCGGTCTTAGCTGCCACGGCAATCACCAGACCCTCCGTATTGGCCGCGATGCGGCCGCTTCCCACCTGGTCTTCGGAAGTGGCGGGTTGATAGGTTCGATTGATAATTTCGAGGGTTTGGCCCGCCGAGTCCAACCACAGGGTGTTAGCTGACGTCGCATAATGTGCTCGGCGCCTGACGCCATCGATAGAGGCCGTTACCTCGGAATCTGCAATACTGTGAACGGTGATTTCGTGGTTCTCCTCTCTGACACTGGTGCTAAAAGCCAGGCCATTAAAGCTCACCTTGATCTGATCATCGGTTCGGTCGGTGGCGAGTCGCTGGCGCAGTTCCATGCCCAGTGCATTGGACCAACTCCAGCCAACTACCTCATCAAAACTGCTATCGGCTGCCTGGTCGATCAGAAACAGCACAGCCGCCAGAGCCAGATTACAGGGCGCGGGATCGGCGGCCTGGGATGCTTCCTTGACAGTAGCAGCATCGATAAAAGCGGTGGTGGCCTGGCCCTTGATAAATCGCTCATCGCGGAGAATCTGGGCCAGAAAGGCCTTGTTGGTAGTAAGACCCAGCAGCTGGGTTCCGTCCAGTGAGCGCAGCAGTCGTCGGCGAGCCTCCTCTCGGGAACGTCCCCAGGCAACTATTTTTGCCAACATGGGGTCGTAGTGGGGACTCACGCTGTCACCGGGTTGTACGCTATGGTCGGTACGCAGCCCCGCGCCCTGGGCCTCGCGCCACACCAATATCTCTCCTGTTTGAGGCATAAAACTGTTGGCCGGGTCCTCCGCGTACAGGCGTGCCTCGATGGCGTGGCCCGCCAGGCTAAGGTCTTCCTGGCTCAGCGGCAGGGGCTCCCCGGCGGCGATTTGCAACTGCCAGTCGACCAGGTCGACGCCGAAAACCAGCTCGGTGACGGGATGTTCGACCTGCAAGCGGGTATTCATTTCAAGGAAGTAAAAACCGCCCTGATCATCGACCAGAAATTCTACGGTTCCAACGCCCTGGTATTGGCAGGCGGCGGCGGCATTGACAGCTGCCTGGCCCATTGACTGGCG
>JABHWT010000457.1 GCA_018657645.1 Halieaceae bacterium | reverse complement strand
CCTGGTATTGCCAGCGCAGGCCCAACATCGACTGAAACAATTCTCGCGTGGGCATGGGGGCTGCGCAAAATCTTGCCGTATAGCATGCCCGGTACTGCGAAATCGGCACCGTAATTGGCCTTGCCAGTGACTTTTTCAAAGCCGTCCGGGCGTATGGGCCGACTTCCGATGTGCTGGTAAGTGCTGGATTTATCCTGGCCCATAGGTCACTCCGCTGTCATTTGATTGGCTGCGCTCAGGACTGCGCGAATAATCTTGTCATAGCCCGTACACCGGCACAGATTTCCGGCAAGGCCGTAACGCACTTCGCGCTCACTAGGCCTGGGGTTTTTCTCCAGTAGCGCTTTAGCGGCCACCACAATGCCGGGGGTGCAAATGCCACACTGCAGGGCAGCGTGTTCCAGCAAGGCCTGCTGTACCGGGTGTAGGTGGTCGGCCTCGGCAACGCCTTCCACTGTTTCAATGGTACGACCGGCTGCCTCGACTCCAAGAACCAGACAACTGCACACCAGGCGGTTATCGAGGGTGATTGAACAGGCACCGCAGTCGCCTGTATTGCACCCCTCTTTAGTACCTGTCAGGTTCAACCTGTCGCGCAGCACTGTGGATAGGGGCTCGTGGGTGTCACAGAGAAACTCAGTGGCTTGGCCATTTATAGTGGTTTTCACGTGGGTCGACATTCTTATTTACTCCTTTGACAGCTAGCCAAACCCGAACACTATGCTGCGCTCAAAATAGCAGCAGGGGGCCCTTGACCGACTGGGTGGTGGCTACGGCTACAATATAGAATGCTGTCAGTAGTGCAAGTAGCGCCGCTACCCCACGCACAGTTTTGGTTTTTCCAAATCGCAGTGCGACCATACCCAAGCCTATATATATCAGTAACAAAAAAATTTTGGCATTTAGCCAGGGTAGGGCGAAAGGGAATGTCTGCCACAGAAATAACATACCCACTGCCGAGCCCAGCAACAGGGTGTCCACTATATGTGGCAAAACTTTTGCCAACCGGTGCTCAAGCAGGGCGGTGTCGCGGTACATCCAGATGCAGCGCAGAGTAAATCCTGAAATGGACAGTAAAGCACAGGTCACGTGGACACACTTGAGCAGCGCAAACAAAGTCATCTCACACAGGTCCGCGCCTGTTGGGCAAAGCCATTGAAGTCCCTTACTGCAGGATGAGTTGTCCCAGTTCCCGCTGAAGCAGTTTCTCGTCGCCGGCGTTCAGTTCCAACAGGCGACGCAGGTGGCGCAGGCTGTCGACATCGACTTCTATCCAGGAAAAACCGCAGTGGTCCTGATTGCTATGCGAGCACTGGGCTACCATTTCAATCTGGGCCGCCGGGCTCAAATCGACAGAGATATTCACGGGGCGGTCCTTGTCAAATGCCAGACCCTCACTACTCACCAGAATGCCCTTTAGCGAGATATCAATAATCTCGCACACCCACTTTTCTCCACCCTGTGACAGGGATACTGGTGCCTCGAACTGGATACGGTGGAATTTACGCCGCTCACTCTCTGTAGTCATCATCCTGCCCCTTGAAAGACCCCCTATACTATAGAACATATTCTCATGGTGAGCCAATCTGGCGGTGATACTGTGCTTGTATTTGCGCCTCTTGCCGATACAGGATTACCCGGTCCTGGGCTACCTGCCGGATATCGAGTTTTGCCTTGGTGTGACAATATGACGCAGGCGATACCTTGTTCCCTATTTTATAATTCGCAACCTCCCTTCCGACCGCATTTACGGAGTTTGTGTGAATACTCGATTTTTCCTTCCCCTCGCCCTGGGCGGATACATTGTCGGCGCCGCCGTAGCAAGCGCAGATCCTATTGAGGAACTGTTAGTAACTGGCAGCCGCGACAAGCGGGTTGTAGAGGTTAACGAGGCGCTGGTTGCCGCACCCGACCCGGCCCACCTGCTGCTCAAAGCGCCCGGCGCCAATGTTAACAATAATGGACCGATAACCGGAATACTCCAGTATCGGGGCATGTATGGCTCCCGGGTGGCCGTTACCATCAACGGCAACCAGATAGCGTCGGCGGGGCCCAATGCTATGGATGCGCCAATCTCCTACGCCGCGGGGCAGCTGGAATCGCTGCAAATATATCGGGGAATTGCGCCGGTCTCGGTGGCTCAGGAATCCATTGGGGGCGCTGTTGAGGCAACCCTGGCCCGGGCCGAATATGGCCAGGGTGACGACTTTGAGATATCCGGGCGAGTGCGAGCCAACGCCCAGTCAACGAATAGTGGCTATCATCTGGGAGGGGTACTCTACGGCAGCAACAACCAGCACCGGTTCAAGCTGGGAGCCATGACCGAGGCTGGAAACGATGCAAGTTCTCCCGACAGCGATATCGTTCCGACGGAGTATGATCGAAGCCGCGTTGATCTGGGTTATGGTTTCAATCTGGGCCCTCACGATTTGCAGGTTGATTACGTGCGCAACGATACCGGGGATGCGGGTACGCCGGCCCTGCCAATGGATATCCGCTGGATAGAAAGTGACCTGCTGAGCTTGCAATATCAGTATGAACTCGATCACGACACACGCATGGAGGTCCGGGTTTACGGCAGCGACCTGGACCACGGCATGACCAATTACCACTTGCGGCCCGAGCCCATGAAACCAGACATGTTTCGCCGCAACCAGGCCCGGTCGCGCAACTACGGTTTCAAACTGACAGGGGTTTTGCTGGATGACCAGGGTCAGTGGCTGGTGGGGGCCGACGGGTTTAGTGAAGAGCATGACTCGGATATTGACAACCCCAACAACCCGATGTTCTTTGTGGTGAATTTCAATCGCGCCCAACGGCGAATACTCGGTCTGTTTGCCGAGCGGCAACAGGAGCTTGGCAATGACTTGAGTGCGGAGTTTGGGCTGCGCCTGACTCGCGTGGATATGGACGCTGGCGAGGTTAATGCTACGCCTGCCATG
>JABHWT010000237.1 GCA_018657645.1 Halieaceae bacterium | reverse complement strand
TGAATTTTTACCGGTGGCAAAGCCAGTTCCTCGGCGATTTCCGCATTTTTGATCTGTGTTGCCTCCTCCAGATTCTTCCCCTTGACCCACTCGGTCAACAGCGAACTGGAGGCGATAGCAGAGCCGCAGCCATAGGTCTTGAATTTGGCCTCTTCAATTATGCCCTCCTCGTTGACCCGAATCTGCAATCGCATGACATCTCCGCAAGCCGGCGCTCCCACCATTCCCGTTCCGACATTTTCATCGCTGGTGTCCAATTTGCCAACGTTGCGGGGGTTCTCATAATGGTCCATTACTTTGTCACTATATGCCATGACTAACTCTCTTCACCTGTTTCAAGCTATGTTTAATTTAGTGGGCAGCCCATTTGACCTTATTCAAATCGACGCCATCCTGATACATGTCCCATAAAGGAGACAATTCTCGCAGTTTATCCACAGCATGACGCAATTGCGTCACAGCAAAATCCACCTCCTCGGCCGTAGTGTAGCGGCCAAAGCTGAAGCGCAGAGAACTGTGCGCAAGCTCATCACTCAAGCCCAGCGCTCGAAGCACATAGGAAGGTTCCAGACTCGCCGATGTGCAGGCAGAACCACTGGATACCGCCAGATCCTTAAGGGACATAATGAGCGATTCGCCCTCGACAAAGGCAATGCTAACATTCATGGCGCCAGGCAATCGCGCCTCGCGGTCTCCGTTAAGGTGCACTTCCTCGATATCCTTGATCCCATTCCAGAAGCGCTCTCGCAGGGCTATTAGCTTAACGGTCTCCTCGGCCAGCCCTTCCTTGCCAATACGCGCAGCCTCTCCCATTCCGACGATCTGGTGAGTGGCAAGTGTGCCAGAACGCATGCCTCGTTCATGCCCCCCACCGTGTATTTGAGCTTCCAGTCGAACCCGTGGCTTGCGACGAACATATAGTGCACCAACACCTTTGGGCCCATACATTTTATGGCCGGACAGGGACATCAGATCCACCTTCATCTGATCTAAATCAATGTCCACTTTGGCCGCACTCTGGGCAGCATCGACATGGAACAACACTTTCGCATTGCGGGTGACCTCACCAATTCCGGTAATATCGTTGACGGTACCAATCTCATTATTCGCGTGCATGATACTGACTAAGATCGTGTCCTCCCGAAGCGCTGCCGCGACAGTCTCCGGCGTGATCAAACCACTGCTATCCGGATCCAGATAAGTGACCTCATACCCCTCGCGTTCGAGTTGGCGACAGGAATCCAGCACTGCCTTGTGCTCGATCCGGGAGGTAATGATGTGTTTGCCCCTTTTCTGGTAGAAATGTGCCACGCCCTTAATCGCCAGGTTATCGGACTCCGTCGCACCCGAGGTCCACACTATTTCGCGGGGATCGGCATTAATCAAATCGGCCACTTGACGACGGGCATTTTCTACCGCTTCTTCGGCCTTCCAGCCAAACAGGTGCGAGCGAGATGCTGGATTGCCAAAATTACCTTCGATGGTCAGGCAATCCATCATCTTTTGCGCCACTCGCGGGTCTACCGGTGTAGTCGCAAAATAATCAAAATAAATCGGTTTTCGCATTCTGTATAACTCCAAAGATCACCACCGCTGCCAGATCAACTTTCTGTCAGCACCAGGCTATCTACCTGCCGGGTGCGAGTATTCTGGCGCTCGAATACAGACTGAACCTCATTGCGCTCCACCAGATTGGCGAGGCTGATCTGGCTCAGAAAATCATGGATCTGCCCGCTCAGATCATGCCAAAGATGGTGCGTCAGGCAAACTTCTCCCTGCTGACAATCACCGCTGCCTCCACAGCCGGTAATATCGACAGTTTCATTCACCGCGTCTATGATTTGGGCCACAAATATGTCGCCACCTTCTCGGCTAAGACAATAACCACCGCCAGGTCCACGTACGCTGCTGACCAATTTTCTCCTGCGCAATTTGGCAAACAATTGCTCCAGATAAGACAGGGATATATCCTGCCTGCCCGAAATGTCCGCCAGGCTGATCGGCCCGGCATCCGCATGCAGCGCGAGATCCAGCATTGCGGTTACCGCATAACGTCCTTTGGTGGTTAGGCGCATGGTTCTACCTTGTGTCAGCAGACTGAATTATGCAATAACCAACTAAATTGGTCAACTATAAAAGCGACTCTTATAAAAGCGCCTCCAAGTATACCGGTGGCTAGTTTGCGGTCATCCAGATGGCCGGCCCCCAGATGGCTGGCCCCCAGATGGGCACCAATTAAGACATCCCTGACTAGTTATCCCCACGCGCGCGAGCAACCCACTTCTGGGTCTCGGTCAGTATACCTCGGAGTATATTGAGCTCCATTTTGTCCAGTCGAACTCTGCTGTACAGACGCCTCATACGGGCCATCAACTGACGAGGTGCGGTGGGATCAAGAAATTCTATATCGATCAGGGTTTGTTCTAGATGAACGAAGAAATGTTCCATGGCAGCCCGGGTAGTGAATGGCGCATCCCATTGCTCGTTGCTCTGTGTCGACCTGCCAGGCGCATTCAACCGCATACGTAGTTCATAGCAAGCCACCTGAACCGCCATCGCCAGATTGAGTGAGCTATACGCCTCAGATGTAGGAATATTAAGATGCAGATTACAGATTTGCAGCTCGTCGTTAGTCAGCCCACGATCCTCCCGTCCGAACAGAATAGCGACCTCACCGTTGCGAGAGGCAATATCAATATGCTCAGCACACTGCCTTGGATCCAACAGAGGCCAGGGGATTCGGCGTCCTCGAGCACTAGTGCCGACTATAAACTGGCAATCTGCCACCGCCTCGGACAAGCTTTCAGTAACAGTCGCAGATTGTAATACATCGCCCGCTGAGGCTGCACGCCACTCGGCTTTTTCGTGCGGATATTGCTGCGGCGCCACCAGGTAGAGTCTGGATAGGCCCATGTTTTTCATGGCGCGGGCCACACCCCCGATATTTCCCGGGTGGCTGGTATTGACCAGTACGATACGAATCTTGTCGAGTTTCATTTGCTAAAACTGCCCCGTGAAATTCGGCATATGGATACAAAGGGCGCGCAAGTGTAACAGAAATAGCAGTGATATCACTCAACTGGGCTGTTATAATCCGCGCCCCACGTAATACAGCCAGGACCCGATTATGGAACCGATGATCAATATCGCGTTACGCGCAGCCCGCAAGGCAGGCGAGAATATCATGCGCGCCACAGATGATCTGGACCGAATTGAAGTCAAGGCCAAAGGGATTAACAATTTCGTTACAGAGGTGGATATTGCAGCAGAGACTGAAATCATTTATCACCTTCAAAAAGCCTATCCAGATCACGCCATTTTGGGTGAGGAGACCGGCCAAACCGGCGATGATGACGCCGACTATCGTTGGATCATAGACCCTCTGGATGGTACTACCAATTTTATCCGCGGCATTCCGCACTTTGCCATATCCATTGCCTGCCAGTACCGAGGAAGACTGGAACACGCCATAGTACTGGACCCGGTGCGTCGGGAGGAGTTTACCGCTTCGCGCGGTCGAGGTGCTCACCTCAATGGTCGTCGCATCAGGGTCAGCCCGCTGGAGTACCTCGAAGGTGCCCTGCTTGGTACCGGTATCCCGTTCAAGGATCACTGCGACGACAAATTGCCGGAATACGCTCGAACAATTGAAATTCTGGCGGCGCAGTGTGCGGGCATTCGACGCGCCGGCGCTGCCTCACTCGACCTGGCCTACGTTGCTGCCGGACGGCTGGATGCTTTCTGGGAGATTGGTCTGGCCCCGTGGGACATAGCCGCAGGAGCCCTGCTAATACGCGAAGCTGGCGGTCTGATAGCAGATATTGACGGCTCCAACGGATACCTCGACTCGGGCAACATAGTGGCTGGTAACCCCAAGTGTTTCAAGGCCGTACTACAGGCAACCAAGCCCTTACTGGGCTGAGGCCAAATTCCTCAAGGCATCAGGCTTTCCTGGTCTGCCCCCTCCTTGACCGGGATTACCAGATCCTCCTTGCTCACTCCCAGAATAAGCAATGTGTTAGCTGCAACATAGATAGATGAATAAGTGCCTACTACCACGCCTACAATCAGTGCAATAGCAAAACCGTGAATCATCTCTCCGCCTAACAAGGCTAAAGCGGTCAATACCAACAAGGTGGTCAGCGATGTAACAAGTGTGCGCCCCAGGGTCTCCGTCAGCGATATATTGATCGCTTCGACAGAATCGGCGCGGCGCAATTTTCGAAAGTTCTCCCGGATCCGGTCTGACACCACGATAGTATCGTTGAGAGAATAACCGATCACCGCCAGGATCGCCGCCAACACTGTTAAATCAAACTCCATCCCCAAAACCGAGAAAAAGCCTAGCGTAATAATTACGTCATGCGCCAATGCAACCACAGCACCCACCGCGAACTTTAGCTGAAAGCGAAATGCAATATATAGCATTACCATACCCAGGGCCATCAGCATGGCAAGCCCACCCTGCTCTTTCAATTCATCCCCCACTTGCGGGCCCACGAACTCGATGCGACGCAGTTCGACCGAGCCTGTCGAGGCGGTCTGCAGGGTAACCAGCAATTCACCCCCCTGTTGATCCGAGTAGCCCTGGGGCAGGCGAATCATAATATCCCGGTCGGTTCCAAAGCTCACCACGATCGCACCGCTATAGCCGGCGGATCCCAATGTCGAGCGAATGGCATTGAGATCGGCGGTCTCATCATAGTGCACTTCCACCAAGGTGCCACCGGTAAAGTCCAGGCCCCAATTGAGCTGATTGATTACCAGAGACCCGACTGATAGCACTAGAAGAATTGCCGAGAAGGTCATCGCCAACTTCCGCTGGCCCATAAAATTGATTACTTTCATGCCTTGCTCCCACCGATTGACAGCGACTTAACCTTGCGCCCGCCGTACACTAAATTAACCAAAGCCCTGGTGCCCAAAATCGCTGTAAACATAGAAGTCACAATACCGACTGACAGGGTCACAGCAAAACCCTTGACCGAACCGGTACCCACTGCATAAAGAATAATGGCCACTATCAGGGTGGTGATATTCGCATCCAAAATGGTTGCCACCGCCCGTTCAAATCCAGAATGAATCGCCATCTGGGGCGACAAGCCGTTGACAATCTCCTCCCGTATTCGCGAGAAAATAAGCACGTTGGCATCCACCGCCATGCCCACAGTAAGCACAATGCCGGCAATGCCCGGCAGGGTAAGCGTCGCCCCGAGAATGGACATAACAGATATCAGCAGGACTAAATTGCAGGTCAGCGCAATAACGGCTGCCACGCCAAACACGCGGTAGTACAGCATCATAAAAATAACCACCAGAGCGAGCCCCAATTGCACCGATTTAACTCCCAGACGAATATTCTCAGCACCAAGAGAGGGGCCTACCGTGCGCTCTTCGACGAAGTTAATGGGCGCAGCTAGCGCCCCTGCCCTCAGCATCAAAGCCAGTTCAGAAGCTTCAAGGTTGTTGTTGAGCCCCGTAATTTGAAACTGGGCACCCAGCGCCGATTGAATAACGGGCGCTGTCAGCAGTTTCTTCTCGTCGTAGGGCGTCTTTATAGCAGTTTCACTGCCATCCTCCTGTACTTCATAGCGAGTACGGTACTTCCGCTCGATAAAAAGCACCCCCATTCGACGCTTGATATTGTTGCGCGTCGCCCTTGACATCAAGGTGCCCCCTTCGCTATCGAGGCTGATACTGACAATCGGTCGTCCATTCTGGTCAAAGTTCGACTGGGCGTTGGACACTCGCTCGCCGGTTATGATCACGTCGCG
>JABHWT010000375.1 GCA_018657645.1 Halieaceae bacterium | reverse complement strand
CGTTCTCCACATCATTGGCTGGCAACACGACTGTATTGTCTGTCGCTCCCCGATGCCCTCCAGCCGGCCCCACACCGGTCGGCGCTTCATCCGGGCCCCAGGCATCCGGGGCCGAATAGAGACTGACCTCAACACAGTCATAGCTGCCGTGGTATGCACCCTCCACCTTGGCAATTTTGTTCCTACCGGTATAGCCACGGGCGGCTTTAAGCGCAAACATCACACCCTCGGTGCCGGAGTTGGCGAAACGAATCTGGTCGACCCCCGGCATGCGCTCGGTAACCAACTCCGCCAGTCGAATTTCGGCCTCCGTGGGCAAACTCACCGAGAGTAACTTTCCCGCCTGCTCTCGCAGCGCATCGACGATCACGGGATGACAGTGACCGTGAATAAGGGCCGAGTAATTGTTGATACAATCGATGCGCTCAACACCATCTACATCCCATACCCGACAGCCCTCTCCACGTTCCAGGTAGATGGGATAGGGCTGAAAATACACCGTGTGGCGAGAGTTCCCTCCAGGCATCACCGGTAGGGCGCGTTGGTAAAGGGCATGGGATCGCGAATTGTTATCCGGGTACATAATACACTCCTGGGCCTGTTATCAGGCCTGCTCCCGCAGCTGCTGCCGCAGCAGTTTCTTGTTGAGTTTGCCCAGGGTTACCCGGGGTATTTGCTGTACCACGAATACTTCGCGCGGCACCTTGAAATCTGCCAGTTGCTCTATGCAGTGGGCTATCACTTGTTTACCCAGCAGTTCCCTGGCCGCATCGTCAACTGCTCCAGGTGCCTCGACGAATGCCACGGGCACTTCATCCAGCATCTCGTCGGGCTTGCCAACCACTGCCACTTCCAATACACCAGGCACCGTGGAGACCACCCGTTCGATTTCAGATTCCGCCACATTCTCCGCACCAACCCGCAACATATCGCCAGAGCGGCCATTGAAGGTGATAAAGCCATCTTCGGTTGCGGTCACCATATCCCCGGTATCAAACCACCCTTGCTGATCAAAGGCCGCGGCAGTGGCCTCCGGATTGTGCAGATACGAATGGAACAGGGAAATACCGGGTATACCGCGAATCCACAGGCGACCGCTCTCGCCAAAGGCCGCATCGCCCCCATCCTCTCCCCGCACCTGAACCTCGTACTCTGGTGAGGGCTGCCCCATGCTCATTTCCAGACCGGGCAAGCCCAGCGTTGAGTATATGGGAAGGGCTACCGTTTCCGTCATACCGAACCAGCCAATAGTAGAAATTCCAAGCAGTTGGCGAATCAGCTCCGGGTCGTGCACACCGAGCCCCCAGCGAGTAAAGGAATGATTTTCAGGCACCGGGTGCCCCATTAAGGCCTTTAGAGAAAAGGGAATTTGAATGCCCCAGGTGCACTTGTGTTGTACCACACAATCCCAGTAACGACTGGCTGAAAATCGCGGCTGCAGAACAATCGTAGCACCGGCCCACAGACTACCCAGATGGGAGTAACTCAGGGCATTGGTGTGATACAGAGGCAGGAATACATGGCCCACGTCGTCAGATGCAGTCATACACACCAGAGCGTTGCTACGCGCAGCAAAAATGGCATTGGCGTGAGTCCACAATACGCCCTTGGGACGGGAGGTAGTGCCCGAGGTGTACTGTACCGAGTTGTAGTCCAGCGCGTCTGAATCTACCGGTTCGAAATTCTGGCTGTCTGCCAACAGCTCGCAAAATTGCAGCGCCCCGGCCAGCACCGGTTCTTTGGGGGCTGCTCCCGCATCGTGCTCCAGGCATGCCACCCACTCCAACTGCGGACCAGCCGTCTGTACACGTTGCCGGTAGGCGGGCTGGGTAATCGCCACTCGCGCCCCGCAGTGGTCTATAAAATAGGCCAGCTCCTCTCCACTGGACCGGGTATTGGTCGTGACAACCACGGCACCCAGTTGAGAGCAAGCATGCCAGGTTTGCAAAAACTCGGGACAATTGTCCATATGAAGTAATACAAAATCGCCCTGCCCTACACCACGGCCCCGCAATCCGGCCGCCAGACTCAGAACCGATTGGTAAAACTGGCCGTAACTAATAGACTGTGAGGGCGCATCAAATGGAGCCCAGACGATGAAGGGGTGCTGGGCCCGACTTTCTGCGCGCGCCTTGAGCAGCCACGGCACATTGCGCTGATTGACGCCGTGCAAACGCGGCACTGGCTTAGATGTTGGTGCGCCAGGGGCAGTAACTGTGCTCAAACCGATCTCCCTTTGCTTTACATATTGACATTGGATGTGAACAGTGTTCATATTAACAGAATGCTGGTAACTGACAAGCACTAAATACCATTTCTTTTCAGGAGATTCCGGTGGAGCAACGATTACAGACTCTGATAGAAGACACCGTGGGAGACGCCCCCGGCGTTATGCTAGCGATCAACGCGCCTTTTCAGGACCTTCATTTCAGCGGTGCTGCCGGCGAATTCTGCCGTGGAACCGAAACACCACTGGAACCCGGTCATAGCTTCCGCATCGCCAGTATGAGCAAAACGTTTACCGGAACCCTGTGCGCACAACTCATGGAGGAGGGATTGTTAAGCGCCGATGCAGCTATCGGAGATTTGCTGCCATCGGAGATAGCGGCCTGCATTCCTGTCATCAAAGGCCACACGATGGATGAAATTACCATCGATTTGCTATTACAGCACCGCGCCGGATTTAACGACTTTGCTCTTTCCCCGGAGTGGTTTACGGATATTTCAAGCGACCCCGGTCGCTTTCGCGAACCCACCGAGATAGCATTATGGGCCCTGAATTACGGCGAACCCGTGGCGGCTCCGGGCGAAACCTACCACTATTCCGACACCGGTTTTGTACTGCTGGGTCTGGCTCTCGAGCAGTTGGCCGGGACCCCTTATCGGAAGCTGTGTCGCGAGCGCATTTTCAATCCGCTCAAAATGAATGACAGCTATCTCGAGGGCCATGAAGAACACCGGGGCGCACTATCCCACCCCTATGTGGTCCTGGAGGGTGAGTACATTGACGCGCTGCAGGTTAATGGCAGTTGCGACTGGGCGGCTGGCGGCCACGTCTCCACCTTGAAAGACATCGATGCGTTTTTACGCGGCCTGTTTAATCAGCAGCTGTTCAGGGAAACAGCAACCCTGGATCAATTCCTCAAGGGGCGACTGGCAAAACCCAAGTTCAGCTATGGCATGGGCGTCGGAAGAAAACAGATTCACGGCAAAACCCTGTGGGGTCATCTGGGTCACTGGGGGTCATTTATGTATTATTGCCCCGAGGAGCGGCTATCCCTATGTGGCACTTTGAACTACTCCGAGGCCCCGCACAATGAATTCATCGAGCAGGTATTACAAACCCTCTACAGTTGACTTCATCACCTTTTGTTTTTTTCCTGAACACGGACGCGCGAGACATAGTCACCGGTCCTTAGATCTTTAATAACATCACCCGGATGCCAAACAGTTTTATTCATAGCTATCCATACGCCAGGCATACCCGAGCGCAATGTCTCTATGGCGAACTCCAATGACTGCGGGGCATCGGAATCCGGGTCATTGAGAGGAATCATAGAGCCTACCAGGACAATGCACTTCTGTTGGACAATTGGATCGAGCTGCGCACGCAAATAGACCCCTGTCTGCGGCATGGTGTAGGTGCCATGGGGTATCAGAATATGATCTGCCGGGGTTTGTGCGATGGCAACCGCGAGCGCCTGACGGTCGTCATCTGTCATCGCCCTGGAGTCCTTCATTACTAACAATTGGGCGCTAACTTGCAATGACAATCTGCCGCTCATTTCGTTGAGCCAGTGAAGCACTCTGCTTTCATCGGGCGACGCATCGTCAGGACCGATTATGCCGTTGATGGTGCCGCCCGTTTCCAGCAGTGCAATCTGCATACTCAAAGCGCTGATTCAGCCCACTGCATGATGAGATCCATCCACAGATCGTTACCACCGGCGCTGTTGATGAGACAGACAAAGCCCAGCTTCTTCTCGGGCACAATCGTATACACAGTGCGCCAGCCCGGGTTGCCTCCGGTGTGCTGCACTGCCTGGATATCACCCATATTCACAACGTAGTGACCAAGGCCGGTATAGAAGTCCATGCCCATATCGGTCTCTGCGTAGCGATCTGGTCGATGCATTTCTGCAACGGATTCAGGCAATAGAATGCCGCGACCCGGCGCCTCACCGGCAGGGCCCGTCATTTCTGCACAGGCGAATTTCGACAGCTCAACGATGCTGGAATACATACCTCCAGCAGCCTTGCCATTTATGCGGTACAGGGGCATGGCCTCCAGCGCATCGTTGTAGGGCACGGCCACATTAGGCAGTTGCTCTTCCTGTACCTCGAAGCTGGATTCATTCATGCCAAGGGGGTTAAGTACTTCGTCATTCATATAGGAAGTAAAGTCTTTTCCCGACAGCTCTTCGATGATGAGTTCCAGTATTGAAAAACCACCACCGGAATATTCAAATTTGGTACCGGGTTCATGCAGCAGGTGTACGGGCTTACTGTACTGGTCAGGATCCATCTTCCATTGCCGCGCATAGGCTTCCTGCCTGTCATCCAGCGGCGGCGTGCGGCCATAGAGAATATCGTCAACCGTATACCAACGCTTGTCGTAGGGCGTACCCCCGCAGCCCGACAGGGACGTACCGGCAAAGTGCATTAACAACAGGCGCGCAGTAACAGCGCTATTATCAAACTTGGATTCCGGCAGTTGCCAGCGCGTTAAATACTGACTGACAGGCGCATCTAAATCCAGCTTGCCCTGCTCTACCAACGTCATAATGCCCCAGGTCGCAACCGATTTAGAGATAGAGGCAATCTGAAACAGGGTATTTTCAGTCAGCGGTTTTTGCGCAGCCCTATCTGCAAAACCATAGCTGCGGGTAGCCACCAACTGGGCGTTTTCGATCAAGCCAATGGCTGCACCGGGCAAATTTAACTCCCCCAGTTTCGCGGGCACATAGGTGTCGAGGTAGTTGGCGAATTCAGTCATACCGTCTCCTGGGCCAGCGCCTTGCTGACAGTCTCATAAAGTCCCTTGCTAATATCCGCCGCCAGCACTTTTTCAAGGGCGTTGCGCATCAGTTGTTGCCGCGTTTTATCGAATCGACGCCACTGTAATATCTGCGGCATCAACCAATAGGTATTGCCCGGTTTAAAGGCATCAACCATGATCAGTCTGTCGGCCAACATGTCGTAGCCGCGGCCACTGACATCGTTAAACCCCACCCGGTTCTGGCGAAAAAAACCTCCGTAAAATGCCATCGCTCGCGGCATGTTCATAAGATCCATTGCCGGATGTTGCTCTAGAGCCAAAATGGCATCGATGGCGCCCGGCATTCGCGACAGGGCCTGCGCGTTAAACCATTTGTCGACCACAGAGTCCTTATGCTGCCAACGTTGATAAAACTCATCCAGGCCCTGCTGGCGCTGCTCCCCCGGCACATGGCAGAGGGCCGCCAGGGCTGAAAACTTATCGGTCATGTCGCCGCCGTGACGAATCTGATCTAGACACAAAGACAACACTTCCATATCGGGCCTGGTTAGCAATATTTCCAAAATTCGATTGCGTAAACTCCGTCGTCCCATGGCCTGTGCCGAAAACTCATAAGAACTCTGGTCCGCCAGGTCGTGATAGCGTTTTAGTAATTCTGACCGGTTGCCAGTGGCCAATTTCTGCAGCAGAAAATCGCGGGCCGCTAGATGTCCGTCGATGTCAATTAGTGACAGACCTTCACTGAGCGCGGGTTCATCGGGCAGTAGTAAAAGTTCCGCCAGCAGACCGGGCTCACAGTCTCGATCGACTAATAACCGTGCCCAGGTTTTGGCATAGTCATCGTTAACGCCCAGGTCACGCCCTGCGTGCCAATCTTCCGCCAACGCGCGAATGAGTTTGATACCCAGGTTCTGCCCCGATTGCCAGCGATTAAAGGGGTCCGTATCACAGGCCCATAGCGTGGCGAGTTGTTGTTCGCTCAGATCAGTTTCTAGCGATACCGGCGCGGAAAAACCACGAAGCAGAGAGGGTATAGGTTGGTCGCTGACATTGCGAAAGCTGAACGCCTGCTGTTCCTCGGTCAACTCCAGCAGCAGGTTTCCATCGACCTGTGAGGCATCATCGCAATCACAAACTATTGGCTCGCCCGATTGACTCAGCAACCCGGCTACCAGGGGGATATGAAAAGGCTTGCCCGCCTCTTGGCCCGCTATCGGTCGCGTGTGTTGGGTTACCTCCAGTCGGTAAGTTTGGGCCATCGCATCATATTGACCCTTTGCCGACAAACGCGGCCTCCCTGCCTGCTCATACCAGCGATAAAACTGCGACAGGTCTCGCCCACTCACATCTTCGATCGCTTTAACAAAATCCTCCGTGGTCACCGCCTGCAGGTCGTGACGCTCCAGATAGAGCTTCACACCCTCTCGAAACAGCTGATCGCCGAGCAACGAGTGCAGCATGCGGATTACTTCCGCACCCTTGTCATAAACCGTACCGGTATAGAAATTTCGAATCTCAATGTACTCCAGGGGCTTCACCGGATGCGCAGCGGGACCATCATCCTCGGGAAATTGATTGCGCTGCAACGCCTTGACAAATTCAATGCGCTTCACCCCCGCACCCGACATCTCCTGGGAAAAGCACTGGTCGCGGAAGCGAGTCAGGCCCTCCTTTAAACTCAGCTGAAACCAGTCGCGACAGGTAACGCGATTGCCGGTCCAATTATGGAACACCTCGTGAGCGAGAATGCGTTCGATAATCAGGTAATCCTGATCGGTTGAAATTTCCGGGTCGGCGCAGATACCGTTGGCGTCGAATACGTTAAGACCCTTGTTTTCCATGGCGCCAACATGCCCTGTAAGCGCGACAATATTATAGACATCCAGGTCATATTCCCGGCCGTATTTTTCCTCTTCCCAGACCAGTGATCGCTTCAGTGCATCCATTGCGAAACCACATTCACCAATCCGCTCATGGTCAGCATAGATGTTAAGCACTACTTCTCGTCCAGACGCGGTTTTCATCTGCCCACTAAAGCAGCCAAAATCGCCAGCCACAATGGCAAAGATATAAGACGACTTGGGGAAGGGATCATCCCAGCGGATCCAGCGACGTCCATCGTCCAGCATACCCTCTGCAACCGGGTTACCGTTGCTTAGCATCACTGGAAAACTACCCGGGTCTCCCACCAGTGTTACCGAGTATATACACAGCACATCGGGTCGATCGGGAAACCAGGTGATTCGACGAAAACCCTCCGACTCACACTGGGTGGCCAGTTTGCCATGCAGCTCAAATAAGCCCTCGTCTCCCTTATTGGCGGTGGGATCGAGGACAGTTGTGGTGCTGATGGTGCAGTTCTGGGGTAGGTCAAATATGCGCAAAACATCACCCACCAGCTCGTAACACCGGGCCGGCAGTGTCTCGCCATCCTGGGCAATACGCTCCAGCTGCAATCCCACTCCGTCGAGTTCCAGCGGTCCGAACTCGCCCTCGTTTCGATGCAGCACTATGTCACTCGTTACCCGGGTCGCCGTCCTGTCCAGTTCAACCCGAAGTTCGATTCGCTCCAGGGTATAGGGAAAGGGTCGATAGTCCCTTAGCCGAACAGGCTGCGGTAAGCTGTCAATTGCCGCTGAGTTCACCCCCCTGCCCCGTTACGGCAACTAAAAGTTGTATTGAAGCTCTACACCGTAGGTGCGCGGTGCAATAAGAGCGTAGTGATACAGGGGGAATGCGAAGGAACTGGCGCCAAACAGATTGTTCACATTGTCCTCGTCTGTCAGGTTGCGCCCCCACAGTGTTACAGCCCAGCTGTTGTCTGAGCTGGCAATGCCCAGGCGGGCATTCATCAGACTCTGGCTGTCGCCAACAAAGAAGGGATTATTGTTGGACTGGGTAAAGAACTCATCCTGATAAGAGTAATCTACGCGGAAATTTCCTCGCAGGGAGCTGGTGAAATCCCAGTCTGTGTGGACGCCGATACTGGCGTTCCACTGCGGCGCGCGAGTGAGCGTATTGCCACTGTTGTCCTGGAATTCATCGACCACGTACTCATCGTATTCAGCATCGGCATAGCCCACCGCCCCAAACACGGTCCAGCGATCGGCCGGAATCCACTCGACATCCACTTCAAAGCCTTCACTGGTAGCCTCTCCGGCGTTGCCTGTCTGAAAACCGGCAGCGGCAACAAAAGTAGACTCCTGCTTGTCTTTATACTCCATGTGGAATATCGCGGCATTGATACGCAGGGTATTGTCCAGGAAGGTGGATTTCAGTCCAAGTTCATAGGCATCCAGAGTTTCTGCGTCAAACGGAACCACGGCCGCATCATTACTGATTGTATTATTGAATCCGCCGGCCTTGTAGCCGGAGCTGTAGCGGGCATAAACCAGAATATCGTCATTGGGCTGCCAGTTAATACTGGCCGCGGGAGTGACCTCACTGTCATCCTGCTCATCCTCCAGAGTGAAGGGAAGAAAGCCAGCAACCGCCGCGAAGGGGTCCGCCTCTTGTACCATATCGAGATCTTTTTCATCCTCGGAGTAGCGCGCCCCAACAGTCATACTCCACTGTTCGTTAAAGGCGTATGTGGCACTGAAAAACGCCGCAAAACTGTCGGTCTCGATGGTCGAGGTGGCGCCGATGGCAAGCCCGTCGGGAAATGCCGCGACGATCTGAGAGGGCGGGATGCCCGACCCAACCAAATGACTCAAGCCAAAAAAGCCGTAGATTGTATCGTAGCCATTTTGCGCTTGAGTAAACACGTCGAATTCCTGATGGTAAAAATACAACCCCGCCACCCATTCGATGGAGCTTTCGCCGGCGGATGCTATGCGCAGTTCCTGACTCCAGGATTCCATATCCCGGGTATCGACAGTGGTCAGGTCATCCAACGGAGACCAATCGTTGTCGTTCACATAGTCCTCTTCCAGGTCCTGCATTGCGGTGATAGAAGTCACCGTATAGTTGTCGGTATCGTAGGTCACTCGCAGTGAGAAGCTGGTGTCTTTTACATCCTCATAGCCCACATCCGGAATACTCACCGTATAACTCTTGTCGATGGGTTCTCCGACCTGCCGCGTCACATAATTATTGCCATCGGCTTCATCTTTGCGGTAGTTACCCGTGAACAGGAATTCCAGGTTGTCGCTTGCATTCCAACGCAACTGTGCACGCGTCGTTGTGTAGTCCACGGTATTGACCGTGCCGCCAAAAGTGTTATCCAGGTAACCGTCGCGCTCTGCCTTCACTATGGATATTTTACCCGCAACGTTATCTGAAAAGGGTACGCTGATCAGCGCACCAACGCGGGCGTAATCGTAATCGCCCACGTCTACCAGTAATTTACCCTCCAATTCATCGCCCGGTTTTTTGGTCGTAATACTGATAGCACCTACGGCGGTGTTGCGGCCAAACAATGTACCCTGCGGCCCCTTTAGTACCTCGACACGCTCAATATCCAGCAGATCGCCATTGAATCCGGAATCTCGACCGATATACACCTCGTCGATATACACACCAATGGCAGGGTCATTGCCCAGACCGCCACCTGAGGAGATACCTCTCAAGGTGAAATTGGTGAATTTGTTGGTGTTGGCCTCGAGGTAGGTCATATTGGGCACCAAAGAGGAGATCTCCTGCAGCCGCATCAACCCGGCTTCCTCTATGTCTTTGGCTGAAAATGCACTGATTGCGATGGGAACCTGCTGCAGGTTTTCCTGCCTTTTGCGCGCGGTAACCAGCACTTCCTCCAACTCCTGGCCAATTGCTGCGGGGCCCGTGAGGCCAATAGTCGTTCCCAGAGCTGCAGAAATACCGAGTTTCAGAGCCATCTTCTTATACATTGTAGTTCTCCTGGCTATTTTCGCGGATGTGAACAGTGTTCATATGACGATGTTCATTCTGCCTTTAGCTGATGATAAGGTCAAGTTTATTTTTGATCCTATTTCCTGCTCCTTCAGAGCGCACACATTGGCCGGTCTAGCAGTGCACGACCTGCCCAGGCCGCGAAGCCCCCAAATTGACACTAGCGCCACTATCACTATTATGGGTCGTAGTGGTTTAACCGTTTCGTGCCCCGTGATTGCCAGCTGCCAGGCAAGTCGCCCTTTTCCATCTCGGTTCGAACTACAACCTTGAAGCCTTAGGGAAGAGCGCAATGAGTTTTGCTCAAAAATTCCTGATTATGACCGTGATCTGTTTATCGGCCAGCACGATTTACTGGATGCCCTTTCTGTCGGAAATTTATTATGTACCAATGCAAGATGCCTTTGGATTTTCAAAGACTGAACTGGGCATTCTCTCCAGCATTTTTGGATTTACCGCGCTCATAGGCTATTTTCCGGGAGGCTACTTAGCGGATCGCCTGTCATCGCGCAAGCTCATGTCATCCGCACTTCTAGTGACTTCAGCCGGCGCCTTTATCTTCGCTACAATACCGCCATTCATCACTTGTGTCCTGCTGTACGGCATCTGGGGAATAGCAACGGCCTGCCTTTTCTGGTCAGCGATGATTAAAGCGACGCGCATGTTGGCAGAGAAAACAGAACAAGGGCGAGCGTTTGGATTCCTTGAAGGGGGAAGAAACTTTTCAGATATGGTGACTTCGACGATTTTCCTGTCGATATTCGCCTTTCGCGGAGGTGATGATGCTGCACTCTCTGAGGTTATTGTGATGCTGGCACTGCTCACTCTGGGCCTGGCCTTTCTGGTCTGGACAGTCATAGATGATGACTCCGGAGACCCGGACGATTGGTATGTGGAGCGGCCCACTATTACTTCCAGGGAGGTTTTCGAGGTTTTAAAATTGCCCATAGTGTGGCTGCTGGCAATCATCATCATGACAGCCTATACCGGATTGTGGGGAGCGATTTATTTTACGCCCTTTGCGACCGATGTGTTTGGTTTAAGTGCCGTTTGGGGAGGCGCTATCGGCACGGGTAAACTGTGGGTTGCATTTCTTGCTGCCATAGCCGCAGGATTTGTCGCCGATAAAATCGGCCCTGCAAAAGCCGTTGTTGGGTCCTTCACGCTTATGACGGCGGGCTTTCTTGTATTCGCGCTTTTGCCAGGTGCACCCGACCTTGTACCACTACTGGTGATCAACGTTGCCATTGTCTCCTGTGCCGTTTACGCATTGCGCGGAATTTACTTCTCCCTTCTGGAAACAGGCGGCATTCCTTTGGCTGTTACGGGTATTGCAGTCGGGATCGTTTCCGTCATTGGCTACACACCCGATGTTTTCATGCCTGTGCTGGGAGGTATTATTTTGGATGCCAGTCCAGGCGTCGAGGGATATCAGAATTTGTTTTTTTTGGTGGCTGCCATGAGTTTTGTGGGCACGGTTGCAGCCTACCTTGTTTACCGCAAAACGAAGGTGGCCTAGGGCTACCGTGGTATTTGATTACGCGATTATCGGCGGCGGTATTGTAGGAGCAGCCACGGCCTGGCAGCTTAAGCAACGCCTCCCCCAACACTCTATTGTTCTCATTGAGAAAGAACCAGCCCTGGCAAGCCATCAATCGGGCCATAATTCGGGCGTTATTCACGCCGGAGTGTATTATCAACCGGGCAGCATGAAAGCGCAGTTTTGTCGCCGCGGCGTGGAAGCGACAGTCAACTTCTCACAACAGAATGACATTCCCTTCGATCAGTGCGGCAAACTGCTAGTGGCAACAAATTCCGACGAACAAGCACGTATGCAGGTGTTATTCAAACGCTGCACAGAAAATCAGATCGACGCGACGTGGTTATCTCAGGATGAACTCAGGGAGCGCGAACCCAATATTATCGGCACCGGCGCCTTTTTGGTTGGTAGCACCGGCATTGCCGACTATTTGGCCATCACTGTGAAGATGGCAGACAAGTTTCAGCACATGGGCGGTGAAGTTCGACTGAACACTACGGTTCGTTCAGCCACAGAGACAGCTGAAGAAATTATCCTTGGCACTAACGGCGAGGACATTCGAGCGAGGCACGTCATCGCCTGCGCCGGCATCATGGCAGATCGCGTCGCGCGGTTGCTTGGTATAGAAACTGATTTTGAAATGATCCCCTTTCGCGGCGAATACTACCAACTACCGCCTTCAAAAAATAACATTGTAAAACACCTTATCTACCCCATTCCGGACCCGGAGCTGCCGTTTCTAGGTGTGCACCTGACCCGGATGATTGATGGTAGAGTAACTGTCGGCCCCAACGCCGTGCTGGCCTTTGCCCGAGAAGGTTACGCAAAAGGCAGCTTTAATCTGCGCGATGTGGCAGACATGGCGAAATACAGCGGGTTCTGGAGGCTGGTGAAGGACAATATGCGAGCTGGCATTTCTGAAATGAAAGACTCATTTTTCAAAGCTGGCTATCTGGAACGCTGTCGCAAATACTGCCCGGAGTTGACTCTAGAGGATTTACAACCCTACCCTGCCGGAATTCGTGCCCAGGCGGTAACACGCGACGGGTCACTGGTTCACGATTTCCTTTTCGCCGAAACTCCGCGCGCCATCCTGGTATGTAATGCGCCCTCCCCGGCAGCCACATCGGCGATACCCATCGGTGAGTATATTGTCGATAAGGCCATAGGACGTTTTGAAAAAACCTAAGTAAGTCCACAAACTGACGCGCGATTACTCCGCTTTGGGTGATTCAATTTTGTTCGAGAAATGCTAAATTATATAATCATCTGGAAGATCAGGTTGTGCCCCTCTCTTCCATAAACACCATAAAATAAGAAAAATGCAGGGCCTGGACATGAGAATTGGAGAAATGGGGAGCCTTTACAAGTCGCCACATACAGATGATCGGCGCAATTTCTCTGACCTGCTAGAGCGCACAAGTGCAGCCATGGCCAATCACCTGAGCGAGCGCCCCCACATGCCCGTGGATTGCTCGGTCCCCTCCGATGCCATTCGACAGAAATTGTTGAATCTGCCACTGCTCGCCAACGGCATGACAGCTGAAGATATCCTGTCTTTCGTCGAAGATAATATCGTGCCCTGGGCCATGCCCATGACGCATGCCCGCTCATACGGCTGGGTAAATTCTCCACCAGCACCTGTAGCAATACTATGTGACGCACTCGTTACAACCATGAAAGGCGGTCTGGATGGTGGTGACACTCCCAGCACCTTCCTCTCCCACAGCCTGGGACGATGGCTCATGGAATTAACCGGGTTCGCAGATGCCAACGGTACCCCGGATGGTATTGCAATTTTGCTCAGTGGCGGCTCCGCGGCTAATCTAAATGGGCTGAGCGTGGCACGCTACTGGGCAGCTCAACGCGACGGCTGGAGTATTCGCGATGAAGGGCTGCAGGGCAACCACCCGGCCATGATTTATTACACCTCTGCAGAGGCTCATAGCTCGGTTCAGCTATGTGTGGAGCAGCTGGGAATTGGCGCGTCCAATTTGCGAATTATAGAGACTGATAGTGCATTCCGAATGCGCCCGGAGGCCCTGCGAAAGAGCATAGCTACTGATCTGGCAGCAGGTCTGCGCCCGGCTTGTGTGGTTGCATCCTGCGGCAGCACCAATGTGGGAGCCGTCGATCCACTGGCTGCTATTGCAAACCTGTGCGAAGAGTTTGATCTGTGGCTGCACGTGGATGGTGCCTACGGTGGTATCGTCGGCCT
>JABHWT010000456.1 GCA_018657645.1 Halieaceae bacterium | reverse complement strand
CGAGCATACATGGATGTACTCGCTGCGTGTCCAGGAGGCAAACACGACATCGGAGCGCCACCAAAAGCTGATAAAACCCTTGTATTTGCGTTCTTAATTAATGTCGTGGCGTCGATCAATGATAATGCCCATCAAGACGCGCCGTGAACCCATCCATGGGGGCTCGGCTGCAGCGTCCCTGCTGCAGACGGTCCTGATGGGCATTATCATCGATCGACTCTTCATCGACTTCATTCTCACTGAAGAATTTCTGGGAGTCAGTCATTTGGATGAGCACTAATTACACTGTGTCATCGAATCGGTGTAGGCTACACTCGATACGCTTAGTCTGAATTAATGGGGAAAATAATGTCCGTCACGAGAATACTGAAAAAATACCTGCCAGGCCCCCTCATCGCAGCCCTGGTCTTTTGTCTGCTGCCGGTGGCTGGTATGGGCAAGGAGATTGTCGATCCGGCTACTCTATCTGCAGTCGAGTGGCGCCTTGTGGGGCCCTATCGAGGCGGTCGGGTGACGACTGCAACCGGTGTCCCGGGCAAGCCGATGCTGTACTACATGGGGGCCACCGGTGGTGGAGTCTGGAAGACCGAAAATGCCGGAGTTACCTGGGACAACCTTTCGGATGGGCACTTTGCGGTGGGTACTATCGGGGCGGTTGCAGTGTCGGAGTCGGACAATAATGTGCTGTATGTCGGCACGGGCGAATCGCCTATTCGCGGGGTGACGACAAGCCATGGCAATGGTGTATATAAATCCACGGATGCGGGCAAAACCTGGACTCATATTGGACTGGATAATGCGGGACAGATTTCGCGTATAAAAATTCATCCGGACAACCCGCTCATCGCCTTTGTTGCGGTGCAGGGCACAATATGGGGACCCAGTGAAGAGAGGGGTATTTTCCGTACCGACGATGGTGGAGCCAGCTGGTCGCATGTTCTGAAGGTTAGCGATACTACCGGCGCCTCCGATTTGACGATGGATGCGAGCAACCCGCGAATCCTCTATGCGGCAATGTGGAGTCACGGCCGAAAACCCTGGTTCATTCATTCGGGCTCAGAGGATGGAGGCATCTTTAAGTCCATAGATGGCGGCGATAGCTGGGTCAAACTCGAGGGTGGCTTGCCAAAAATGGTGGGTAAGATCGGCGTCGATGTGTCTGCCAGTAATCCGCAAAGAGTGTACGCCATTATTGAGGCCGAGCCGGAAAAGGGCGGTCTCTATCGCAGTGAAGACGGTGGCGAAACCTGGGCCTTGATCAATAATCACCGGGTACTTCACTCCCGCGCCTGGTACTACATTCACATCACTGCAGATCCCGTTGATGAGGACACGGTATGGGTGATGAACGTGCCGCTTATGAAGTCCATTGACGGTGGTGAAAACTGGGAGAAAATAAGCGGCCCCCACGGGGATTACCACGACCATTGGATAAACCCCGATAATAACCGCAACATGATCAATGCCAACGATGGGGGAGCAACGGTTACCTTTGATGGTGGCAAAACCTGGTCCAGCATCCAGAATCAGCCCACGGCGCAGTTCTACCGGGTGGTGACTGACAATCTGTTTCCCTATCGTATTTATGGTGGTCAGCAGGACAATTCTACGGTTGCGATAGCGAGTCGCTCATTCAGACGCGGCATTGGTGCTGATGACTATTATGCAGTGGGCGGCGGTGAAAGCGCTCATATCGCCTTTGATCCAGACAACCCGCGCCTGGTGTACGCCACAACCATTAATGGCACCTTGACCGAGTACGATCGCGACACCCAAATTACTCGTACAATTATCCCCTACCCGGAGTCGGTGTACGGCATGGATTCGCGGGATCTCAAGTATCGGGCTAACTGGAATCCGCCGGTCGCGCTGTCTCCACACGACCCGAGCGTGATTTATTATGGCGCGCAGGTACTTCTAAAAAGCACCGACCGAGGCACCACCTGGACCGAGATCAGCCCCGATCTGACACGAAATAACACCGAGCGCCAGGGCAGAAATGGTGGCCCACTGACGCCTGAGAACGTCGGTGCAGAGTACTATAATACGATTTTCTATATTGTAGAGTCGCCACTGGAAAAAGGTACTATCTGGGTCGGTAGCGACGACGGACTGGTGCACCTGAGTCGGGACGGTGGTGCCACCTGGGATGATGTATCGCCCAAACATCGTGGCGAGGCCATGATCAACTCGATCGAATTGAGCCCTCACGACCCCGCGACCGCCTATTTGGCTGTTGCCGGGTACAAGCTCAACGATTTTCGCCCCTACATATATAAAACCACCGATCACGGCAAGCGTTGGCGGCGTATAGATGCTGGCCTGCCCAAGAATACGTTTGTGCGGGTTGTCCGAGAGGACCCCGCCCGGCAGGGGCTTCTTTACGCGGGCACCGAAGCAGGTATGTTTGTTTCGTTCAACGATGGTGGAGACTGGCAGTCGCTTCAGCACAACCTGCCGCCGGTGCCAGTTACCGATTTAACGATTCGGCATAATAATCTCATAGCTGCCACCCAGGGGCGCGCCTTTTGGGTATTGGATGACTTGTTTGCCATTCGCCAGGCGGGCGCCGATATTGGGAAAAAGCCACTGCATGTGTACTCTCCCGGTACTGCGTACATGTTGGGCCGCAGGCCTTCTGCCGGCGAGTTTGAGGGCGAAAATCCGGCCGCTGGTGCACAGATTTACTACTATATTGGCACTGAATCCAATGGTCCGTTGGCGATTGATATCCGCGATGCCAAGGGTCGGGTCGTCCGCCATTTTTCAAGTGAGGAAAGCGATCACGACCGTTGCCGCATCGGCAATATGGATCCGCGCTCCCCGTTTGAAATAGACTACCCGACAACGGAAAAGGGCTTGAACAAATGGGCTTGGAATTTAAACCGCGACAGTATTCTCTGCATTGAAGATATTGCCTACTACCCCGGTTTTGCGGGCGCCAAGGTACTTCCAGGGCAATACAGCGCCACGGTTACGGTGGGTGATTATGAGGAGACGGTTGAATTTACGCTGAAGGCGGATCCCCGGTCAACGGCCACCGATACTGAGATTCACCAGTGGGGGGCGCGCCTGACAGAGGTCAGTGAATTAATAAGCGAGATTCTTTCCCGCCTGGATGCACTTCGAACCGCCAGAGTACAGGTGCAAGGTCTGACGGATCGCTATGGCGAAGATACCCGGTTTGGCGAAATGGCCAATCAAGCTATCTCCCAAATAGATCGGTGGGAGGCCAGAATAACGCAGTTAAAACACCAGACTCTGGAAGACGAAGACGCCTGGGAAACAATGTTGGCCGGCCAGCTTGGCTACTTGCTAGGTGTGATTAACAGCACCGGTGCACCGGTGACCGAGGGCGCTATGACGCGCTTGGCAGACCTGAAGGCCGAGTGGGCACAGCGCAGTGCAGAGCTTCGCCGTATCACAGAGGAAAATTTGAGCCCCATTAACGCCTGGGCCAGGGAGCAGGGTGTGGATCATGTGCGCATACCCTGAGGTAGGATAAGCTTGGAACCGGTGGTGTAGTGTCCTTCAGGACATTACACCAGAAGCTCTAATTCGTAGGCATCCTCGCCCTGAACATATTTGATAATTCGGTATTGACGGCCAATGGCGGAACCCATATGCAGTGCATTACTGATCATGTCATCTGCATCGACCTCGCGGGCTGCTTTTAACAGTTTTTCGAAGGTTTTCAGGTAGTTTTCAGTGTGTCGCTTGCGGATTTCGGTTCCGAAATAGACGTTTTGAAGGGCGTCCACGTCCTCGCGCAAATCATAGGACATGCCGGTCATTTTGCGGACAAAAAAAGCGTGATCGCCGTTGCTGCAATTGGCGCGACCCTCGGCAAACTCTTCGGACGTCATTTGGCCTGTACCAGAGGGGCCGGCAACCGACATGTAGTGAAATGCCGAGATAGAGCCCAGTTGATCCTGAATAAGAGCCAGCAGCTTGAAATAGGTATCGCGATGGGCATGCATTTCCAACCGCTGGGCGCTGCGCTCCTGAATGTGGATGGCCTTGGTGTTGGCGCTGATTTCCTTTTGTTGCATGAAGTGGCCGATGACCAGCCACAAAAAAGCCAGCGGTGCGAATGCGCCCTCGAGGAAACTGCCAATGTCGGCGGTCGGCAGGTGAATGAAGTTGGCCCAGCCGACGATACCCAGGAGGTAGGTCAGCCCGGCGGTAAACCAGGCGGTAGTGACAACCAGGCCGAAGGCAACTCGCCAGTCCAGAGAAAAGTGATTCTCGGTTGAATTCATGGGGCGCTACCTGCTGGGGAGCCGCATGTGGGCATACACCCCAAATTTAATGCGGGGTGTCGGTGGTGTGAGCCTTGACCTAGCGCTCCAGTAATTCCAGTTTGTTCGGCTTGCCACTCCACTCTTCAGCATCCGCTGGTGAGTCCTTCATCTCGGTTATGTTGGGCCACACTTCGGCCAACTCAGTATTCAATTCCAAAAAGACTTGTTGATCCTCTGGTAACTCGTCCTCGGAAAAAATAGCGTCCTCCGGGCACTCCGGTTCACACAGGGCGCAGTCGATGCACTCGTCCGGGTGGATGACCAAAAAATTCGGGCCTTCATAAAAACAATCCACAGGGCATACTTCTACACAATCTGTGTGCTTGCACTTGATACATTGCTCGCCTACAACAAACGTCATTCTATTCCGGCCTCTCGATGCTGGGGTACTCGTCAGGGGCGCTAAGTTTACCTGCTCTGAAGGCAGAAATGAAGTGCCAATCAGCCAATATGGGATTTCAGCTGGTAGAGCTTTTCCAGGGCCTGGCGAGGGGTCAAATCGTCGACATTCAAGCCCTCCAGCAGGGTCACGACTGGATGAGGTTCACGGCTATCAAACATGTCGCTTTGCGACGAGGATTGTGGCATGGGGCTTTGCGTCTCTCCCCGTTCCAGTTCGGTGAGCTTGTTCTGTGCGGCCTTTAATACCGGGCCGGGTATTCCCGCAAGCTTGGCTACCTGCAAACCGTAGCTGCGGCTGGCGGGACCCTCCTGGATATTGTGCAGGAATACCACGTGGTCCTGGTACTCGGTCGCATCCAGGTGCACGTTGGCCATGGAGGGGCACTGTTCGGGCAGGCTGGTCAGTTCGAAATAGTGGGTGGCAAACAGGGTAAACGCCTTCACCGATTGGGCCAGTTGTACGGCTGCCGCCCAGGCCAGGCTCAGGCCATCGAAGGTACTGGTACCGCGTCCCACCTCGTCCATCAGTACCAGGCTATGCGGTGTGGCATTGTGCAGAATATTAGCGGTTTCGGTCATCTCGACCATAAAGGTGGAGCGGCCACCGGCTAGGTCATCGGAGGACCCTATGCGGGTAAAGATACGATCCAGAGGCGCCAGTCGGGCAGCGGCCGCGGGCACATAGCTGCCGATGTGGGCCAGCAGTGCAATGATTGCATTCTGTCGCATGTAGGTCGATTTGCCTCCCATATTGGGACCGGTAATGAGGAGCATGCGACGATTTCTGTCCAGGACAGTATCGTTGGCTATAAAGGGCTCGTCCAGTACCTGCTCGACCACCAGGTGTCGACCCTGGCTGACCTCGAAGACCTGATCCTGGCAGAATTCCGGCTGGCTCAAGTTGAGACTGTCGGCTCGCTCTGCCAAATCTGCCAGTACATCCACCTCGGACACAGCGGCGGCGGTGTCCTGCAGCGGGCCCAGTTGTTCGTTAAGTTGCTCCAGTAGTTGGTCGTACAGTGCTTTTTCCCGGGCCAGGGCGCGACTCCTGCTCGACAGGGCCTTGTCCTCGAAGGTCTTGAGCTCCGGGGTGATGAAACGCTCGGCATTTTTCAGGGTCTGGCGACGAATATACTCGGGAGGGGCACGCTCGGACTGGGCCTTGCTGATTTCTATGTAATAGCCATGAACCCGGTTGTAGCCAACTTTCAGGCTCGACAGCCCGGTGGCCTGTCGCTCGCGCTGCTCAATTTCTAGCAGGTAATCCCCGGCGTGGGTACTGATCTGGCGCAGCTCATCCAGTTCGGCATCGTAGCCCTGGGCAATGACACCGCCGTCGCGAATAACCACGGGTGGGTTATCGATAATAGCCGCGCCCAGCAATTCACACAGCTGTGGGTACTCGCTCGACTGATGGCTTAGTTGGGCCAGCCTCGCAGCAGTACTGGAAGCCAGTTCCCCGCGCAGGGCGGGTAGCGCCAACAGAGAGCTGTGTAGACGTGCGAGATCTCGCGGTCGCGCTGATCGCAGAGCAACCCGGGTCAGAATGCGCTGCATGTCGCCGATGGGTTTCAGTGCAGTTCGCACCGGTTCAAATTGGTACTGGGTGCCTAAATCAGAGATTGCACTGTGTCGCTCACCCAGAATGTTGGTGTCTGTCAGCGGCCTGTGTAGCCAGCGTCTCAGCAGGCGGCTTCCCATGGCGGTCACCGTCCGGTCCATCACCGAGAACAGGGTGTTGGTATCCCCACCCGTCATATTGATGTCAATTTCGAGGTTGCGTCGGGTGGCCGCATCGAGGATCACACTGTCGGCGCGGTTTTCGTGGCTGATACTGCGGATGTGGGGCAGGTTGCCGCGCTGGGTATCCTTCACATACTGCAGCAGGCAGCCCGCAGCGCCCAGTGCCAGGGTCAGATTATCGCAGCCAAAGCCCTGAAGGTCATGCGTTTGAAACTGAGCTGTCAGGGCTCTTCGCGCGCTGTCCAGGTCGAACTCCCAGGCGGGTTGTGAGCGGGCGCCGCTACGGCCGGTAATCTCAGCCAGATCGGTTGCTTCATGGTAGAGCACCTCTGCCGGGTTGAGTCTGTGCAATTCACCTGTCAGCGGCTCCACACCCGATACCTCCAGTACCCGAAAACGACCAGTGCTGAGATCCAGGTAGGCGATGCCGAATTGATCCAGTTGTTGCACAACCGCCAATAACAGGGTTTCCACCCGGTCTTCCATCAGGGCCTCGTCGCTCAGGGTGCCAGGAGTAATAACCCGTACCACCTTGCGCTCCACTGGCCCCTTGCTGGTAGCGGGGTCTCCGATCTGCTCACAGATTGCCACCGAGACACCGGCCTTGACCAGCTTGGCCAGGTAGTTGTCGGCTGCGTGGTAGGGGATGCCGCACATGGGAATGGGTTGGCCGCCGGATTTGCCGCGGGCGGTAAGTGTTATGTCCAGCAAGGTTGCGGCACGCCGTGCATCCTCGTGAAACAGCTCGTAAAAATCTCCCATGCGATAAAAAAGCAGGTCCGATGGGTGGTCCGCCTTGATCCGCATGAATTGCTGCATCATGGGTGTGTGCTGTTGATGTTTATCGCTGGTCACTGCTACTCGTGCGATGTCCGTGGAAAGGGAAAAGCGAATTGTACGGTATAGCGACGACGCCGACCATGGCAGCAGCTATAAACAGGCTGATCTTGCCTATGCCGTAGAGATTAAGCTGCCATCTGAATGTAAGCGCCCGGCGGCCATAAGGTGGTATCGACCTGTAGCAATATCAGGCGGGTTTTTCTACTCGGGTTGAATATGATGATTTTATTTTGGTTTTGGGCTTGCAATTTCAATTTAAAACACTGAGTATATATACAGTAGTTTTGCTGTATGGCCCGGCGAGGTCTAAGGCTGCTACAAGCCCCATTCGCCGAGGTGAACCGGTTGGAGAGGGGGCTGCGAGCTAAACAGCACGCAGGTATTACCCTGAGACGGTTGCGCTAACCCTTGAGCACAACCCCTGGAATAAAACGAGAGAGGAACACCATGGACGCCAATAAAGAAAAAGCCCTATCAGCAGCATTGACCCAAATTGAGCGGCAGTTCGGCAAGGGTACGGTTATGCGCATGGGCGATAAAGAACGAATTGCTATTCCCTCTATTTCGACGGGTTCTCTGGGGCTGGATATTGCCCTTGGAATAGGTGGTTTGCCCAAGGGGCGTATCTGTGAAATATACGGACCGGAATCGTCCGGTAAGACAACGCTGACTTTACAGGTCATTGCCGAGGCCCAGAAAAGTGGTGGCACCGCTGCTTTTATTGATGCCGAGCACGCGCTGGACCCGATATATGCAGAAAAACTGGGTGTTAATGTCGACGACTTGATCCTTTCTCAGCCAGACACGGGAGAGCAGGCATTAGAGGTGACCGAGATGTTAGTGCGCTCCGGTGCTATAGATGTGTTGGTTGTCGACTCGGTCGCAGCGCTGACACCCAAGGCTGAAATTGAAGGGGAGATGGGAGCCTCTCACGTGGGTTTGCAGGCGCGCCTGATGAGTCAGGCGATGCGCAAGCTCACCGGATCCATTAAGCACAGCAATTGCCTGGTTATTTTCATTAACCAGATTCGGATGAAAATTGGCGTGATGTTTGGCAGCCCGGAAACCACAACCGGTGGTAATGCATTAAAGTTCTACTCCTCCGTTCGTCTGGATATTCGCCGCATTGGCTCGGTTACCGACGGCGATGAAGTCGTGGGCAATGAAACCCGGGTGAAGGTGGTAAAGAACAAGGTGTCGCCACCGTTCAAACAGGCTGAATTTCAAATTATGTATGGCAAGGGAATATACCATATGGGAGAGGTTCTGGACTGGGGTGTGAAAATAGGCCTGGTCGACAAGGCGGGAGCCTGGTACTCCTATAAGGGCGACAAAATAGGCCAGGGCAAGGCTAATTCCGCTAAATTTCTACAGGATAACCTCGCCGTGGCCAATGAAATTGAAACACTGATTCGTAAACAATTGCTGGATGCGGATGAACCCGCAGTAGAGGAGGTGGCTGAAAACGAGGCCATTGATATTGATCAGGAGTAAATCACCAGGAGTTAATCATTGCGAGTCATAGTGCTGTATTCACAGTTCTTTCTCCAAAGGCGTTGGGCCCCCCACTTTCCTCTCTCACATCCCAACGCCTCTTTTTCCTATGTCTGATTCGGCGGACATTCGCCTGGCGGCGATGAACTTACTGGCTCGTCGTGAACAGTCCCTGCACGAACTGAAGCACAAATTGCTTCGCCGTTTTGACGACCAGGATCTGATGGATCAGGTACTACAAAGACTGGTGGATGAAAACCTGCAAAGCGACGAACGCTTCGCCCATAGTTTTGCCAGACATCGCTCAAATCGAGGCTACGGACCTGTGCGGGTCAGGCAGGAGATGCGCGAGCGAGGCCTGTCGGATCACCAGATAGACGTAGCGATCGAGTACGCAGAAATCGACTGGCATGCCCTGGCCGAAGAAGTGTTTTCTAAAAAATTTGGTGAAAGTGCTGCTACCGAGCTAAAGGAGAAAGCCAGGCGTGTTCGATTCATGCAGTACCGAGGCTTCAGTGGGAGCCACTACAAAAGTATGCTGAAGTAGAGCCTGACTCCATATTCAATTGTTAATTCGTGCCCATACAGAAGCAAGTATTTTTGGTGCACGTGACGATTTTCTAGTGCCACCCAACATCCACAATACACTTATATTGCCGTCCTAAATCGATGGCGTGGCGTCAATCAACTCTAATGCCCATTAGCATCGATCGACTTTCCCGACTTGATTTGCACTGGAGTGATTTGGGGAGTCGACCCCCGGATGGCCGGCCCCCGGAAGGCCGGCCCCCGGAAATGCTACTTTTTTCACTAGACATTGGAGACGGCTGCAAAGATTAGCTGTTATGGACACCTTTGAGCTCGCCGAACGGAAGCCTGTTTTCAGGGGTTGTAGGCACATGGATGTGCCGAAAAGCCTTGCGCGCAGGGACGCGCGTCAAGGCGGGCCCGTGAAAACTGGCTGCATAGAGGGAAGCCGAAGGCCGGGCGAT
>JABHWT010000454.1 GCA_018657645.1 Halieaceae bacterium | reverse complement strand
ATGGAGAGCCTGCCCCGCTTCATCGGGTACGTGCCGAAAAGCCTTGCCGCGCAGGGACGCGCGTCAAGGCGGGCCCCTGAAAACTGGCTGTAGCGAGGGAAGCCGAAGGCCGGGCGATGGTGTCCAAAACAGCTAACCTTTGCAGCCGTCTCCACTGCCTAGTAAAAAAGTAGTGTTCCCAGGGGCCGGCCATCCGGAGATGGCTAGCGTAGCGTGAAGTGGTGAAGGTTGACTATTACTGGAGCGGTCCGTTTATCACGGTTGCAATTGTTCTATCTGCCACTCATTACCGGCGCCCCGGGTATACAGGAATCGGTCGTGAAGCCGGTGACTGCCGCCCTGCCAGAATTCGATCCGCTCTGGCACGACTCTATAGCCACCCCAGAAATCAGGCATCGGAACCTGGCCCTCAGAAAACTTGTTCTTTAGAACAAGTACCTGCTTCTCCAGTAGTGCGCGGGCAGATATAGGTCGACTCTGGTGCGAAGCCCAGGCTGCCAATTGGCTCTCCCGGGGGCGACTAAGAAAGTAGCGAGTGGATTCTACCACCGACATTTTCTCCGTGGTTCCACCGACGATAACCTGCCTGTCCAAAGTGTTCCAGGGGAAAAGTAGTGATACCCTGGGGTTGTGTGATATCGCCTGTGCTTTCGCGCTGCCATAGTTGGTATAGAACACAAACCCTTTGGCTGACACATCCTTGAGCAGAACAATACGCTGCCACGGCAGGCCCTGCTCATCGACGGTGGCCAACACCATGGCCGTGGGGTCGCGCAGTTTGGCATCGACCGCCTGCCCCAGCCACAGCTGGAACTGCTGCACCGGGCAGGGATCCAACATGTCCCTGTTAAGGCCGCCAGCCAGGTACTCTCGTCTGAAATCCTCGTAGTGCAAAACCATTCCTGTGAAGGTATCGAGATGCCTTATAGTAACGGGCGGACACCAGCGACGCAAAGGCGCAATACGCAGAGTGCGGCAGGGGTTTCGGGGAAGTGGTCCCCACCAACCGGAGTCTTTCGCTCCCCCGCAGTGGCCCTGTGTTCAGTCGCTGGTACTGGGGTACACGGGCGCTCGTTTTGCTACTGCCGGAATTTGCGGGAACGGATAAAAGTCGCGCCAATCGCCACCAAAAGCTGTTGCGAGATTTTGTCCATAAATAGTCTGGTAAACACCGTCCATCAGGGCATCTATTTCCGCGGGTATTGTCTCCCCTGTGATCGTGGCGGCTTCCATTAGCCCCTCTGTTCTCATCCAGAGTGAGGGTGGCACGTCGCTGCCTGCCTCCAACAGTGAAAATAATTGATGCCAGCGGGCTTGAATTTCAGTGAGTAGCAAGCTCATCCTCCTCCGCCTCAATCACAAAAGTAACTGCCTGGGCTTGAACTATTCCCCGGCACTGTGTCTATACTTAGGACTCACTGTAGGGGATGATCGGTCATTGTACCGTAACTGGTGTAGTGCATCGAATGGATATGAGAAAACCCGCTCTCTGTAAATGCCTGGTTAGCAGCTTGTTTCCAGTGCTTCTGGGCAGCCCAACCTGGGCCGACGACAGCCTCGATAGCAAAATCGCTGTGTCTGAGATGCCTGCTCAACCCATTGTCCAAAGCGATGCTCCGATTGCCGTGCCAGAGGCACCTGCTCAGCCCATTGTCCAAGCCGATACTCCGATTGCGATTCAAGACCCGGTTAACGAGCGGCGAACCCAGCGCATTCTTGACGCCCTTTCCCGTATTGAAAGCAACGAGGGTGCCTACGCGGGTGCACTACCAGAGCAACTGCTCACCCTTGGTCTCACCCTTCAACAACAGAACCGCCATTTGGAGGCCATAGCAGCCTTTAATCGAGGCGTTCATCTTGCGCGAATTAACGATGGTCTCTACAGCGCGGCACAAATCCCCATGATCCAGGGCGAAATTATCAGCCAGCTGGCCACCGGTCAATTTGCCGAGGCCGATCTGCGACAGAAATACCTGTTTCAGGTTCAGCAGCGCAACCTAAGCCTGGGTGAATCGCGTGTCCAGGCTCTGATGCAACAGGCGCACTGGCAACACAATGCCTTTGAAATAGGCCTGGATGAGCAGAGAATCGGACGTCTGTTAAGCATGTGGGACCTGTACCGCCTGGCTCTGCTCGATGTGATGGAGCTGGAGGGAGACGGTTCTGAGAAACTTATCCCCCCCTTGTATGGACTACTTCGAGCCCAATACCTGATCTCCAGTTACGCGGCCAGTGGCTCCGCCGGCAAAAATTCAAACTCCAGCTTCGACAATCGGGTAATGCTAAACCGATTCGATGCCTACCGCGGGAATAGCTACGCAAAAGGCCAAGCGCTGATCCGCTCCATCTACGATATAGAAAGAGTCCAATCCGTCGATCAAATTCTACCGGCGGTCAAAACGCTGGTCATGCTGGGAGACTGGATGCAGTGGCATGGCCAGCGCGACAAGGCGAGCGAAATATACGGCAATGCAATCGCGGAACTTGACGGCCGTGATGATGCCCAATTACTGATAGATGGTTGGTTTGGGCAACCCGTGCCCCTGCCCGACCTCGAGGGCTTGCGCGTCTTGTATCCGGCAGTCGCCGCCACAGAGGGTGAAATCCTGCTAGAATTCGGGGTGAGCGCACGAGGGAATGTGACTGATCTGGTGCGAGTGGATGAAAATGAAGATAATGAAGTCAGTGTTCGCCGACTCATGCGAAAACTGCGTAATATAAAGTTTCGACCCAGATTCGAAAATGGTGAGCCGGTTAGTACCGATAAAATAGTTAAAGCCTATGACCTATTACAGTAGCACTGAAATGAACACGATTGGCAAACGGGTTGCCATCGCCAGCATTTGTCTGCTGTTAGGCGCCTGCGTCAGCACGCCCCAGACATCGTCACCTTCATCGCCCTCCATGCCCTCGCCGCCGTCATCACCGTCTTCGCCCTCATCTTCACCGCCATCGTCGCAGTCGTCGCCTTCTTCATCATCACCTTCTTCGCCCTCATCATCGTCCCCCAGTAGTTCTCCCAGTAGTTCACCTCCCGGCAGTTCCGGGTCGGGTCTACCAGAGCCGGGCAGTTCTTTCCCGGAGCCGGCCGGGCCCTCTACCGCCGATAGTGGCGGCAGCGAAAGCGGGCAGCAGTCAGACCCGGGAGATATGGGGGAGTTCCCCTCGGGAGAGTTTCCCGGTTCCGAGGCCGAAGCCACGGGAGAGGCCGGGACAAGCGGCAGCGCGGAGGAGCCAGGCTTTGGCGGCTATGCCGCAGGAGAGGGGCAGGCGTTACCCGATTTAACCGATGAGCCGTCTCTGGAGGACACCATGGAGGGCGGTATGGGAGATGCCCAAAGCAGTGCCGGTGAGCCAGGAGAAACCACAGGCTCGGGCACCGTCGCAGGTACGCAGGGCGATGCCAGCGCGGGAGGGGATGGCAACGCCTCTGCCGGCGCCCCACCTGCGGGCACCGGGCGCACCGCATCGGGCGGCATGGGACTGCCTGGCCAGGAAAGCACAGGAGAGAGCGGAGCTAGCAGCGGACCACTTACACCCGCAGAGCAAGTTGCTATTCTGGATGCCCAATTGGAGCGAGGTGCCGGCGTGTTCGATGGCATAATTCGAGAGGAGGCATCGGCCCAACGTCGGGCAGCGAGGGAATCCACCGCAAACCAATCATTGCCCACGGAGGACGATCCGCAGGGTGAATACGGCGAGTACGACGGCGGTATGGCGGACGGTGGCACATATAGTAGTGGCGGTGGTATAGGCGGAGGGGCGAGTACCGGAGAGTCAACTGCTATACCCCGTGACACAGCCAAATACCCAGCTCCAGCAGGCATTCCCGATGGCAACGACGACGACGTGGTGGCCCGTCAATTGCGGGAAGCGGCGATGCGAGAGCCAGATCCGGCGGTACGGGAGAAATTGTGGGACGAATACCGCAAGTACAAGGGGCTGGATTAATGCGCATACCACCCACTCGCCTCCGCTTACTGGTATTGTTCCTGATATGCCTGGTACTACCTGCCTGTGTTAGCAAGACCATCAAAAGTAACTCCGTGCCGCCGATTAAAGTGGCCACCGAAACCGTGGCTGAAGACCTGCTTCTGGATGTTGGTATCGTTATTTTCGACCCCAACCTGGACGGCTACGACGAAGACGAACAGGTCTACCCGGAAGTACGCAAGGCCGAAGCGCACTTCATGCCAATTTTATTGTCCGAATCAATGCAGGCAAGCGGTGCCTGGGGCGCTGTGCGGGTAGTACCCGACAGCTCGCAGATTTCCGATCTGCGGGTAGAGGGTAAGATTCTATATTCCGACGGCGAACAATTGAAGCTGGTTGTCACCGCTACCGACTCCCGGGGTAATGTCTGGCTGGATAACAAAGCGTACGAAGGGAGGGCCAGCCGCTACGCCTACACTATGACGTCGCGAACCCCACAGGACTCCTTCCAGGCAATCTACAATAACATCGCCAATGACTTGCTCGAGCTACAGGATACCATTCGCCCCCAGGACCGCAGGAACATACGCCTGGTCACTGAATTGCTGTTCGCCCGCAGTTTCTCTCCCGAGGCCTTCGCCGGCTACCTGGCAAAAAGCCGCCAGGGACGATACCTTGTTATGCGCCTGCCCGCCGAGCAGGATCCGATGCTGGAGCGCATTCGCAGCATCCGCGAGCGCGATCACCTGTTCATAGACACCATGCAGGAGTACTACACCACCTTCAACGGACAGATGATCGGCCCCTATCAGGAGTGGCGCAAGCTCAGTTACGAGGAGGCGATTGCCCTCAGGGAACTCAGGGAGCAAAGTACCAGACGGATGATTGCCGGCGGTGTCGCTATACTGGCCGGGATTGCCGCCAGCGGCAGCAGTGACAGCTACGCCCGAGCGGGTGCCAGTACAGCCGTTCTCGGCGGTGGCTACCTGCTAAAAAGTGGTCTTGAGAAACGCAATGAGGCCGAGATCCACGTGGAGGCGCTGGACGAACTCGGCCAATCGCTGGAAGCCGAAATTACACCCCAGGTGATTGAGTTACAGGATCGCTCAGTCATGCTCAGCGGCAGCGTTGAAGATCAATACGCCCAGTGGCGAGAACTGCTTGCGGAGATCTACCGCACAGAGATCGGCGGGCTGGAACTGCCCCAGGACTCCGCCCCAACACCCGATCAACTCTGAACTTACCGGGCCCTCAAAGCAGTATGTCTTCCCATAATGAACCCGTAAATCCCATTGGCTTTGAAGCGGCAACACCCGACGGTCGGCCCCAACAACCTGCCAGAACAGGTCGCAGTACACCTTTGTGGGTCTTACCTGCGCTGGGGGCATTGACGATTCTGGCGGCATTCATCATATTCTGGTTACCTGGGCGGGTCGCCCCCACTACCGCACCACCGGCATCTATCGCCACCGACGTAGCACCACCCACTGCGGTATCCAGAGAGAATTCCACCCCGGAGGAAACCTCTCCCTGGTCCGATGCGCAACTGGCAAAGCTGCGAAAGGAGGCCCAGGATGTGCTTGCCCAGCTACTGGATGTTCAGGTGGCGCTGGAGGAAGTCGGTATCGAAAAGTGGGGTCAGGAGCGTCTTGCCAGCGCGGCAGCCATTGCCAGTGCAGCCGATGAACAATACCGAGAGCGCCTTTTTGTTGAGGCCAGGCACAGCTACGAGCAAGCTCTGATAGCGTTCCAGGCGCTTCTTGATGCGGCACCAGAGGCTTTGCGTGAACAGTTGGATAGCGCCCGCCAGGCCATTGAGAAAGGTGAGCGCGACACCGCATACAGTGCTCTGGACATAGCGGCTGCTATCGAGCCCGGAAACGAAGAGTTGGCCATCCTGCGCCAACGTGCGGATTTGCTGGGCCAACTGATGCCACTACTGGAGCAAGCACTGGAGGCCGAGTCGACAGGTGATCTGGCCAAAGCCAACACCCTGCTCCAGCAGGCAGCTGCGATTGATCCTCTGCACATGCGCCTTAAAGAGACGCAACAACGGGTAGAGACTGCTTTCGCCGCGCAGCGTTTCAGCGAAGCAATGAGCAAGGGGTACAGCGCATTGGCCGCGGGGAATTTCCGTCGCGCCAGGTCCGAGTTCAACACTGCGGCCGGCCAGCGCCCCGGCTCGAAAGAGGCGGCCAGTGCCCTGCAAGAGGTAAAAGATGCAGAAACAGGGCACCGATTGACGACCTTGCAAGGACGCGGTCAAACACTGGAGAGCTTGGAGAGCTGGCAGCAGGCTGTAGAAGCCTACCAGCAGGCTCTGGAAATCGATTCCAATGTCCTTTTTGCGCGAACGGGGCTGGAGCGCAGTAAGACCCGGGCCCGACTCGACGAGCAAATACTCAGCACCTTGAGTCAACCGCTGCGTTTGGCTGACCAGGCGGTGGCCGATGACGGCCAAAAATT
>JABHWT010000453.1 GCA_018657645.1 Halieaceae bacterium | reverse complement strand
GGCAGAGCTTCCCCGCTGCCCAGCAGGAAAAATTGCAATTGGGTGCCAGTCGCTGGATCGCCATGGGGAGCGAGGAGCGAAATGCGCTGATTAATAATTTTAGCCGGTGGCAGCAACTCCAGCCGCAGCAGCGCAGTGAGTTAATGCAGCGATTTGATCAATTCAAACGGCTGCCATCAGGAAAGCAACAAAAGCTGCGCGACACCCACTCCCGTTTTCAGAAGTTGCCACACGACAAACAACGCCAATTAATGGATAAGTTCAACAAGTCCAACGGTATGAAAGCGAACAAGCAACCGCACCACAGACCCCCACCGCCCCCGAGGAAACCGTGACAGACCTCACGTAGTTCTAAAAGAAGTAGGCTACGTTAACAGACCAGAACTGATCGCTGTCATCGGTGCCGATGTAAAACCCGGTATCGAAGTCTATCGACCAGGACGGGATGATATTCAGAGAAGCATATAACGATAGCTGGCCATAACTGTCTCCCCCCGAAACACTACCAATATCGCCCGTAAAGCCGCTAACGGCAGCGTTCTGGTTGCCTTGGGGGCCGGGGCCATTGGAAGGTGGACTATTGGCCTGGCCATTTCTGGAGACCAGGGAAGATTCGCCCGACAACATGTGATTCCAGGAAAACAAACTGCCCACCAGAACGCCCGTATTTTCGGTGAGTGGCCAATAGCGAGCGAGTGACACACTGGCGCCAAGGCTTGAAGAATCCCCGTTGGTGGCCTCCGTCTCGATTGTTGGCGGCGGTGGTGGCCCCCTGCGAGGTGCAGGTGCAGGCGGTGGTCTATCTTGTAACTGGGTTACTTTGTTGTCCCAGTCGCCAATTTGAGCGCCAAATGAAACGCTGTAAAACATACGATTACTGCTCCAGGCATAACCGACAGATCCGCCAAAATAGGAAGATTCGGTTACATCGTGGCGATAGCGTCTATCCGGATTGGCTATGCTGGCAACGAACGTATCATCCTCAAAATCATAGTAATGCAGGGAGAATGCCCAGTTATCCCGATAATAACTGATGCGCGTGCCCCAGGTTTGTAACTCGGCATCAACTGCAGATCGATTTAAAATATCGGAATCGTCCTCCCACTCGTGGTAACTGAAGTCGACAGTGAACTGCTCATTCAAATCAAGAGATAGAGCCAATCCCGGGCCCGCTGGGTCCATCGATAGAGTTTGGTCCTGATAACTGACATGCTTTGCTAATTGACCGTAACTTAAGTTCAGGCTGCTGGCATCACCGGCAGAGCTGAACAGCAGTAACAGTGGAAATATGGCGGCGGGTAGTGGGGTTTTGTTACGGATATATTTGTTCACGGGATGTTCCGTTAATCTCTTCAGGCAATCGCCACAGGGCGATGGGTGGACGGTGTTATAAGTGTAAACCCAGTATGCATACAATTGCGAACGCTTTTGTTGATTGAGACTCCTGGCAAAAAAAACGGGTGGTAGCTGATTTGCCAGCTACCACCCGCATAAAGGCAGGATCGGACCTGTCTGGATAAACTCAGAAACTATAGGAGTTCACTGTCATCAGTGAGTTCCCGAATGCACTGACGCACGGCTTTTTTCGTTGCACCATGAGATTTGTGTCCGGCTCGAAATTCCTCCAGAGACACTTCATTATTGGCGTCTGTATCCATTTCATCGAATGCGTTTGTCGCCTTGGCCACGCCGCCCTCCTGCAACTCGATGAGGTCAATAAATCCATCGCCAGACGTGTCCAGCATGTCGAATTTGTCCTCTGGTGACAGGAAACTGTCGGCCGTAGGAACTACGATATCTTCATTGCCAGTTTCCTCCTTGATGTCGGCAACGCACTGTATAATGTCATCGACGATGGCAGACAAGTCGCCAACGTCACCACGACGGTGATGCTGTATTTCCTCTGGTGACAACAGGTCGTCATCGTCCTTGTCTTTGCGAGACAGCAATTTTTCTGCGCCGACAAGGGCAGGTTCTGTCATTTCTTCCAGTGACAGTACACCATCTTCGTTGAAGTCCATTCTGGCGAATGACCGGTCGAGGCGCTGTTCACCCTTGGCTCCACCTTTTGGGCCGCCTTGTTGATCGTCTCCCTCGGGGCCACCAGGGCCTTGAGCGAGAACCGGTTGAATTGAAAACGCAGTGGCTATCATGCCAGCCAGCACTGCAGCATTGAGTCGCTTGGTTACTTTCGTCATGTCATGCTCCTAATTAAATCGGTAGAGGTTGTGGGTGTTTCCACTTATTAAAACGCGCTATTTGTGATTCGGTTGACAGGGTGTTACATTTTTTTCATGGACTGCGAAACGCAACCTTCTCGCGCGTCCACAACTGGCCGCGACTTCAATCAAAAGGAGAATGGCAAAATGAATGACACATACGAGATAAGCAGCGTTTCAAAATTGCGAGATTTGCTGGGTGAACCGAGTGAACTGGCCTCCCAGAAAGTCTTTGATTATGTCGATCAGTACGCGGCTGAGTTTATCGCCAAGGCACCGTTGGCTGTCCTTGCTACATCGGATTCAGAGGGGCGCCTGGATCTTTCGCCGAAGGGTGATGCCCCCGGTTTTGTCCTGGTAGAGGATCAAAACACCCTGCTGTTGCCCGACCGACCGGGCAACAGACTAGCCTATGGTTTTGAGAATATTCTGCAGACGGGCAGGGCTGCGCTTATTTTTATGGTGCCTGGCGTTCGCGAAACACTCCGGGTAAATGGCCGGGCGACACTGAGTTATGCACCGGATTTGCTGGAGCGACTCAGTGCGCGTGGCAAGCCAGCCGTTCTATGTACCCGTATCGCGGTGGAGGAGTCCTTCTTTCACTGCGGCAAGGCAATGATACGGTCGCGGCTTTGGCAGCCCGACTCGTGGCCAGAGAATGCGCGGGCCAACCTGGGCAAGCAATTATCCGCCAAGCTTGCCGGTAGCGATGAGTTGACAGACCACATTGATGCCGCCCTGGAGGACAGTTATGTCAACGAGCTGTAAGCCAGAGGGTTTTACAACACGCTGCTAGTTCCGGGACAGACCCTCGAGAAATGTATGGGTGCTGGTTTCAATTAATTGGTTTACATCTGCCGCAGGCATAAATTTGTCGAGGTGATTGTACAGTGCCAGGCCACCGATTCCGTGACCCAGGGCCCATAGCTTAACGGCCAGATCTTCGGGGTCCTTGTCCTCGATGCCCTTGCGCTGGCACCAGGACCCCACCGCATTTGCCAGGGTGTAGAAGCTCGAAGCCCTGAGGTCGGCATGGCCACTTTCAAGGTCGCGTAATCCGTGCTCTCCCCACATCAGGTCATAGAACTGTGGGTGACTTGTAACGAAGTGCACATAAGTTTGCCCCAGAGCAATGATACTGGCCGCCGAGCCGGGCTCAAATTTTGAAATTGTCGCATTAATTTGCTCGGTGAGGGCCATAAATGCGACCTGGCAGACTGCTTCCAGCAGCGCTTCTTTGTCTTTGAAATGGCGATAGGGTGCTCCGCTGCTTACACCAGCGCGTCGGGCAGCGTCGATCATTGCGAACCCGGTCAGGCCGCGCTCTTCGATGAGCTCTGCGGCTGCAATAATAAGTGCCTGATGCAGGTCGCCGTGGTGATAGGAGCTACATTTTGCAGGTGCACTGTTATTCATATTAACTCGCGAGTTTTTCCCATTGCTGTTGTGCTATCTGAAAGTTACGAGCTGGCTGTGGCGTTCTGCCGATTCCGGTGACCAGTGCATACATGGGCGGAACCAGGAAAAACGAAACGATGGTCGACAATAGCACGCCCCCGGCTATGGCCATAGCAAACGGCGGCCAGAACTGGCTCCCCTCCAGGATGAGTGGTAAAAAACCGCCAAAGGTGGTCACTGTCGTAGAAATGATATGTCGACTGGAATTCATAACTACCGACCGAATGGCGACCAGGTTGCCCTTCGCGGCATCTTCGTCCAATTGAAGCGCAGTCATGATGATAATTGCGGCGTTAATGGATACACCTATGGAACCGATGACCCCGATCAGTGCCTGCACGCCAAAGGGATAGCGGAAAATGGCGAGGGACAGGAGGCTAAGCCCCAGGGAGCACACGCAGACCAGCATTGCTACCGCGGAGAGACGCCAGGAATTGAACGTCAGGACGATGGTTGCCAGTAAGGCAGAGATGATCAGACCCAGAGGGGCCATAATCTGAGCGATGACCGTGTCGCGCATATCCGAGTCTCCACCGAACTTCATTCGGTAACCGGCCGGTAGAGGAATAGGGTTGGCCGCCAGGTCTGCACGCAGGTATTTGAGGGCTTCTTCCGGCAGCACGCCCCGGGTAAGATAGGCTTGGATTATATTGGCTCGCTCACCATTAATTCGGGAAATCGGGCTACGTGAGGGTTCCAGCTTCGGACTGCCCAGTGCGCTCAGAGCAATCGCGGGTAATTGCCCTCCAGCACCGTGTATGCCGGGCGCCGCGATGCGAAGGCTGGCAATCTGGTCGACACTCGCCCAGTTGCTTTCCTCCAGACGCACCCTTACCGGCAAGCGCTCGGTGTCCTCAAGTACTTCGCCGCCGGTGCGTCCTCGTAAGCTGGCATCAAGTGTTGTGGCAACATCCGCCAGTTGCAGGTTGGCTAGTCGCAGCTTTTCCTCATTCAGGTTAAATACCAGCTTGGGAGCCCCACCGGCAAGGCTGGCATTGCTGTGCGTGACATCGGGAACGGCATCCAGTCGCGATCTGAATTGCTCACCGAGTTGTTGCAATACGTCGAGATTCGGGCCATACAGCTCAATCTCCAACGGGGCAATCACGGGTGGCCCCTGGTCTATGCCTCGCACAATGACACGCGCCTCGGGAAACTGGGCATCAACTTCTACTTGCAGTCTACGAATGAGTGCATTGGTCTTGTTTTCATCGGTTGTCAGTACCAGCGCTTCAGCCCAGGAGGGAATGCCGGTCTTGTACCGATACATATTGTAATAAAATGCCGGGGCACTCTCGCCTATAGTCCAGTCTACTCGACGGATCAGTGATTCCTGGCGCAGCTTTGCATCCAGCCTCAGTACCAGCTGCCTGGTGTCGTAAATAGAACGCCCATCGGGCATCTTTACCTGAATATATATCTGGTCCCGATCGGTTCCCGGGAAAAACTGGGCGGTCAGAGTGCCAAAAGAGAGAAAACCTGCAACCGGCAGAGACAGCGCTAATGCAATGGCGGCCAGTTTGTGGCGCAGTGACCAGT